>JANNDV010000080.1:0-3174 GCA_031387975.1 Acaryochloridaceae cyanobacterium OTE_75_metabat_521 | reverse complement strand
TCAAAGATCTCGGCTGGGAGAAGCTGGTAAAAGAAGCCGCAAGCGTCTAACTACCGTACACACACAAGTCCAAGAAAAATCCCCTCCTCAGAGGGGTGCCCGTAGGGCGGGGTGGGTTCATGGCGCTACTAACCCACCCCTGCCCCTCCCGAGAGGCAGGGCTGATTTATTGGAAAAAGAAAAATAGACGATGAGCTGAAAAACCTAAAAACTACGAAAAGTCTAAGTTGGGTGAGCGGAGCCGAACCCAACACCTCCGCCGATGCTGGGATTCGGCTCCGCTCACCCAGCGATGCAAATGATAGGTTATGTAGAAGAATTAAGGATTCTATGGTTTTTCTCTGGCAAATAAATCAGCCCTGCCCTCCCAAGAGGGGATTGATGAATCGGTTTATGGCAAAAACCTATATAAAAGGGAAACTTTAAGACTTGTGTGTACACCGTAGGCTGACAAAAAAGGGTAGAGAGGTGTCAATTAGAGCCGCTGCTATTCGGCAAAAGAAGGAGCAGTAGCGGAATTGATGCTCAGGGCAGGCTGTTTTTCGAGCGCTCTGCACTGATCGACAATGGCGCGAAACTCTTCGCCTTCAATGGTTTCCTTCTCAAGCAGAACTTCCACCAGCTTTTCCATCGCCACGCGATGCTCACGAATGGTGCGGCGCGCATCTTCGTAGCAGTGCATCACAATCTGACGTACCTGCTGATCAATTTTGACCGCCATTTCCTCAGAGTAGTCTGACCGCGAACCCCAGTCTCGGCCTAAAAAGACCTCGCGATCGCCGTCTAATTCAAGTGCCACCTGACCCAAGTCAGACATCCCCAGCTTCGTCACCATTTCGCGGGCGAGGTCTGCAACGTACTGCACATCTCCTGAAGCGCCGTTGGTGACTTCCGCGTCACCAAAGACCTCAACTTCGGCGGCACGACCGCCCAGGGCAATGGTAATGCGATCCAGCAGCCAAGAACGGCTCCGCAGGCCGCTGTCTAGGTCTTCGTCTTTAATGACGGACTTGGCAAACCCACCTATCCCACCAGAGCGAGGAATAATGGTGACTTTATCTAGGGGGTCTGCATTTTTGAGCAGCGTCATCAGCAGGGCGTGACCCACTTCGTGATAGGCAATCACCCATTTCTTTTTGCTGTCTAACAAAGGCGTCAGCGACAGGCCAATGGTGACGCGGTCAATCGCATCCAAAATTTCTTGGTCGGTGACAGCTTCTTTATGACGACGGGCGGTCAAAATTGCCGCTTCGTTAAGCAAATTGGCTAAGGCAGCCCCCGAAAAGCCAGGAGTACGACGGGCGATCGCCTCTAAAGAAATCTCGGGTGCCAGCTTTTTGGTACGGGCATGCACTTCTAAAATGCCAAGGCGACCATTATAGGTGGGTAAATCTACCACCACTTGACGGTCAAACCGCCCTGGACGCAGCAATGCGGAGTCTAAAACATCGGGGCGATTGGTCGCCGCAATGATGATAACACCTGTATTGCCCTCAAACCCATCCATCTCGGTTAAGAGCTGGTTCAAGGTTTGTTCGCGCTCGTCGTTGCCGCCGCCAATGCCTGTCCCTCGCTGACGGCCTACCGCGTCAATTTCATCAATAAACACGAGGCATGGCGCGTTTTCTTTGGCCTTCTTAAATAGGTCACGGACGCGGGAGGCACCCACACCTACAAACATTTCGACAAATTCTGACCCAGAAATGCTGAAAAATGGAACGCTGGCTTCTCCGGCGATCGCCTTTGCAAGCAGCGTCTTACCCGTTCCTGGCGGCCCCACCAGCAGCACACCCTTGGGGATTCGTGCCCCTACAGCCGTAAACTTCTCAGGCTGCTTTAAGAAGGTGACAACTTCCTGTAGTTCTTCTTTCGCCTCTTCAATCCCGGCTACATCGTCAAAGCAAACGCCCGTTTGAGCTTCCATTTGAAAGCGCGCTTTGGATTTGCCAAAGTTCAAAATTTGCCCTGGTCCGCCGGGTGCGTTGCTGGCGCGGCGCAGAAACATGAGCAGCAAACTCAGCAAAAAGAACCCCAGCAGCAGGTGTACCAGAATGCTGGTAACAGGGTTACTAGCTTCTTCTGGCGCGTAGGTGAAATTGACGCCTTTATCGCGCAGCAGACGGGTTAGCTGTACGTCCTGGTTAAAGAGATGCACTTCTTGAGGGGGTGCATTGCTGGGCTGACTCTTTAAGGTGTACTTCGCCAAATTTTGGTTGGGCAACAGATTAACCTCACGAACCTGTTCGTTTTTAACCTGCTTAATAAATTCACCGTAGGAGGTCTCGGTTTTCTTGGTTTGCGCCATCCCAGGGACTGCCTGAAGCAGCACCAAACTCAGCGCCACTAACGATAATCGCCCACCAGTCCGCTGCTTTTGCTTTACGTCGTGCATTTTGCTTTAGTATCAACGTCCACCATTTAAGAGCACTTGCCCGAGGCTCTGACAATTACCCTCCCTCAAGCCTAGTGTAGACATACCCGATTCAACAACCTATAGAGCTGTGTTGTTTCTATTAAAAAATTTCCAGCATGGCAAAATGTCTGTGTCCATCCTTTCCGACTTCAGAAAATACGGCTTTTATCAGCAAATTAAGTGTTAGTTTGCTGATAATGGCGCTATTACAATCTTTCAAAGCAGACTGGCATGAATGAGGCAGATACGGGGCGAGTTCAGAGTTTTCTCAAGAAGTGGCTGGGTTCTGAGGGGAATGAACGCGCGAATTATCAAACGTTTTTTGGCGATTTCTGCGTGGCGTTAGGGGTTGAGGGGCCGCCACCCAAGGGGAGTGTAGAGGGCGATCGCTATTGTTTTGACAAAAACATCAAGTTCTATACCGAGAAGGCTGAGACGACGCGCTTTGCGGACTTTTACAAGGAAGGTCACTTTTTAGTTGAGGCGAAGCAGGGCAGTACAGACTATAGTAAGGGGCACGGGAAGCGCGGGACGAAAACCTATAAAGATGCCATGCAAAAGGCGTTTAACCAGGCGAAGTCTTATGCCTTTAACCGAGTGCTGCCAACGCTGCCGCCGTTTTTGATGACCTGTGACATTGGCTCCCATTTTGAGGTGTGGGAGGGTTTTAGCGGTGAGTATGGCAGCTATGGGGCGCGCAAGCAGATCAATCTGAATGATTTGGCGCAGCCGGAGGTGTTTGATCGCTTTGTGGCAATTTT
>JANNDV010000068.1:0-11554 GCA_031387975.1 Acaryochloridaceae cyanobacterium OTE_75_metabat_521 | reverse complement strand
ACTCACACCGGAAGAAGAGCGCATCATCGTGAAGAAGGGCACCGAACAGCCATTCACAGGCGAGTATGACGACTTTTTTGAAGAAGGAGTTTATATTTGCCGGAGGTGCGATACACCATTGTACGTATCAGACCGAAAGTTTCACTCGGGTTGTGGCTGGCCTAGCTTTGACCAGGAGTTTCCAGGTGCAGTTACGCACCAGCCAGACCCCGACGGTCGGCGTGTAGAAATTCTGTGTGCAGCCTGCGGGGGGCACTTGGGTCATGTCTTCCAGGGTGAGGGCTTTACCGAGACAGACGCACGGCACTGCGTGAACTCAGTGTCAATCAAGTTCGTTCCCAAACGGGGAGTGTAAGCTCAAACCCCAGCAAAATCCGTCAACTCGAACCGCAAGACCAGAGCATTGGCTAAGGTCGTCTTGCCAGCGCCGCTACCGCCAGAGATGCCGATGATTTTGGGGTCTGAGGTGCAGTGGAACGGAAAACAGGTTTAAGTGGACAATTAGAATAGCCAAATAGGTTATGGCCAAGTTACATCGGGATTCTTGTTCTTGGCTATGGCATTTAGAATGGGTTAAATAGGGTATACCCATCTTGACCATCTCGCCGTAAATCTCCCTTGTGTCCCCCTTAAAGGAAAACTACTGCTTGGAGGGAGAAGTCTTGAAAGCATTCACCTACAAAGCTTTTGCGACCCTATTTAGGTATGAAGATTAACTCACGAGATTATCTGATTTTCATTTGACCATTCAAAATAGCCACTTAACACGGTTTTCCGTTCCACTGCATCTCAGACCCCAGGGACACGGCGATCGTCTTTCTGTGGTTTAAGTCTGGGTTACGACCCGAGGAGGTGTCGCTGCTCAATATTGAAGACTATAACGGGGTGGAAGTTGTAATCAGAAATGGCAAGCATCAGTCCAGCGGTCGGGTGCCCGTGGATGAGCAGACACATGTTGTGTTGGTGGAGTATCTGAGCCAGCGATGGATGGAGGCGCAGGGGGAGCTGAAGGGGGAAGATCCTATTTTCGTGTCCTACAGCCATCGAAATTATGGTGAGCGTCTGGGCTATGAGGGCATTTACAAGATGTTCAAGCAGGTCGCCCAAGCCGCAGGATTACCGGAAATCCATCCCCACCGAGGACGGCATACGTTCATTAGTGGGTTAGTGAGTGGGAAGGTAGATGCCTATCTGAGAATGGCGTTGACGCGGCAAAAGTCGGTGAAGGCGTACAAGGTCTACTCGGAGGCGGTGCGGTATGAGGCCGCACGAGCAGCATTCTTTGAGTCACGGGGGATTAAGGAGCGAAAGCCTGTGTCACTTGAGCAAATGCTGGAGCGGGGTTATTGATGGAGGTGATCGCTTCAGAAGCAAGCGGAAGCTCAGTTTTTAGCGGCGATAGCTCAGTGGGGTTTTGCAATGGATTTCAATGAGATGTGTCAGTCAGTCCCTTCCCTCTAAGAGACTTTCTACAGTTTTGGAGAGGGTTTGCATTCAGACTATGATTGAGGTATACAGACGCGCTACAGAAGTCTTATGCTAAACCAAATTTTTCAAACTCTTTTTCTATGTCTCGCTGTAATAATCTTGACCACTGGCCTAGCATTGAGCAATCCGTTACCGAGCGTTATTCTCATTGCTCAAAACCAAGCAGGTAAACCTGTGATTGCCAAACCTGCTCAATCTCCTCCTGAGAAAAACACACCAAGCTCTGCACAATTGAGACTGAAAGGAAATCAGGAGGCTAATTCGGAGAAGGATCAACCTATGCAGGCTGATCCTTCTGTAGCCTATGATCCCTATGACTTTGATGCTATTCGCAAAATGGATCGCGAAATTTATGGTGAAGCAAAAGGGCGAGAATAACGCTTAAAAGGGCTTCATCATAGAGATGGGCTGAGCTTTAACCTTTTTCGGGTCATCCCCACCAGAACCAATCTCAAACTGGGTCATCATGTCGTGATCTTCATGCACTAAGTTATGGCAATGAATCATGTACTTGCCCAATGCAGGACGTTTGCCAGGAGCAGGATTTGAGGGAGCACTAAACTTGGCAATTACTCGAATGGTTTCAAAATCATCAAGGAGAAATACATCCTTCCAGCCCCTTTCGTAAGGCCGAGGTGGGCGACCATTTCGATCAATCATTTGTAAATCTACAAAGTGAATATGCACTGGATGTACCCATCCTGCACCTGGATTCACGAGGTTCCAGATTTCGATTGCTCCTGGTTGAGGGTTCGCATCAATTCGATTCTCATCCCAAGTTTTATTGTTGATTTTCCATTCGTTACCATTCCGTTCAAATCTGAATGTGCGAGTCGGAATAGTCTGTCCTGGCTGGATTTGATCTACTAAATGCTCAAAAGGTTGACGCAACACATCTGGCAAGGAGCTGTCATCAGTCGCATCATCTTCGATATCAAATCGCATAATCACGTTTGAGTTATTGTTCGTGTCAACGTTGTTTGGAAACGCTGGATTGTGCAGATAGAGCTTAGAGCCTTTTGGATAATCTTTGAAGTCAATTATGATGCCGTATCGTTCGCCAATGCCGATACGCAGTAGTGTCAAAGGAGAAGTCATTTTGACGGGCATTTCTAAGAGTCCGGCATCCGTACTAATGACATGGAAACTATTCCCACCCGTTAACTCGTTTTCTGATTGACTTAAGACCAACTGATAGGTACGCGAGGGAGACGCATTCAGTAAACGAAAACGATACTTGCGCCGAGTCACTCTCAGATATGGAGAAGGTGTGCCATTGACCAATGCAACATCTCCATAAGCACTTCGCTTACCTCGATCATCAAAAATTAACTGACCTGTCACATCAAATTTTTTATCTTGAATCATTAAGGGAATGTCATACTCTCCCTTAGGCAAATTGAGCGCTCGATCCTTTGCATCATCCACGACATACATCCCAGCCAACCCCATATATACATTCCGTGAAGTCTTGTGGACAGCGTGATCGTGATACCACAGTGTCGCAGCGCGATCATTAGGATAGAAGTAATCTTTGAAATATCCTGGCGGAATTAGATCGGTGGCATACCCATCATATTGGGGAAGTGAGGCCATCCCATGTAAGTGAATAGAGGCATCAATGGGTTTTTCTTTACCTTTCTCAAGTGTCGTCCCCAAATTGTTCACAAACCGAATGACTGAGGTACGACCTTCATCTTCTGGTTCTACCCCACCATGATGCCGAATGATTGGCCCTACTGCTGCGGGTTCTAATCCTTTGCCCACATAGCACCACATGTTTGTCTTCAGTCCAGGCAGGATTTCTACCTCAGCCTTCTGCATTGTGATTTCGTAGTAGTCAATTGGGCGCTCCCCAGAAGTATTGCTACGAGATGGAGTTAATAAGGGAGGTAGTTTTAGCGGCACCTGAAATCGAGGTATTGTCGGACTAAACTGAGCTTGTGCTGGCGTTGAATAAGTAAAAGGGGATGATAGAATTCCGCCCCCTACTAGCTTTATTGCCTCACGTCTTGTAATTTTCATACACAATTCTTATCATTTATGGGTCAGATTGTTCTTGCCAAATATTAAAGTTGATAAAGTTTGACAGGCAGTCAAACTCCGATGTCTGAAGTGTACAAGACGTTTGATCTTTGTCATACAATTCGTAGCAAAAATCGACAGTATTTTTATCTAAAGTAGAATCAATCACTCTGATCACAAATTTTCTAAAGCCTTTTGATACTTCAGTAGCGCACTCGCCAATCCTACGTCAGCTACTTAAGACTGTGGATACTTCATATTTAATTTGTCTAATACCAGTTATGAATCGGAAGGGAATATCACGTTTTATATAGGGTAGGAACGTTGATTTCTAAGCATCAATTCCAGATCGATAAATTTTTCAAAAGAAAATATGTAAGGCCAACTAGATTCGTCCAGAAATAGTGATTTTATTCCTGCTGCTTCTAGGGCAGGTGCTAATGTACTTGATCAGTAGCGCTTTCACTTCGTACGATAGGGTTTAGAAGTACGCATTTAGACCAAAACTTACTTCTAAAATTTTAATGCCTCTGGAAACGTTGTAATCTTGCAGAATAGAACGGTTTCGGCAAAACGAATGGCTCTCTCCTCATTCCAGCAAGAAGATGCTTGCCACCATGACCAAAGAGGGCGACTGCCTTTGCTTAGATTGCAGCGTTGGCAAACTGCGGCTAGGTTGGATCTCAGGTTGAGTCCGCCCTGGTTTTGAGGAATAACGTGATCCAAGGTTAAAGACCGAGGGGGACATCCGCAATAGGCACAGGTTCCGCCAAATAGCTGCTTAATTTCTGCTTTGAGGTTATGTTTTTGAGATTTTGAAGCGTGGATTCTATCCAATCGCCGATCTAGTTCTTGAAAGCGTAATTGACGATTCATTTCAGGTTTCAATTCGTTTTCTCAAACCGCAAGCGCCAACTGCACCTGCCTCAACTTCCGCTCACCCTCCGGCAACGGCTCAGGCCGATCGCAGACCGCCCCACAGTGTTTCTGATAGGTGCATCTTTTGCAATGCTCCCCTGTGCTTGGCTCCCACTCGCTATCGTTACGCAACCGTAAAGCCAAACCGGAGATAAGCGCTTGCACCTGCTCTTGATGAGCCTCAGTCACTTCAAAGCTGAGGCTTTCGCCAGCTCGAAGGAAAATCAGCGTTAGCCGCTTGAGGGACTGGTGATAGACCTGCTGAAGTGCCAGATAATAAAGCCCAAGCTGCACATCTACAGAATCAGGTGTGGTTGCATTCTTGGTGGTTTTGTAATCAATCAGCTCCAGCTCGCCATTCACATTATCAAGACGGTCATAGCGACCATTGAGGGAAAACTCGATATTCTCAAACTGCACTGTCGCCTTAATCTTGCTCTCAATGCCCAACGGTCTTGGCATCACTGCCAACGGTGCAACAAAGTCATGATAGTACCGCTGTAGAATCGTGCGACCATCCTGAATCTGTGCTTCACAAAGCTTGCTAATACTGCGACTCCAGCAAGCTTCAAACCAATCCCATCCAGGCTTATGGTCGTTGTAGTGCCAGTCTCGATAGGCGAAAGCCAGCGCCAGGTGCAGTGCATTCCCTAGATCCGGCGAACCGAAAGCACCAGGGGCGCTAATCCCCCGCTCATAACGAAAGCTATAGGCTTGGGGACAATTTTGGTAGGTGACGAGCTTTGTGGCGGAGAGGGAGTAAGTCATCAGATCTCAGGGGCTGATTTTTCGTAGGGAAGATCGATAATAATTCTTAATCTTCTGTTTCAAAGTCAGTTTTAGCAGAACCGCAGACTGGACAGACCCAATCTTCAGGGATGTCCTCAAATGCTGTACCTGGTTTTATACCGCCATCGGGATCACCTTGCTCAGGGTCGTAAATATAGCCACAGACGCTACAAACATAACGCTTCATGAGCTTTCCCCTTTGCAGGAAGTGTAATTAATCAGTTAAGTCGATAGTAGAGTATTTTTGAATTTCTAGATTTAAGTATGGATGATGCGGTTAGTGTAGGAGCAGAGAGTAGGATAAAACCATACAATACTGAGCGTTTAGCGTAAAGAATGACAGGAAACACCCTTGATGAACAAGACTTCACCGACTCACTTATCACCCTGAAGTCCCAGTATGAGCAAGCGCTAACTGAAGCTGATGCAAAAGCCAGCCACCTCCGAGAACAGCTTTCGCACGTCAACGCCCTGCTGCTGAATCAGCTTTTACCGACGAAAGCCCCCATCAAGTCAGCAGAGTCAGCGCTAACCATTGATGAAGCGGATGCCCAAGTTGAACGCTTAGCCCTAGCCCCCGCCGCGACTGAAGTACCCGCAAGCTATACTTCCAAGTCTAAAGTCAGCACTCGAAAAACTAAAATTGCAGCAGAACCAACCCCAGCATCAGGCAAACGCAACCCCCGCCCACTATTGCCTGCGTATGAGGGACTGACGCGGGTGGAGGCGATCGCCCAGCTATTGCAAACCACACCAGGGCAAGATATGACCGCAGCTCAGATTAGCGAAGGACTGTTTGGAAAGTTGAGCGCCGCAGACCATCAAGCAGAGCGCAAAAGCCTACACACCCAACTGTACAAAGGTCAGAGCCAAAAACTATGGCAAAAGGGCACTGCCCCCAGCACATTCACAATTGGCGCATCAACACCTAGCACCAGTGTTCAGCCTACACCCAAAGTCCCCGCCACGAAAGCCAAAGCTCCAGCTAAACCTCCAGCAACAACCGCCGCTAAGCGCAAGTCATTGCCGCTGTTGCCTGCTTATGCTGAACTGACGAAACGAGAGGCGATCGTTCAGGTTCTGACAGCAGCATCTGGTGAAGTATTGCACCAGTACACCATCATCCAAACACTCTATGGCGATCTCAGTCCTGAAAACCTCAAAGCGGAACGAGTCAGAATTAAGACGGCGTTGTTGACTGGCGTGAAAGACGGGAAATGGCAAAAAGCTGCTGCACCCTCCAGCTATTTCATCAAGGCACCCGCAGCAAGCGCAAAGCCCAACAAGCGTCCAGGGCGCAAACCTGAACCATCCAAGGAGCCAAAGCCTGAACCTGTGGCTGAAGTTGTGGAGGCGATCATCCCAGCCGCTGCTGCTCAATCGGCACCAGGCGCAGCTAAGCTGCGAACTTCGCTCACTTTGCTACCAGCCTTTGAAGGATTATCGAAACGAGAGGCGATCTCCCAGGTACTCGAACAGTATTTAGGCGAAGCATTGCACCAGGACACCATCATCCAAAGGCTGTACGGCGACCTGAGCATTGCAGACCTTAAAGCTGAACGAAGTCGGATGGATACAGCGCTACGCACGGGTGTCAAAGATCAAAAATGGCAGAAAGCATCTGTCCCAGCCAGCTATGTTATGGCAACCGCTACTAAAGCCAAAGTCAGAACGTAAGCCAGCGGTAGGTAAAGCGAAGGCATCGAAGTCGAAGCGGAATTACTTGAGATATTGCAGAAGGCAGATATTCAGGTTTAGGGTTGGGAAGTCTTTAAGGAAAAGGTGGCTGCTTACTCTGAATTAAAAGCTAAAGAGAAGCAGTAAGTAAAAGGTGATCACATTTCTAGCGATAGCCGCAGCCGCCAAAGCTCTGACCTGACAAGTTTTTCTCCAAAAGAACGCAATATTCTTAGAATTGCTAAAGCTGTTGCTATCGCATCAGTCCAAGCTCTAGGCGAGCGATCAACTCCTGTGCGAGAGGCAGAAAAATATCCAGGCGCTTTTGCTGATTTCGAGAATCTTCAAATCCTTTTGGGCTTGCCACTTCGTAGGTAATGTTCATCTGAGCTGAAGTCACGGGACGCAGAACAAGCCGACCCAGGGAACCGAGCGTTTTATGGGTGTAGGAATAGTAGAACGTTTGACCCTTCTGCTCTTTGCGAGAACTGACACCAGGAGGCATTGTAAAGACCGTTTGTTCGACTGGTTGAATCTCAATCATCTTCATCTGATTCTCTTGAGAAGCCAGAAACAATTGTGCTGTGGGTGGAACGACCATAATCACAACAGCTTCGCTCTCAGGTGAATACTGCTTTAGCGCATCTGCGACTTTCCGCTTCATATCGACAGCAACCATCCATAAGGCTGTCGCACAGTCACTTTGCTTTACATAGAGAAACTTTTTTGAACGAGGGCTTTCAACTCCTAAAATCATGCCGCGACCGTGATCTTCGCTCTGTGAGATCGCCACACAAAGGGCCCTGGCTCCAAAATGTTCAAGCAACGGCATGGTCTTATCGTTAAGCCGAGCCATTTGCTGCTCAATCATTGGAGTGACAAGGATGCCAATAGGTTCTTGGTTTGAGGGAGATTGGTTCGTCATGATGATTTAGCAGAAGGGTCTGGCATCAACGATTTCAATAATGACATTAGAGGTGTGCATCTTATACCCACCAGCACCCTCCTTACTTCATCAGCACCCATCCAAAAGACTCTTTCGCTTGCCAGCACCCACTTGAGCCTCAGCCTTCGATGGCTCAGGTCTTGCCACCGCAGAGACAGCCGCTTTCTCAGGCGTTGCTTTAGCTTCTTTGGCAGGGGCTTTCTCATGGCTTTTGTTGGCACCACACCTAAAGCCGAGGTAGCAAAGCCAAAGGCAGGGCGTAAACCTTCGTTAGAGAAAGCGAAGGCATCAAATTTAAAGCGAACTGAGGCTCAAACATCCCCCCATTGAATGGCTCAATAGCTGAGTAGATTGATGCCAGAGAAGCATTTAACAACAAAATCTGTTTACCCGTTGGGTGCAAACCGTACCTCAACATCGTTGTGATGGAGTCAGGACTTATGTAACAATATCTTTACATGAAGCAATACTTTCTCATTTTCATCACTCATAAAGTGCTTTGAATGAGAAAGCATTACGGAACTTTACGAAATTCCCCATGAAGCTAGATGAAGTCAAGGCATTGCTAAAGGACGAAAATCCTCAAAAGAGAATGAGCGCAATCACTGCGCTCAGACAATATGAAGAGACTGTGGCGGTGCCACTCTTGGCAAGTCAGCTTAAGGATCCTGAGTTCATCATCCGCTCGTTTGCCTCGACTGGTTTAGGGTACAAGCGAACTTCAGAGGGGTTTACGGCATTGGTCGATGTATTGCAGTACGACCGAGATCCAAACGTTCGCAGTGAAGCGGCAAATTCACTGGCAAAATACGGCAAGCAAGCTTTGCCTTATTTAATGAAGGCTGCTGAGATAGACGATCATTGGCTGTTGCAAATGAGCATTTTGTCATCTGTAGCCGAATTTGATTGTCCCGACGAACTCTATATTTTGTGTATGAGGGCACTTGAGCATTCTGATGCTGTTGTGCAATGTCTTGGTCTGGAACATCTGGGTTACTTACAGGATTCCAAAAGACATGATGATGCACAAGAAGAACTTTTAATTTGGGCTGAGTCAGAAAATTGGGCTTTTCGCAAACAGGCTGCTTTAACCCTGCGACAATTTAATGGACTTTTTACACAAAATGCTTTAGTGCGATTGATGCAAGACGAAGACTATCGGGTTGTGGCGGCAACGCTAGAGGGACTTATTTAGCCAATCCAGCGCCCAAGTACGGGATTATTTGGAGGCGATGTGAGGGACGATCGCTCCCTCACCAGCCAAACCCCGCCTTACTTCAGCCTAACGCCGTCCAATAGCCCCTTACGCTTACCCACGGGCACTTGAGCATCAGCCTTAGCCTCAGACTGGGGCTGGGTTCTCGCGGTGGCAGCGGCGGCTTTAGCGGCAGGAGGGTTCTCAGCAGCACTCGACGGTCTTGCGGTGGCAGCACCAGGAGCTGAATTTTTCTCTTGCCCTGCTGGTGCATCGGCTGGAGCTTTTTTCTCGAATATCTGTATCGAAGCGTTCAACAGTTCAAAGCCTGTTTCAGTGCTTGGACCTAGATCACCGCTGATCGCCGCGACCCAGTTATCAAAACCGTGGTCAGTCAGCTTCTTAAACAGCTTCGGCTTCACCCGCACTGTGAAGATGCGATCGCCCCCATCGTTGAGGAAAAACTCTATCTGCTTATCGGGTAATTCACGATGAGCCGGAAGCTGATTCAGCTTGCAGGTTAATGAGATTTTTGCAGGGGTTGCCATAGTGCGGATTTCTTGAGGGGTGAGCGGTGTTGCAGTGGTTGGGGCTTGAGTTGAGGTCGCTGTTTTAGCGGCGGCTGGCACTTGGGCAGCGTCAGGTGTCGGAGTCTTAAACGCAGGCTGATATCGGTTTGCTTTTGGTGGAGGGTCGAAGGGTCCTTCAGCTTCAATTACTGTTAATCCAGTTCCTTGCACTTCTGCTCTGATCTGCCAAAAGCGACCGTCAGCCTCAGGGGCGTTTTCCCAAACAATCGGGACAAGGACTTGCAGAGCCTCATCCTCTGGATTCTCCAGACGATTTCGGTAAACAACGAGGTACCGAACACCCCACCGATTTTCCCAACATCCTTTTAACTTCAAACCAAGTTCAGAATTCTGCGTGATGTTGAGAAGCTTAAAGGCTAACTTACCATGCAGGGCAACAGGAAAGACTCTGAACTGTTGAACTTGTTCCGGTAGGTGAAATTTACGAACCCTCTTAGGAACAAAACCAAGAACAGGGAATACTGTCTTACCGATTAAAAGCGTAGAGTCTTTCTTGCTAAGGCTTAGCATGCCTTCGACAGTGCCGAAGCCTTGGTACTTAAGCGGTTGAATTTGTTCTGTAAGCTCAGTCATTCAGTCTTTTCTGGCAATTCCGAAGATGGTAGTCCTGCATAGTAATGTAAAAGCTGTAAGCTATAACTGTCAGTTATTTCAAAGGTTTTTATGAATTGTCCAAAGTGCCAATCCACTCACATTAATAAGTACGGTCGTACCCACTACGGCAAACCTCGATTTCGCTGTCAATCTTGTGGTCGCCAGTTTGTAGAAGTGCCCACTCGTCAGCCTATAGACGAACAAACTCGAAGCCTAATCGACAAGCTTCTGCTTGAACGTCTTGCCCTAGCTGCCATTGCCCGTATTACGGGAGTCTCAGAGCGATGGTTACAAATGTACGTTAATCAGAAATATTATCAAACTCCAAAGCAAGTTGAAGTAGCTCAAAAAAAAAGGGCAAGCTCACCATGCAGTTAGATGAAATGTGGTCATTTGTCGGCAATAAACGATTCAAGCAGTGGATTTGGTTGGCACTGGATGTAGACACCCGCGAAGTGGTCGGAGTCTATATCGGCGATCGTTCTCGTAAGTCTGCTCAACACTTATGGCAGTCACTCCCTACGGTGTATCGTCAATGTGCTGTGGCCTACACTGACTTTTGGGAGGCTTATCAGAGTGTGCTACCCAGTAAGCGTCATCACGCTGTGGGAAAAGAGACAGGCAAAACCAGCTACATAGAGCGCTTTAACAATACCGTGAGACAGAGAGTTGGACGATTGGTGCGTAAAACCTTGTCGTTTTCAAAGAAATTAGAGAATCATATTGGTGCAATCTGGTATTTTATACACCACTATAATTCGATAATTAGACCCTGAACATTACTATGCAGGACTACCACAAGGGGAACAAGAAACTCCGGCTCCCCTCTCCCGCTCTGGGAGAGGGGCTGGGGGTGAGGGTCAAAAGTTGAGATTATTTAATCCACGATCCTTACCTGCCAGAATGGAATTACACAGCCAAACCGCAAAAAGCTTAATTCTGGAGGTTATTTAATCCACGATCTTTAGCATTACGGTGGTTGACCCACTACTTTGGTAGTGCAGAGAAGTCGTCAATGCTTTGTCAGACAATAGCCTCTCTAGGCTTGAGATGGGGGAGGACAAAGATCTCAGCTTCCAAAAAGGCGATCGCACACAACACCCCCAAACCCACGATCGCAGGCCCCAACCCCCACATCAACCGAGACATCGGCAAAAATCCGGTCATCTGTATGGATTGTTAAGCTAATTATTAAGTTCTGGGAAAGAAAAATAAACTGAGCCAGAGTGATGGGCAATGTTAAATCAATGATTATGGTAAATCCGATTGCCACGTTGACGGCTAATCTGCTCGCAATGCCAAAGGTCTGCTTTGCTGAAGTGGGCGATCGCA
>JANNDV010000043.1:0-22219 GCA_031387975.1 Acaryochloridaceae cyanobacterium OTE_75_metabat_521 | reverse complement strand
CAGCGTCGCAACCCCTGTGATATTGCCCCCATCAACGGGCGTTGCGGCAATGTCTGAAATGGTGAGTAAAGAGGGTACCAGCTTAAACTGCGCCGATGCGGTCTGCATCGGAACTCGGTCAAGAGTCACTGCGCCAATATTTTGGATGCTGCCCGTGAGGATGGGTTGGGCGATCGCACCCCCCACCCGAATTTCACTGGCCTGTACCAGACCCGCGATGGCAAAGGGCAATGCCCCAACCTTGAGGGTTTTAAGCGCAGTATTAACCTCAATGGGTTGTGTCTGTGCCACAAGGTCATAGCCGCGATCGGGGTCGATAGAACCCCGCGCCTTCACCGGAATTGCGCCATAGCGAGTCGTAACGCCCTCTAAGGTCGCCGTGAGTCCGCTGAGTCGAACCACGCCGTTGGTATCTAGAAAGGGCTGAGGCACCCCTGGCACCGCAGCATTCACGCGGCTCAACGACGCAACCCCCTGAAGCGAGGGGCGCTCATTTTTCTTGAGCTGCACCGTAATATTGCCGCCCACGCGCCCCGCGCTCACGTTAATGGGCAATTGATAGGCTCGGTTAAAGAGCGCTGCCGGAACGTTTTGAGCCTGAATCAGCAGACTTGCAGTCTCTAAGGGCAGACGAACGTTCCCTTTAACAGCTGCGCTCCCTCCCGCTGCCAGAGTACCTTTAAGGTCTAGCTGCATGATTTGGGACGCGCCTAAAAACGTCAGCGTGCCGCCAATATCACGAGCCGTTTGGCGGTTACTCCGACCATTCGCCAAAATCAATTTTTCTGGAATCTGACCTTCGCCGCCCTCAATAGACGCGTTGCCTTTCACAATCGGCTGCTGGTTCGTCGGCACAGCAATAGACACATCCATGTCAATCTGCTTGGCTTTCCCTGCAATAGACTGTTCTGTCCACGCGCCCTGAGCTTGCCGCAGTTTACCCTTACTCTCGACGCGTAGAGGCTGCTGCGGGGCATAGGCCAACCGAATTTGACCATCAAACTGCCCAGCACTTACGCGCACGGGGCTAGGGGGCAGCAATGACAGAAGGGGGGTTACTGTAAGCTGCTGAGTTTGAGCCGTCAGTTTTAGCGCTTGCTGAGGTGGCTTCCAGGTACCCTTGAGCGCTACACGACCACCAGAATCAATTTCAGCAGTGCTGCGAAAATCAATGTTTTTGTTATCGTCCTTAAATTTCACCACCCCATTGCTGCGCTGCAACACTCGAGGCACGCCAACGGTCGGCGCGAGGGTGACGGTTGCGTTTGAAGCCTGAATGGAGTTGAGCTGAATCTTAACGCCACCAGAATCTGGCAGGGTGGTTAGCGTTGTGCCAATCCAGCTGTTATCAGGAGCCTGGTCTAGATACGCTGTCGGACGATTCAGAATGACATCAAGCCCTAGGGTTCGATTGAACGGCACCGTCCAAGGGTTAAAGCGAACCACCACAGATTCTGCGGTCGCCTGATCTCGATCTAGAACGGTCTTTCCATTGCGCTGAGTTGGGTGAGGCGGAATGGTAGAGCGTCCAAACTCAAGCTCAGTTAAGGAGTAGTGCTTGAGTGGACCAAGTTTGACGGGTCTGTTGAGCAGTTTTAGTAGGTTTTGCTCAACCATCGGAGCCAGCTCATGCTCCACAAAAACGAGTCCACGCCAGGCCGCTGCCCCAGAAAGGGCACCGAGAACAAGTAGACTCCCTAAAACAGGACGGCTGAACAGCGACAGCCCCAGGATTTTAGGCCCCCGTGGAGACGGATCTGGAGAAGAATAAGACATAGCACGCTCTGGTTAAGACAGCGATGGCCTATCTAACGATTGCGACATAGAAGTGACTATCTAAAAATCACTAAAGAAAAGTGAGGGAGTAGACGCGATCGCCAGACAGGAGTGAGGAGTCGTATTCAGGGCTTGCTCAGAACTTTAACAAATTTGATTCTGTATCGTCTCACATGGTGGCGACAACTTGCTAAGAATGTAGCCTAAAATAGCCCTTACAATTGCCACGGCAAGGCCAATATGAAACAATCTTGAACGAAAGCTACTCTGTCTTAATATTGGGACATAATTCTGTGAGAACATCTACCTATTGATAGAGATATTGATAGGGTTTACAAGGTCTAGCAGCGCTGTACCCAGGCGTCCAAATTCGCTCAAGACTGGGGTGCAGCTGGTTGACTGACAAAACTTTAAGACCCTCACCCCCAACCCCTCTCCCAGAGCGGGAGAGGGGAGCAAGAAGTCTTGAACTATTCTTGTCCCCCTTCTCCCCTTGTGGGAGAAGGGGTTATGGGATGAGGGGGATTGGTTTTGTCAGTCAACCAGGAGGTGCAGTCAGCAGTAAAGATAATAAAGTGTTTGATTTCCATAAGGGTGGCTATGCGAGTATATGTACTTCTGTTTAACGTAGGCACTGATAATGAAGGCATTCATACCCTTAAACTGAAGCAGCCTGAAACAGAAGATGACTACCAGGACGTGGTTTTAGCCTTTGAAGAAGAGGATGACGCCATCCGCTTTGCAGTTTTGTTAGAGGCTCAGGATTTTCCAGAGGCCGCCGTCGAAGGCATTGATCAAGAAGAGCTTGAAGAATTTTGCGAAAGCTCTGAGCTGGGTTTGCAGTATGTTTCTGAGGGCATGTTGGCGGTGCCACCTGCATCGAACGTGGATGAAACCGACTGGCAAGAAGAAGGCGCAGTGCCGAGAGCGGAGGAACCGGAACCCGCAATGGCGGATCTCGATGAAATTAAGCGACGCCTAGAGGGATTGCTTTAGCTTTGCCTGTATGGCTTAACTGTAGCCGTGGGCCTTGGGGGTGATGATACAATCACGGCAGGTTCAGTCATCTTTGGCAAAAGCGATCGCGTTTTGCCAGAATGTTTGGGTGTGAGTAGGGACGTGTCGACGTTGGGGGATTTCCCCACATTGACTCAATGGCTGGATATTTTCTGATCCTTGCGATCATTATTTTAGGCGGTGTGATTGCGACGGTAGGCGATCGCATTGGTAGCCGCGTGGGCAAAGCGCGTCTTAGCCTGTTTAACATGCGCCCCAAGAAAACGGCGGTGCTGGTCACAATTTTGACGGGCAGCATTACAGCCGCTTCAACGTTAGGGGTGCTGCTTGCCGCCAATAAAGAGCTAAGAGACATCATCTTTCGCACCGAGTCGATTATTCGCCAAAATCGGAAGGTGAATCAAGAGCTTGACCAGGCGCTGTCTCAAAAGTCCCAGATTCAGACCGAATTATCGGTGTCGCGCGCTGATTTGACTGAGGCGGTACGGCGGCTGCGTAATGTCAATGACTCTCTTAAGTTTTCGGTTGAGCGGCAAAAGGTCAGTGAGGCAAAGCTGAAGCGGCTGCGATCTCGCTATGATGTAGCCCAGGCTAATCTGCTTCGGTTTGGAAAGCAGGCGACGACGTTGCGATCGCAGATTGGACAGCTCTCTACCCAAAGACAGCAATTAGTTGCGCAGCGCAATCAAATCCAAGCCCGACTTAAAGAAGCAACGAGCCAGAAACAGGCGCTAGAATCCGCAGCCAAAACGGCTCAACAGCGAATCCAAAGCGTTGAGCAGCAGATTACTCAAGCGCGGCAGCAGCTACAGTCTGCGGTTGCCCAGCAGGCCAGTCTCCAGAGATCGGTCTCTGAGGCGCAAGTGCAGCTTCAACAGGCCACCAATGAGCAAAATACGCTGCGCCAACAGCGGCAGTCTTTAGCGCGCGAAATTGCTGCCCTAGAAGAAAATCGGCAGCGACTCTCAGAAAACCTCCGGGTGCTGCTCTTAGGCTTACGTCGCGGAAACGTCACTATTCGAGCCGGCCAAATTCTTGCCGTTGGGGTGCTTCAGAGTATACGTGACCCCAATCAGGCACTACAGGCCATCAATACCCTACGGCTTCAGGCACGACGCACCGCTATTATTTTGACCAACCCTCGCAATTTATCTCCCGATCAGCGCGTGGTTGAAATGGCGAAAGAGGATGTAGAAGGACTGATTAAGCAGGTGAGTGATGGCAAAATCTACGTTGTCAGAATTTTGTCGGCGCTCAACTACCTAGAAGGCGAAAGCCAAGTGATTGCAGTTCCTCAAGTGGCGCTGAACAGCGAGATATTTCCCCAGGAAGCGGTTATTTCTACCTTGACCCTCACGCCGTCCACCCTCACCGATGAGCAAATTTTAGCCCGTATTAATGCCCTCTTTAGTGCCGCAAATCGTCGCGCAATTGAGTCCGGTGTACTGCCTGATCCGGTAACTGGAACCGTGGGATCTTTCCGCCAAATAGATCTATTTCGTTTTGTACTGGCATTAAAGGAACGCAATACTGATGCTCCCGTTGAAATCCAGGCTGTTACCGCTGCCAAGGTTTTCAGCTCAGGGCCACTTACGCTTAACTTGGTTGCACGGCAAAATGGCAAGCCTATATTAAAAAGCTGATTGATTGGTGGTACTTTAGGCTAATTGGTGTAGGGATTTTTGAAAATTGATTGTTTAAATGCTCCATAGCCTCTGATCTAAATAAATGAGTCGGCAGGTTAAAATGGACGTATAAGTTTGAAACAGGATCAAGTTTATGACAACCCAGCAACTTCGGTACGACAGAGAAGAATTTGCTCGACGTGGTCATGAGATTTATGAATCTCAGATACGTCCCCAAGTTGAGCAAGTAAATCATGGAAAAATCGTAGCAATTGACATTGAGACAGGAACCTTTGAGCTTGCCGATAATACAATCGATGCTTCTGATCGTTTACTTGAAAGGTGCCCTGATGCTCAAATCTGGCGTATTCGGGTTGGGTATAAAGCCGTTCACCGTTTCGGAGTAGGTCGATTATTGTAAAATGCGTGGAATTGTTGATCAAAACTGTGATGCAATCATTAGATTGGTTGTAGGAAGTACAAATGCATCAACACAGGTTATTGATGCTGTAATTGATACAGGATTTACAGGTTTTTTGACGCTTCCTTTAGCAGTTATTTCCAACCTCAATTTACGGCTATATAGTCGCGAAGAAGGAACATTAGGGGATGGTAGTATCTGTATTTTTGATGTTTATAGTGGCTTTGTCCTGTGGGATGGAGAATTTCGACGAATTGATGTTAATGCAGCAGAAACAGAACCTCTGCTTGGGATGAGCTTGCTCTATGGATATCGGATGCGGCTTGATATAGTCGAAGGTGGCACAGTTATAATCCAACCATTGAGAGTTTGAGTTGAGCGGCAGGGAAGAACAATGATTGTAGTCAATAGGGATTGTTATGGCGAAGGTTAACCTGGATGCTCTTATTGCAAGGGAAGATTTTGAAGTAGAAGAAAATATTAACTCAGGTAAAAAGAAGGAAACCATATCTATTGAAGATATAAAATCAGATTCCTTTTTCTTCTCAAACATAAGGAAGCCAGATTTTCAAAGAGAAACAAATGAATGGGATGCTCAGAAGATCTGTGAACTCATAAAAAGCTTTATTGAAGGTGATTTAATACCAGCAATTATTCTATGGCGAAGTACAGGAGGCTATCTGTTTGTAATTGATGGAAGCCATCGACTTAGTGCTTTGTCTGCGTGGGTAAATGATGATTATGGTGATGGCAAGATATCAAAGCTCTTTTATGATGCAGTGATTCCTAGCGAACAATTGTCAATCGCTCAAGAAACCCGAAAATTAGTCAATAAGATGATGGGGACGTATGAGGATTTTAGATTAGCACTTACACATCCTAATAAAGTCAGGCCAGAAATTGTTAAGCATGCTAAAAATTTGGGAGCATTAGCCATACAACTTCAGTGGGTTGAAGGTGATGCAAGGAAGGCAGAAAATTCTTTCTTTAAGATAAATCAGCAGGCAGCTCCAATTGACAAAACGGAGTTAAAGCTTCTGGAATCACGTAAGAAACCAAATAGTATTGCGGCGCGTGCAATCATCAGAAGTGGTAAAGGTCATAAGTATTGGTCATTATTCTCAGATGAGTTACAGTCTGAGATACAAAATCTGGCAGCAGAAATTAACAAAACTTTATTTGCCCCCACATTGCAAACACCTATAAAAACCCTTGATTTGCCAGTTGGCGGCAAGCTGTATGGCTCACAAACTCTGCCGTTAATTTTGGACTTTGTCAATATTGTTGGTAAATTAGACCCAAGCAATAAAGGGATTTCTGACGATGATACTGGTGAAATAACACTAAAAATATTAAAGGATGTCAAAAGAGTTTCATATAGACTAAACAGTAGTCATCCATCTTCGTTAGGGTTGCATCCAGCTATATATTTTTATTCACAAGATGGTCGGCATAAGCCAGCCTCATTTTTTGCTATTGTCGATTTTGTGATGGAGCTAGACAAACAGAAAAAGATTAACGATTTTATTGATGTTCGCAGTATGTTCGAGAATTTTATTCTTGAATATGATTATCTGATTCAGCAAATTTATCGCAAATACAGGACAGCTCAAAAAAGTTATCCTCATATTGCAGAACTGTTTTTGAAAATCGTTTTTGCTTTTAAGTCTGGAAGAAGTATTGATGAATCCATTAAAGAGGTTGTTGCTAGTTCTGATTTCAGTTATTTAGCCTTTCAAAATCTGCGGCAACCTGATTCTGCTTCAAAAGACTTTACTACAAATCAAAAAAGTGCCATCTATATGAGAGAGGCTCTACGGAATGCGCCCGCATGTAAAATTTGTGGCGGATTTATTCATAGAAATTCGATTTCTATTGATCATATGCAACGAAAGCAGGATGGAGGTTTAGCAACTTTAGAAAATGGACAATTAGCTCATCCATATTGCAATACAGGATACAAGAACTGATGGTCGCCCTTAATAATATGCTTGGAGCGGCCTAAAAGTATTCCGGTGCATTGCCGAATGTCGGTATAGACGTCAAGCACACTGATAGACAAAGTATCAAACGCATGTAACTTCATCAGAAAGAATCACGTAAGCTGGGTTAAGTGAAGCGAAACCCAGCTTACGTGGCAACAGATCACCAATTTCTGCTCAGCAAATGCCCTCCCAGTCTCGCTAATTCTAACCGTGCATAAATGATCGCTTGACTTTCGCCAAGCGATCACTCACACCGATCAACTAGGTGTGAGTGCAGATTCAACGTTCACACTGCATTGAAAATAGGCTTCATAGACCTAAGCTGAGTAATAGCATCGTCTAAACTTTTCAGCTACTTCATTGAGTGCATGGCCTGGTTCAGGATCAGCGAAAGTTTTGCTGTGGTCAAGGTGAGCACCTGTTTATGGCTGCGATCACGGCGCAATCTATGGCATTCTCCGCACATCTTGACTTGCCCTGGATTGTCTCAAAACGCCTATCAAAGACACCAATATCTGACCGGAACAAATGCCTTTTTACTTGGCATTGTGGGCGCGACAATGGGCGATGTTAAAACAGTCGGAATTGTGGATGGATCCTTTTGCTTTTAAAGCTTATGACAACTGCGATAATAAAGTAAGTTTCTACATCCCTAGCGGCAAATTATTTCTTTGCCGTCTTGCTAATTTCCCAAACGCAAGCAGACGCCCCCATCGCTCGGCACTCAATCTGATCAATCTCAAATTGCTTACCCGTTAGCCATCCCAAAGATTCTTCTAGAGTCCCTACCCAACTCCAACAAATCGGAGCATTGGCTTCTTTACCAGCGCATACGGCGCAGCTTTCGTCGCTATAAGCCCATTTGTCACCCCGATCCTCAATTTTTACACCAGATTTATATCCATCTACTTTATATATTTTATCTAAGTCACTTTGAATAGTCTCTAGTACAGTTCTGATTTGTAGTGACAGAGGCAAAAACTTGATTGCAGTTCGAGATGCAAAATTAAATAGTTTTGCCTGTTTTTCGAGTGCGGGTTTAGTAGAAATTCGTCCAACCTGAATCGACCGACTTTTTCCGTCTGACCCAAAAGACTGCATCAATCCAGCACATAGATTGGCGTAGTCTCCGACGGTAATACTTGTGCTGAGATTAAGCTTATCTGGTGGATAGTGACCGATAAACCTTTCTAGACCGTTTTCACGCAAACAAAGTTCTAGGGCTTTATCCCCCATCTCTGCTTCGGCTGCCATCAGTGCCCAACGCATATAAGCCTCAACCATTGGCAGTTCTGTAACAGAGTCACGCTGCGCTTTATTTTTGATTTCCATGGTTGCTCCATAGGGTGTGAACACGGTTTTTCAAGCATCACGGCCGCTAAGATGGGCCAACCAAGTCTAGGGGAACCATATTGCACTCCAGTAGTTTGTTAAGCAATGGGGCACTTACCTTCTGAATCACAATGGCCTTCAGTTTAGGATTCGTTCTGACATCCAGTAAAATCTTGCCCACTAAAGAATCTTGATCAGGGGCTTTGCTGCTGGCTTCCTTAATTTTATCGAGTAATATTACCGCTTCTGGGCAGGTCGAGTTCTGAATTTTTGCCGCTAATCCATCCCCAATTTGAGTGACAAAACCCGCTAGAGTTTCTTCAGGAAGACCGCTTTTTGTGGGGGTACTGACAGGTTGGGCAACGGTGATCGCCTGGGGCAAAACAAAGCTTGCCGTCAGCACAAAACGTAGAGCGGATCGTCTCCAAAAGGTTGCAGCACTGAAAAGCGTCATGGGTGAGTCCTTAGGGTCTATTACTGGGTGAGATCTGGCAGGGTTTGGATAATCTTCTAGATGGGTTGCCCAGAAAGGCTGTTCCAGTGGTTGAGCGCCAATTGTTGAATATCTTTGAGCGGTTTATTGTGCTGTTGTGCCAGTTGCGCACAATCTTCGTATTCGGGCTGGACGTTGACGATGCGATCGCCATACCGCGCCACTTTAACCCGAACTGTACCGAGCGGTGTTTCAACTACCTCGATCATTCTGTGTAAGACCGTCCGCTGCTGAATAGAGCGACGAATGCCCAGGGTGGTTGTCTCACGAAAAAGGATTGCTTCACAGGGTTCGATGAGGGCGGTTGGGCAAAGTACGCTTAGCAAAATGCCAGGTCTCGATTTTTTCATGGCGATCGCCTGAGTGAAAACATCTACAGCACCTGCCCCCAGCAGCACATCGTACAGATAGCCTACAACCTGCGGATTAATATCATCAAGCTGGGTTTCTAACAGCGCAATGGTTTCTTGGGTTGGGGCAGTCGCGGATTGAGCCATAATTTCTTTCGTTTCACCTAGCCATAGGCGCAGTAGGTTCGGGATGGGTAAATCATGACTGCCTGCACCTAAGCCAATGTTCTGAAGTTTAAGGGCAGGTGCAGCGCCAAAGCCTTGTGCCAATGCCGTCACAATTGCCGCTCCGGTGGGCGTGACTAGCTCTTTCTGGATGCCGTTATCGTAAAGGGGCACTTGGCGAAGCGCGACAAGCTGCAACACGGCTGGCACTGGCACCGGAAGTAAGCCGTGGGAAGCTTTGACCGTACCGCCGCCTGTGGGTAGCGCGGAACAAAAGATCTGATCGACCTCAAGCCAATCTAAGCCGATGCAGGTACCTACAATATCTACAATGGCATCTGTGGCACCCACCTCATGGAAATGTACCTGCGCTGGCGCAATGCCGTGGACAGATCCCTCTGCGATCGCCAACGTCCGAAAAATCTCCAGGCTCCAGGTTTTGACCCGATCTGGAAGCCGGGTTTGCAAAATCAGGGCTTCAATATCGGGCAAGCGACGGTGAGGTGCATGATGAGAATGCCCGTGGGAATGCCCGTGGGAATACACCTTAACTTGAACATAGGTTCCCCGTTGCCCCTGTCGATGAACCGTTTCTACAACAATTTCATACTCATCGGTGAGGCAAAGCTGAGCAAGGGAATCTTGTAAATGCTGAAGCGGCACCCCGACGTCTATAAGGGCACCCAAACACATGTTTCCGGCGATGCCAGTGGGGCAGTCAAAATAGGCAATTCGGGGCATTTTGTATCTTGAAATACGTTTGAGCGCCTATGATAGGCAAGTTGGCGTTGCGTTAGCGAATTACCGTCATGGCTCAAGTGTACACCGTCCATCCAGACTCCCCTCAGCCGCGCATTGTGGCACAAATTCGGGATGCGTTACAGGCAGGGGCAGTGATGCTCTATCCTACCGATACGGTTTATGCGATCGGCTGTGATCTCAACTCAAAATCCGCAGTCCAAAAGGTGCGGCAGCTCAAGCAGCTTGCCAATGATAAGCCCCTTACCTTTTTGTGTCCTTCTTTGTCTGATATTGCCAAGTACGCCCAAGTTAGTGACCCTGCCTATCGGCTGATGCGGCGACTTGTTCCAGGCGCAGTAACGTTTATTTTACCTGCGACAAAGCTGGTGCCTAAGCTGGTGCAAAACCCGAAGCGCAAAACCACGGGCATTCGTGTGCCCGATCATGCCGTCGCCCAGGCGCTCTTAGAAGCGTTAGGAAACCCAATTATTTCGACCTCAGCTACTGTGGGCGTGTCTTCAGAGGATGAATATATGCCCGTCTCATCAACTTCCACTGCCGATTTGTTTGATGCCTTTGAAAAGCTGGTAGACATTATTGTTGATAACGGTCAAGACCCGAGCCATGAGGTTTCAACGGTTTTAGACCTCTGTGAGGAGCCTGTAAAAATTCTGCGTCAGGGGCTGGGTTGGGATGAGATTGCGCCATTGTTAGAAGGGGCGATCTCACAATAAAAAGATTTTTGGGCTGAGGACATTTTTCCGGCCTAGCGCTTTAGAAATTGGCATATCAGCCGCCAAACCAGCACAAACCGCGCAGTAGTCTTAAAAGTAAATCTGCTTCGAGGTTGGTCGCGGTATGCCCTATCCAGAGCCTGAACGCTACATTCCCCTTCAATTGCGTTTACTGGCAAGCCACCCAGCGCTCCTAGAAGGGTTAGACGTCTGGCTTAAATTAGGACTCATTACCGATCGCGAGGTGCAGGTTCTCTGCCAACGCTACTTAATTAGCGAGCTGCCAGTACAAAAAATTGTCTCATCAACGCCTGTGGGCACGGCGACAGCAACACCTCAAACCGAGATCGACCCGCCGCAGAGAGCAGCGATCGCCGCCACCCCTTCAGCATCTGCCCCACCCAGAATTCCCCGAAATCAAAGCTGGGTGAGCCAGTTTTTACAAAGCCTCATTAATGAAGTCAGCGTGATTTGGCTGCTGTGCTTAGGCGTTTTCTTGGTCGTTGCATCCTCGGCGGTACTCGCCGCCAATCAGTGGGGCAACCTCTCAGCTCCAGGGCAGTACGGCATTTTGTTGACCTATACGCTGGCCTTTATTGGAGCCAGTTTTTGGACTGCCACAAAGCCTCAGCTTTTAATCACGGCTCGGATGCTGCAAGTTGCCAGTTTGCTTCTGATTCCGGTCAATTTTTGGGTGATGGATGGGTTTCGGCTGCTTCAGGGCGGTAGCGGCATCGCGGTGGCGGTTATTGCAGCAGTGTTGCTATCTGGGGCGATCGCAACACTCATGCCAAACCGTCAAAACACCCGCGCGATTACGGCGAATGTTTTGGGACTTAGCTGGCTGCACTGGGGGTGGGGGTTGGCTACTGTTCCGGTGATTGCAACCTATGTTGGCTGTGTGGGCACATGCGCCATTCTTTTGGCACAGCGGCAAGGCGATCGTTCAGCAGATCGAGAGACGGCCTGGTGGAGTCGCATTTCTGCTGCCGAGATTGTGCTGCCCTTTGCGGTGATGCTGCTGCTGTTTCGCGCCTGTGTCGTGGTGGCAGTGCCCCTAGAGCAATTGGGGTTAGCCTTTGGACTTTGCGGTTGGCTGCTGTGTTGGCAAACCCGTAACCAGCCATCTGGGCGAATTTGGGCACTGATTGGGCTAGGTCTACTTGCGGTGGGCTGGCTGGTGAGTGTAGGGGCTGACTTCCCTTGGCAGGCGGTGCTGGTGAGTGGATTGGGGCTATGGCTGCTGGGCGATCGCCTTCTGCGCCATCACAGATCTGCCGATCTCATTGGCCTATTTATCGTGGGATTAGGCAGCCTTGGGGTTGCTCAACGACTTATTCCGCCCTCACTGCGAGCGGCATTTACCGCAGTGTGTACGAACTGGTTTGGCACAGCGGAAATGCCGGATGTGCTTTGGAGCATAGGGTTATATCCATACCTTTGGGGCTTTTTAGGACTCACCTTTTATCTGCGTCGAATTCAGCAGCCCAAGCTGGTTCGGGTGGGCTACGCGCTGAGCTGGATTCTGGGCGTTTGTCTGGTGGGCTTGAGTTTGTTTAATCCTGGGGTGCGATCGCTTTCTCTCTGGCTAGCGTTGATAACCTTAGGGGCTGCGCTGCGGCAGCAGTCTTCTGAACGGCGGGTGTTGGTCTACATCACCCATTTACTAGGATTAGCGGCAATATTCTCAACCGTAGATAATTTCGCGCCCCAGTTGAGCATTGCAAATTGGGGCATTTTGGTACTGGCGGTCATGGTGGTTGAGTGGGTCGCGTGTCTTCTCTTAACGCGCTATGCCCTTTGGCAAGAAAGCGCCTGGTTTGTGGGGCTGGGGTTAGCAGGGCTAGGGTATTTACTGCTGGTTGGCTCTATTGGCACTGCTTCAGCAGCGCAGCGCAGCGTGGCACTTGTGATTCCAACCGCCCTGACGAGTCTTGCCTTTTTTCCACAGTTTAGACGGGTTGAAGCCGCCGCTGGGCTGAGTGTGGTGAGCATTATTGCGGTTCAGTTTTTGACCTTTGAGTTAACAGTTCCACGCCTCATCGGGCTGGCACTTGGCGTGGTACTGATGGCGCTCAACACGATACGCAGCCCCCATCTTCTAACCGCTGTCCTAAGCGTTTGGTTTGGTTTGACCTTTGGCTATGTGATCGGCTGGGAAGTTTTGCCCCAGAAATTCCAGAATTGGGTAATGCTTTCGGTAGGTCTGCTGTGGGGCATGGTCATTCTGCGACAGGGGTTATCTTTTCAAAGGTTCTGGAACGTGAGCCGACCCTTTCAGCGTGCTTTAGATGGATGGGCGATCTTCACGGCGATCTGTAGCAGTTTGCCACTCATTATTATTAGTTTGTTGCTCATGAAATCTTCGAGCCAGTGGGTGCTTGACGGCATCCTTTGGACTTTTCCCTTATCAAGTATTCTCATAACAGCCGCTTTGATTTATCGATACGTGCAGGCACCTACGCAAGGATGGCTTGTCATTTCTGCTTGGGCTGCGGAAGTGTTGCTAGTCTGTCTCTTGAATTATGTTCGCCTCCCGTTTTATAGTGTGGCGATCGCCACGCTCTCTCTAGGCTTACTGACTGTGTTGCTCGGCGAAGCCTGGACACGCCGCACAGGGCAACCCTACCGCTGGAGCTATAACCTGATTCCTTTGGGCTACGGCGTTTTAGGGTGGCTGCTGGGGCATACAGCATGGACTGCCACCACGGGGCTTTATACCCTAGCCTTGGCAATGATCGGGTTAGGTATCGGTCGTCGTCTGCCTGCCCTTCTGCCCATTACCATTTTGGGTATATTGGGTCTTTCTCTCGGCTCCTTTGAGTTAGTGCTGTACCCGCTGCTTAACGCAAAGGGCGGACAACCTGGGGATGGGCTGATCATTCTGGGTGCAGTGGCGCTGGGTCTTGCCTTCGTCTACCGATTTTTCAATCACTGGGGGGCAAGGCTGCTTAACTTGCCGCCCAGTGGACTCAGTATTTTGGGGCATGTTCACTGGGGGTTGGGCACTTTCTTTGCCATCATCGCCCTACCAGACCTCAGCAGCCTGGGCGAACAGCTTTGGGGCGCTGAGCTACTGCTCCTCGGTGGGTATGCGCTCTGGCAGGGGCGATCGCAGCCCATCTGGATTTATGCGGGACTCATCCAAGCCTTAATGGCAATAGGGCAAATTCTCTATACCCAGTTGCCAGCAAGTCAGGTCATGCCGTGGGCAGGGGCGATCGCCAGTGCCACCGCGCTAGCCATTTACAGCCTGCCGTGGGCGCGTTGGGGTTGGGCAAAGCCGCCGTTTACGCAGGTGGCAATCGCACTTCCTGCAGCCATTGCGCTGCTCAGTGCCTTTCAAATCAACACCAGCAGCCTTTTGCTGGTGGGCGGCTTTTATGGCTGGATTGCGTTTGCTACCCAGATCACGCGGGTCAGCTATATTGGGCTACCTGCGGTGAACTGGGCGGCGCTCAAACTATTGAGCGAACTTCAGCTCACCTCCCCGATCTGGAGCGTCGGCTTAGTGGGGCTATCCCTTTTGTTTATTGCTCAAATCGACCCAGTCTTTCAGGCTACAAACCGCCGAGACCTTCGGCACCTTCTGCGCTGCTTTGCCGTGGGGCTAGTGGGCGTAACGGGGCTGTATGAGTCTGATGCTTACTTATGGTCGGGGGTCGTGACCATTGGCTTTAGTTTGGTTCTGGTGGTTTTAGGTTTGATGCTTCGGGTACGTGCCTTTCTCTACATCGGCACGCTTACCTTTGTCTTTAAAGTGCTGCGGCTGATCTGGCTGTTTGTGGCTCACGAATCTCAGACGCTTTGGATTTTGGCATTCATCCCAGGTGTGCTTATTATTTGGATTGCGATGACCTTTGAAGCACGGCGATCGCAGGTAACGGCGCTGCTTCAATACTGGGTAACGGCGCTAGAAGAATGGCAATAACAAAAAATTGCGCTGCAATCAAACCTAGGTTTTGACTTAGGTTGACTGGCGCTATCTGGGCTGAAACCCTTTATTGCCCTTGCTGACATCCTTAGGCTTTTGGGTCTGGGTTTTATGCACTTCCATTACCGCATTTTGGAAAAGACTGTGTAAATGAACCGGAACACTTGCCGTTTCAGGCAAAATGGGCTGAAGCGGTTTACCGTAAAACTGCAACAGTGGGTTAAGCCCCTCACTCAAATTAAATGCTGGTCGCTCTAAAGCCTCTTGCAGCAGCCCTTCTAGCGGTATAGGATACTGCTGCGCTAAACGACGCCAAAGGTGCGTATTCATGTCAGGCTCCTCTAGGGCTTGACGGACTATTTTTTTGTCTTTCTCTGTCGGTGCCGTCCCTTGCTCCAGCATTGTTTTGATTTGAGGATAGCTCGATAAATAGACCTGCCCCCACTGGGGATGGGTCAGTAATGTGACCTGCTCTGCCTTTTTAAGCGCATCCGGTAGGCTAAATTGCGGCGTAACCATTGCAGACGGCTGGGAAGCTTCAGTGGATGCTTTGCGCAGTGGTGCAACCGTCTTTAAACCCTGAGTTATTTCAGCGCTATCTTCTGCTTCAGATGCACCAGACTCACGCATTAACTCTGAGAGAGACTGGTTGCGGTCTATGCCTGCTGCGGCTAGACGATGCTGTGTGATGCGCTCCTGAAAGAGCTGTAGCTGCTGATTTGCTTTATACCCTGGCAACGTGACTTCTTCGTTGCCAAAAAAATCGAGCCATTCTTGATGAGATTGCTCAACGGAGCGCCAAGCCTCCTCAAGCAGCTCTGGCGCATCTCCATAGAGATCTTCGTAATAGCATTTCTTGAAATTTCCAACTGCGACGGCAAGCTTGGGTTTACCCAGTTTCCCTAATAGCGTAAAGGCGCTAAAAAACATCCACTCTGCTTCAGTAATAGGTGCAAGGCGAGTTATAACAATTTCATTAGGCTGTAGGCGAGACATTTGCTCGGGTGGCTGTAAACCTACCGCCCTCACGACGTAGCGTTTCTCTGTGAGCCAGTTTTTGATTTCAAACCCATCCGTAAGCGTTTGGGTTACGGCAAATAACCCTGTAAAGCTCTGATTCCATCGTGCCAGTAGCGTACGGTCTTCTTGGCTTAGGTCTGTGTGATATTCCAAGAAAAGGTCTAGTGGGGTTTTACCCCCCACGCAGCCTTGCGTCAAAAAACAGTCAACCGCTAGATCGGTTTGGGTGCTGCTCTGGGACTGAGATTTGGAAGAACGCTTGAGATGGTCAGCAATGAAGGCTTCTAGGGCGATCGCCAAATCTCCTTCTGCATCTAAAACAAACGCCACAAGCGATTGCTTGAGCTGTTTTGCACGTTCGTCAATAGTATTCACAGGCATCCTTGCTGCAAAAAGCGTCAAACCTCGATAGGTTAGGGTTACATTCAGTAAACTACGCCTTTAGACAGCCCCATCAGAACCTAATTTCGGTAGATTATGACATCTTAAAAATCTACTTAATGGAAGATTGCCTTATGTGACAATAAAGCTTTGACCTCTGCCGAATAGTCACAAAGATTCAACCTGATCAAAATCGTCGTGTAACCAGATTAGATCTGTTGTCTACAAGCATATTTCGCCTCCAGCCCTTCAAGGTGAATCCTCCGAGCTTCTACTTTGCGTTCCCTTTCCGAACGGCGACAAGCGTTACACAACTTTGCATGAGATAGGACATGTCCCTTAGCGACTTCGTACCACCACTTTTGCTGAGTTGCTCGCCACACCTCTTGCAATTGACATGATGCGCAGCAAAAAAGGAGGTCTAAGTAGTAGCCGCGTTGCACAAAGTCTGGCGTGCCATAACTATTGGATGGCGCAAGGTTTTCTGGGTTGCAAGGTGCTGAGCCTGTAGGAATCTCTTTCTGGTTTTCTCCATCCTTGAGTATTGGCTTAGCAGCCTCTCGCTTGAGCCGCGTTGCCTTGATTTCCGTGCGACGTTGCTTGTTGCTCTTCATAATTAAGTGCGCGATCAAGGTCTAACTCTTTTTAGGCGCTCTGCCTTCGGGCAAAAGCCGAGCATTCACCTGCTGAAGTTCGCCATGCAGCCGTCGATTTTCGGTTTGGAGTGACTGGAACTTAGACTTAACCGCATCTAGACGGTCTGCAAATTTTTGACGGTACACTTCCGGTAATTCTTGGATGATGCGCTCTAGCATCTGGTTGCGATCGCTCAACACCTGACAAGACTTCTGCAAACGCCCCACTTCCTGATCACGCTTATCAATCTGAGACTGGTAAAACTCGATTTGCTCCTCTAGCTGCCTCAAATCATCCCGTAAAGCCGCTTCAGGCGTTTGGGGTGTCAAAGCCAACGCAGAAGACGTGGATGAACGCGCGGCAGGCAACGCAGGGGGGTGCGTTTTGACCATCCGAAACAGCTCTGTAGATAACTGCTCTACAAGCTGATCGCGAAGCTGAAGCTGGCGACGGAGTTGCGCTAATTCTTGCTCAACCGCACTAGAAAGATTCGCGTCGCTAGGGTTCACGCTGACATTGCTCCAGTACCACTGCCGTTAATTTACCATTTCACGACAAAGCTCGGCAGCATTATAGCTAAACCGAGCTTTGTGGCTTCAATCATTTTATGTCTGCAATCAGTAAGGCAAAACCCTAAACAGCTTCTGCTGCCGCCTCTTCTTCGACTGGGGCAATCTCTTCTGGCTTAATGGTCAAATAGCGAATCACATCTTCGCCAATTCGCATTGCTCGCTCCATCACAGAAATGGCAGAGCCAGCGGCTTCATAGTTCATTTGCACATAAATTCCTTCACGGAACTTACGAATTTCGTAGGCAAGGCGACGACGGCCTCGGTGCTGAACTTCAATATTTTCAGCGCCTTGATCTTTGAGCAAGGTTTGGTACTTTGTAATGGCTTGATCGACCAGCTCTTCACCCAAATCAGGGCGCAAGATGTAGATCGTTTCGTAAGTGGTCATGAATTTGGATTTCCTTATGGACAATGTGGCTTTTAATCGCTGTTCTGCATTGGTTGAGCATTGCATTCAGTCGAAGAATGAGGCAGCTTTAAAAGCAAGGCCTTACAATTTTAGACTACAGGAGAGACATTCTACAGCTACCGTGTTGAGGATCTCTTGACGAATTCGATATTGAAGCCCTTCAGGGGTTGAGGATGTTCTCACCACATGCCTAGCGAACCTGCATGTAAGCAGCTTCCGACAGCGTTGGAATTTCTGCATACAGTCCCCGCAGCGACTGCACAACGGAAAAAATAACAATCGCCAATACCCCAATAAACACCGTACTAGATAAAGCAACAACAACTAAGTTGGAGCTATCCACACGACCTAAAATCGGGAGAACAAGGCCAACGACCACCATTAAAATATCGACTAAAAGCGCCTGCATAGTGTTGAAGCGAATCATGTGTGGCACTTTCTCATTGCGCACAACCAGCAGGAACAGGGCAAAGAAAATGATAAGGCTAGCGAAGGGTAAAGTTTGATAAATCCACAGCACAGGCAATAGCAGAGGCGCAAGCACCGTTCTCAGTGTTGGAATCTCTTGTAATACCGCACTTGAAAACCCGATGCTGCTGGTTAGAGGCAATAGGTAAGGCAAACTTGAAAAAATTCGATCTTGGATCGTTGTTGAGCCGCGCCAAGACATAGCTATTTCTCCTGAACTGAAATGAATAGAAAGCTGAATTTCTGAGATTAATCACTATGTTAGTTGGATTTTCGGAGCTTGCAGCAAAAAGGGTAAAATCTTGCCCCTTTGAATGTCTAAGATAATCTTCAAAAGCCTTGCCAGAAAGCCATCATGACTTTCTCTAAGGAGTAAGCTATGATACTTGAGTATGACGTTTGGATGCCTAAATCAGCCCAAATTCACCCCTTCAGCGAACCAACCCTAAGCCCCAAGGTTGCACAACGCTACGGACGTATTGATTGAGTAAAGAGGATTTTTCCGTGACGAAGACAAACCTTGACTTTTTGGCTGAAGCAGACCCGAAGGTTGCAGAGATTCTACAGCAAGAGTTACAGCGCCAGCGCGATCATCTAGAGCTAATCGCCAGCGAAAACTTCACATCAGCGGCAGTGATGGCTGCTCAGGGTTCAACGCTCACCAATAAGTATGCCGAAGGTTTGCCAGGGAAACGCTACTACGGCGGCTGTGAATTTGTAGATAAGGTAGAGCAGATCGCCATTGACCGCGCCAAAGAGCTGTTTGGTGCAGCCCATGCCAACGTACAGCCCCACTCAGGCGCACAGGCTAACTTTGCCGTTTTTTTGTCACTGCTACAGCCCGGAGACACCATTTTGGGTATGGATTTGTCCCACGGTGGACATCTTACCCATGGGTCGCCTGTTAACGTCTCTGGCAAATGGTTCAAGGTTGCTCAGTATGGCGTAGACCCAGAAACAGAGCAGTTGAACTATGAGAGTATCCGTCAAATTGCCCTAGAGCATCGCCCTAAGCTGATCATCTGTGGCTACTCGGCCTATCCTCGCACCATCCACTTTGATAAGTTCCGCGAAATTGCAGATGAAGTAGGCGCATACCTGCTGGCAGATATTGCCCACATCGCTGGACTGGTTGCCACAGGTCTACACCCTAACCCACTCCCCTTTTGCGATGTCGTCACCACAACCACTCACAAAACCCTGCGTGGACCACGGGGCGGCCTCATTTTGACCCGTGATGCCGATCTGGGCAAAAAACTAGACAAGGCTGTCTTTCCTGGAACGCAGGGTGGCCCACTAGAACACGTCATTGCAGGCAAAGCCGTTGCCTTTGGCGAAGCCCTTCAGCCCGCGTTCAAGGCCTATTGCGCTCAGGTCATTAAAAACGCCCAAACCTTAGCTGCACAGCTTCAGCAGCGCGGGTTAAAAATCGTCTCGGACGGCACTGATAATCATCTGCTGCTGGTAGACCTTCGATCAATTGGGATGACGGGTAAAATTGCAGACCAGCTTGTGAGCCAGGTCAACATCACCGCCAACAAAAATACCGTTCCCTTTGACCCAGAATCGCCCTTTGTCACCAGCGGACTGCGACTTGGCTCGGCGGCGATGACTACACGCGGCATGGGAACCACCGAGTTCACTGAAATTGCCAACATTATTGCGGACTGTTTAATGAATCCCGATAATGAGGCCGTGAAGCGTGAGTGCCGTCAGCGCGTTGCAACGTTGTGTGAGCGCTTTCCGCTGTACCCACACTTAAATGCGCCTGTGCCTTCACTAGTCTAAATTTTTGCCTCATACAATCCCTCTTGAATTAACTTCAAGAGGGATTTTGTACGTTATCAGGGATGTTTTGAGGGAAGCACTAAATTTGTAGGCGGCGATCGCCCCAAACCATCAGCATCTAATGATAATGTTGTTGGTTGTGGCAATTTGATCATCACAAATTGCCAATTATCCTTGCAGCCTAGGGCTGAACCTTTAACGTGATGACCTTAACCGACCGTAGGTTGAGGTTGTGCTAAAAGGTTTTTAGACTTGTCACTATAGAAATGCCGTCGCTGCAATCTGCTAACTATGCCTAAGGTTCTTGTCTCAGATCCCATTGACCAAGCTGGTCTTCTATTGCTAGAGCAGGTCGCACAGGTGGATGTGCGCACCGAGCTATCACCCGAAGAATTGATTCAGGTGATTCCAGACTACGATGCCCTCATGATTCGCTCCGGTACTCGCGTCACGAAAGACGTGATTGAGGCAGGATCTAAGCTCAAAATTATTGGTCGTGCTGGCGTTGGCGTGGACAATGTAGATGTACCCGCCGCAACCCGTAAAGGCATTGTGGTGGTCAACTCGCCTGAAGGCAACACCATTGCAGCGGCAGAGCATACCCTAGCGCTATTGATGGCGCTCTCTCGCCACATCCCAGATGCCAATCACTCTGTTAAAGCAGGCAAATGGGAGCGCAAAAAGTTTACTGGGGTTGAGCTATACAAGAAAACCCTTGGCATTGTGGGCTTAGGCAAAATTGGCTCCCATGTTGCGGCTGTCGCACGGGCAATGGGAATGAAGCTTTTAGCCTACGATCCTTACCTCTCTAACGAACGAGCGGAGCAGATTGGCTGCCGCTTGGTCGAGCTAGATTTTCTGTTCACAGAGTCTGACTACATTACTCTTCACCTGCCTAAAACCCCTGAAACTCAGCATCTTATCAATGCCAAAACCCTTGCCAAGATGAAGCCTACGGCGCGCATTGTGAACTGCGCACGGGGCGGCATTATTGACGAAGTGGCGATCGCCGAAGCCATCAAAACTGGCGTGATTGCGGGAGCGGCATTAGACGTTTTTGAAAATGAACCCTTGGGCGATTCGCCCTTACTGCACGTCGAAGGGGATCTCATTCTGACCCCTCACCTAGGCGCTTCGACCGAAGAAGCCCAAACCAACGTGGCGATCGACGTAGCAGAGCAAATCCGAGACGTGCTGCTCGGCCTAACGGCTCGCTCTGCGGTTAATATCCCTGGTTTGCGGCCTGAGGTGATGGAGCAGCTTAAGCCATCGCTGATGCTAGCAGAAACCTTAGGTAACTTAGTGGGGCAGCTTGCAGGGGGACGCATTGAGTCTCTAGAGATTCGACTTCAGGGCGAAGTGGCTTCTTTTGATGCCCAGCCCATCGTGATTGCAGCGCTGAAGGGTCTGCTGACACCTGCGCTGCAAGAGCGCGTGAACTACGTCAATGCCGCCATTGAAGCTAAAGATCGCGGGATTCGGGTGATTGAAACGCGGGATGCTTCGATTCGGGACTATTCTGGATCCATTCATCTGACGGCAAAAAGCCCACGAGAAACGCGAACGGTGACAGGCGCACTCTTGAACCATGAGGAGCTACGCATTACTAACATTGATGATTTCCCCATTAACGTACCGCCAACGCGTCACATGCTGATTACGCAGCATCGGGACATGCCTGGAATCATTGGTCAAATTGGGTCGCTTTTAGGACAATTTAACGTCAATATTGCCAGTATGCAGGTGGGTCGCAAGCTTGTCCGTGGCAACGCAGTGATGGTTTTGAGCCTGGATGATCCCCTGCCAGAAGGTGTGCTGGCTGAAATTGTGAAGGTTAACGGCATTACCGATGCCTATATTGTGAATCTGTAGGGTTTTGCGATCCTACAATGGGCTTTTCTAGAATGATTTAGCGTCTCTTCAAGGGCTACCGTGTACACACAAGTCTGAAAGTTTCCCTTCTGTAAAGGTTTTTGCCATAAACCGATTCATAAATCCCCTCCTCGGAGGGGTGCCCGTAGGGCGGGGTGGGTGACTCAGGATCGCCATGACTAACCCACCCCTAACCCCTCCCAGGAGGGGATTTTCTTGGACTTGTGTTGGGTATACGGTAGCTTTTTGAGGGGTTTGGCTCATGCCAAGCCCCTCTGTTTATGGAACCAGTTTTTATTGAGGTCAAGTCAATGGCAAACAGTCAATGGTGGGAGCTATGGGTATTAGCAGAGCCAGCCTTAGATGAGCTGCTGTCTTGGGAAATTCAGTCGATGGGCTGTCAGGGCACCTCTAGCCAAATCAAGGACGGTCAGCTCCGTGTCTGTGGGTATTTTGCTCAAAGTCAGGTTTCTGAGACGGCGCTCACTCAAATGGCAGGT
>JANNDV010000038.1:0-24267 GCA_031387975.1 Acaryochloridaceae cyanobacterium OTE_75_metabat_521 | reverse complement strand
ATTGCCGAGGCGATCGCCTCTGGCCTTAGCGGCGACGATGCCCTCACCGCCGCCTTTGAAGAAAACGCCCGTGATGTCGCTCGTATTGGCGGCAGCTAAATCCTCGTGATGAGCTGGTTATAAGTAAAACACCGGATAAGTCTTAACGTGTGGATTCCTGATAATGCCAGTATTCCTGACGAAAAACTGACGCGCTATCTGTTGATTTACAAGGTGAGGAACGATAAATCGCAGTTTCTTGCCCAAGCTGGATTCACCGCACAAAATGCAGAGTCTTTGCGAATAGCAATCCAAGCGCTAGTCCAATCTTCTGAGGCTATCGAAGACCGCACCAATGAATATGGTACTTTTTACGAGGCTAAGGGAGAACTGGTGGGAACAAATGGAGAAACCTTATTTGTGACTACAATTTGGTTACAAAGACAAAGCGACGGTGAATTTCAGTTTGTAACCCTTAAGCCTGCTAAGGAGCCTCGCTCAGATGCTTGAGCTATACCAAGACGTTGCCTTAACCCGCGACATTCCCGAACATCATCTTAAAATTGGCGATGTTGCAACCTTAATTGACTATGTGCATCACCCCACAGATGGCGAAAAAGGCTGTGTGCTGGAGGTCTTTAATGCAAAAGGCGAATCCATTGCGGTCGTTGCCGTCTCAGTCTCTGCGGTTGAAGCACTTCGAGCAGACGAAATCTTGACTGTGCGTTCTCTTGAACCTGTCATTTAATTAACTTTTTTGAAAATCTATATCTAAGACTCAACTATGGGAAAACCAACGGGCTTTATTGAGTATTTACGCGAAGTCGCCTCTGAAGTCTCACCGACTGATCGCATCCACAACTGGGATGAATTCCATCTGCCGATGGAGACAGACAAACTCCGTAACCAGGGTGCCCGCTGTATGGACTGCGGCACCCCCTTCTGCCATACCGGAACCATCATCAGCGGCATGGCAAGCGGCTGCCCCATCAACAACCTCATCCCCGAATGGAATGACCTCGTATATCGGGGGCTGTGGCAAGAGGCATTAGAGCGGCTTCACAAAACCAACAACTTCCCTGAGTTTACGGGTCGCGTCTGCCCTGCACCCTGCGAAGGCTCTTGCGTTTTGGGCATCAATAACCCGCCCGTGACCATCAAAAATATTGAGCACACCATTATTGATAAGGGCTGGGAAGAAGGTTGGGTTGTACCTGAACCCCCCACCCGCCGCACCGGAAAAAAAGTCGCCGTCATTGGCTCTGGCCCGGCAGGTCTTTGTGCTGCGGCTCAGCTTAACAAAGCAGGCCACTGGGTAACGGTCTTTGAGAGAGCCGATCGCCCAGGCGGCTTGCTGATGTACGGCATCCCCAACATGAAGCTAGACAAACAAGACGTGGTGCTGCGTCGCCTCAAGGTGCTAGAGCAAGAAGGCGTGACCTTTACCTGCAACACCGAAGTCGGCAAAGACCTTCCCGTTGAGACGTTACTCAAAAACTATGACTCCGTAGTGCTTTGTACCGGAGCCACCCGTCCGCGTGACTTGCCCATTGAAGGGCGACAGCTCAAGGGCATCCATTTTGCCATGGACTTTCTGACCGCGAATACCCAATCTGTCTTAGACAAGCAACCTACCGAAAACTTTATTTCAGCCCAAGACAAAGACATCGTCATTATTGGGGGCGGTGATACTGGAACCGACTGCGTGGGCACCTCCATCCGTCACGGCTGTCGTAGCCTGGTTCAGCTTGAGATTTTGCCCAAGCCCCCCTCAGAACGCGCTGCCAATAACCCCTGGCCCGAATGGCCTAAGGTTTATCGTATGGATTACGGGCAAGAAGAAGCCGCCGCTATCTTTGGGGATGACCCTAGGGGCTACCTCACCACCTCAACCCAGTTTGAGGGCGATGAAAACGGTCACGTTAAAGCCGTTCATACCGTTCAGGTACAGTGGCAACGAAACGAGCAGGGGCAGTTTATTCCTCAGCAAGTTCTAGGCACTGAACAGGCTTTACCCGCCCAGCTTGTGCTGCTTGCAATGGGCTTTTTGGGGCCAGAACAGCCCTTACTGGATGCTCTTGGGGTTGAGCGTGATGCCCGCAGCAACGTGAAGGCCAGCCACGGTGAATACGCGACCAGTATCCCAGGGGTGTTTGCCGCAGGGGACTGCCGCAGGGGACAGAGCCTAGTGGTTTGGGCTTTTAACGAAGGGCGCGGTGCAGCTCGCGCTTGTGATCTATACTTAATGGGAAGCACCGACCTCCCTTAAGCGTCAACGTCGATATTTTGTCTGAGACCGTTACTAGGAAAAGGAAAGAAGTATGCTTTTGATTTCTCCCAAGACTGTCTATCACAATCTCGGACTATTAGAGCAGGTTGATAGCACCACCAGCGCCTACTATCGACAAATGGCTCAAGAAGCCTTGGCAGATTCAAACCTAAGCTTGACCTGGCGACAGGCGATCGCCAACCGTCTCAACCAAGCCAATCATCGCCTTGAGATGCAGCTTGCCATCGATAACGACAGCTACTAGGTCACAGCCTACAGACTTTAGAACCCCTTCAAATCTCAAAGCCCCCAGATATTCTTGGGGGCTTTGAGATTTGAAGGGGTGCCTCAGAGATCCAACGCTCGATCAACGTACGAAGCGTTCGCGACTCATCCGTTATGCTAGAAAAAGCCGTCTATTCTGATTGATCCATGGTTGCGCTATCCGACCGAATTATGATGACCGTTGAGGAATATCTCACCTGGGAACCTACTCAAGAGGATCGCTATGAGTATTGGGATGGTGAAGTCGTCGCAATGTCGGGGGCAACTCGCAACCATAATCGAATTTCCCTTAATATTTCAAAGCTTTTAGACGATGCCTTAATGGATCGACCCTGCGAAGTCTACATGGTAGATGTCAAAGTTCAGGTAGAGCTGGGACGAAAATTCTTTTATCCAGATGTCGTTGTCACCTGTGATGAACGCGATCAAGACCCCAGATTTGTCCAGTTTCCGTGTTTGATTATTGAGATACTATCGCCTTCCACCGAGGCCATTGATCGTGGTATTAAGTTTGCTCACTACCGTAAGTTTACGGCACTGAAAGAGTACGTCTTGGTGCAAGTTGAACAGCCAGTGGTGGAGGTGTTTCGGCGGAGTGAAGCAGGTCAATGGGTACTGTCAGAATATGCGCTGGATGATCGGTTACAGCTTGAATCAGTGGGCGTAGAAATTGCGATCGCCGATCTATACCGTCAAGTAAAATTCGAGACGATCAGTCCCGATATAGAATAAGGATCGCAATACTCCAGCCAAACCCCATCCCAAACCCCATCCATGCCCAACAATCTCGACAATAACGATCGCGTTCAGGTGCTGAGTGAGGCACTGCCCTATATTCAGGCATTTGTCGGCAAAACCATCGTCGTGAAGTACGGGGGAGCCGCCATGAAAGACAGCGCCCTCAAAGCTCAGGTCATTAGCGATATCGTGTTTATGGCCTGCGTGGGCATTCGTCCCGTGGTGGTGCATGGCGGTGGGCCAGAGATTAACCACTGGCTTGGCAAACTGGGCATTGAGCCGCAATTTATGAATGGTCTGCGCGTGACCGATGCCGACACGATGGATGTCGTAGAGATGGTTCTGGTAGGTCGGGTCAATAAAGAGCTGGTGTCGCTCATTAACCAAGCAGGTGGCTCTGCGGTGGGAGTTTGTGGCAAAGATGCCAATCTGATTTTGGCGCGTCCCGAAGGGTCTGAAAACATCGGCTTTGTGGGGGAAGTCACCAGCATCAACGAAGACCTGATTGCAACCCTGTCAGACAACGGCTACATCCCCGTCGTATCTACCGTTGCGACTGACGAAGCGGGGCAGGCTTATAACATTAATGCCGATACGGTGGCGGGGGAAATTGCTGCTGCCTTAGGGGCCGAAAAGTTGATTTTGCTCACCGATACCCCTGGCATTATGGAAGACTTCCATGCCCCTTCCACGCTCATTCCTCAGATGGATATTACCCAGGCGCGTGAGTTGATCCAGTCAGGCGTGGTGTCGGGGGGGATGATTCCAAAAGTAGGCTGCTGTGTGCGATCGCTAGCCCAAGGCGTTCGTGCCGCCCACGTCATTGATGGTCGCGTACCCCACGCGCTCCTTTTAGAAATTTTTACGGATGCAGGGATTGGCTCTATGATTGTGGGTTCTTTTGCCTACAATAGCCGCAACCCAGCCGCATTTTGAAGCTTATTTTGCACGCTAAAGTGCAATGGCAACATTGAGTGTTGAATCTAATATTGGCGCTGTAGCCTCTACCTGCTGCTTCAGCCAATTTAAAAATAACGCTGACAAAATCTGAGATTTTAGCGTTTCATCTAAGACCGGAGAAATGATTTCTTCAACCCATATCAGATAAGTCTCTTTTCGCACCGTAATGGGTTTGAGAAGTTGTGGGGGCTTTGCGGCAAACACTGCTGCGGAGAGTTCTGGCTTCAGGTCTTTTCGCGTCACAAGACCGCGATATCCGCCTCTACGTTTTACTTCTGGATCTTGAGCATGTTGGCGCGCAATCTCTGCGAAGGTGATTTCCTTCTCCTGAAGGGCATAAAACAGCTCCATCGCTAGGTCAACATTATTTAGAAACACTTCATACAATACAATTTTCGTGTAGTCGAGCTGTCGCTCCATAAAATAGGGTTCTACCTGGTGGGCAAAAAGAGCGTCTGCTAGTTTTGTCGAAAGCACCGCATGATAGACCAGTGCTTCTAGATCGTCTAGAGACAGCGCATGATGTTCGAGCCACCTTAAGGTTTCTTGGGTGGTCGCTAGGTTATTTTTTAACCGGAAGCTATCCGCAGCCTTCTGAAGTTCGTCAGTTTCTACCTTAAGATCTAGCGCCTGAGCCTTTTGAGCCACAATTTTACGTTCTGCAATGGCCTGGATGAGCGTTGGGATTTGGAAAGATAATTTAACCTGTTGAAAAATTTCATCCTGAGAAATAGGCGGGATTTTTAGCATTAGGGCTGTCTAAAGGCATTGAGCGTAGAAATGGGCGTAGAAAATATCCTAGTCTAAGTCTGAGAAGATAGATCGCTCTTTAGAGCGCTAAACCGCCTTTTTTTAGTTTCCTAAACGGATCTAGAAACAGGTCTATCACCCGCCGCTGCCGGACAATGACTTCTGCTGTGGCAGTCTGACCTGCTTTAAGGGCGATCGCCTTCCCTTGAGCCTGGATAAACGACTGCGCTAGCTCAACCTCAACTTCGAAACTGCTGACAGCCGTATTTCCGGCAGTGGTGGTGGGTCCTGTGGGTGTGGGCAGGCTTGAGGTGGGAGAAATCCAGTTAATGCGTCCTGACAAGATGCCGTAGTCTTGGAAAGGATAAGCATCGAACTTAACCTTGGCGGGTAATCCGACCTTGAGAAACCCCGTTTGTTTATTGTCCATTCGTGCTCGCAGTACTAGTCGAGCCGTCTGGGGCGCAATTTGGGCAATGTTTTGACCGGGCTGCACCACTGCGCCAGGGTGCTGAATGAGCAGTTGAAACAGGGTGCCGCTAGAGGGGGCATAGAGTACCCGCTGCTGCCGCTGATACTGAAGTGACTTGATCAGGTTTTGGGTTTGCCCCGCTTCAGACTGGGCATCAATAATTTGAGACTGGAGTTCTTTAACCTGTTTGGTTTTATCGCTAATGCTTAGCTCTCCGTCTCGTAAAATCCGCTGGTACTCTTTTTGCTGCTTTTGCACCTCGGCTTCGGCCTGCTGGATATCGGTTTGGGCTTTCTGAAACTGCTGATTGTTTTGGATCATGATGCGCTCAGCATCTTCGACCTGCGATCGCGCGATCGCCCCTTGCTCACTCAGCTTGCTCAATTGTGCGACCCTAGCCTGGTCTTTCGCCTGAATATCCCGAATGAGGCCAAGGGACTCTTGTAAAGCGTTTTGCTGCTTTTGTGCCTTGTCAATGGTGGCCTGTTGGCTGGCAGCCAGAGCCTGAACCTGCTGCCTTGCCGTGCTAAGGCTGCTCTCTAACTGAGCTTTAATCGTCGTGAGCTGCGTTTGTCGATTGAGTAAGCCTTCTAACTTGACCTGAGCCTGCTGTAAATCGGCATTTACCACGTCAGACTGAAGCTCCATTAAAGGCTGCCCTTTTTGAATGGCCTGACCCTCCTTCACTCGAATTGCAGAAACCGTGCCTGCAACGGGAGCATCTAGCCGAATCGTGTTGCCTTTCGGCTCTAGACGACCCTGGGCAGTGCCCACCTCATCTACCTGAGACAATGCAGCCCAGGGCAAAACCACGACGGTAAAGGCCAGCATGAGATATAAAATGCCTCGTGTCCAGAGCCTTGGTAAGGTATTAATCGCATCATGGGTTGCGACGGACCAGTCAAGGCTAAGAGGCTGTGCGTCAAGAAGGCTAGAGTTTTGAGCAGGAAGAGGGCTAATGGCTGGGGGGAAAGGCAGAATGGACTCTGGCGGCGGTGGCGGCGAACCTGGAACTGGTGGATATTCCTCAAGTTTTTCAAACAGTCCCGGCCCAAGCTGGAGGTAGCCGAGCTGCACAAATCGAATCGCGTGGGCTAATTCCTCTGGCGGCGTATTTTTTAAGAGGTATCCCTTGGCTCCAGCCTGGAGCGAATCACGAATGTAGTGCTCATCATCATGAATGCTGAGCACCAGCACCTTGGTTTGAGGATACTGCTCACTAATCGTGCGGGTTATCTCTAAACCGTTCATTCCCGGCATTTCAATATCCACAAGGGCAATATCGGGGTGAAACTGCTCGATTTGGGTAAGCGCTTCCGAGCCGCTGTTGGCAGTCCCTACAATCTCAAAGTCTGCCACCGAAGCCAGAGAATACTGAAGCATTTTGCGAACAAAATTCTGATCGTCCACAATGAGGATGCGGACGGACTGGGGCGCAGGGACCACGGAAAAAGGTACGGTATTAGCGGGAGAAGTCACAGGGTCAAAGTACTGGCGATCCATTTTTATCTCATTAAAACCCATTCATTAAACAGCCGCCGTAAACTGCTGCTGATTTAAATAGAAATACTGTCCTTTCTGAGCCATCAGCGCTTCATGGGTTCCTTGCTCAATCAAAACCCCACGATCTAAAACCAGAATGAGATCGGCACTGCGAACGGTTGAGAGCCGATGGGCAATCACCAGGGTGGTCCGGTTTTTAAGGATGGTGTTGAGATTGGTCTGAATAATGTGCTCAGACTCGGTATCAAGGCTGCTAGTGGCCTCGTCTAGGATGAGTAGGCGGGGGTTGCCCAGCAGGGCACGGGCGATCGCCAGTCGCTGCCGCTGTCCGCCAGAAATCATGCCGCCGCCCTCGCCAATGGGGGTTTCGTACTTGAGGGGCAGTTCGTTGATAAACAAATCGGCTCCAGCGAGTCGCGCTGCCTCTCGGATTTCTTCCGTCGTAGCGCTAGGGTGGGCAAGGCTAATATTGTCGCGGATGGTGCCCCCAAACAAAAAGGTTTCTTGATCTACGACGCCGACCTGCCGTCTCAGAGACCCCTTGGTAATGGCATTGATGTCCTGATCATCAATCAAAATGTGCCCCCCTGTGACAGGATATAGCCCCAGCAGGAGTTTTCCTAGAGTGGTCTTTCCCGATCCGCTGCGTCCCACGATGGCAACGGTTTGACCCGGCAATACTTCAAAGGTGACATTTTCAAGGGTGTTGCGATCGCTCTCCAGGTTATAGCGAAAGGTAACCTGCTGAAATGAAACATGCCCCCGTAGGGGGGGAAGCGAAGGGAGCAGCAGCGATTGTTCATCTTCCTCAGGTAGGGTATTGAGGACATCATTAAGACGTTCGACCGCAATCACCACTTCTTGAAAATCATTCCAGATGGAGGTTAATCGCTGAAAAGGGCTGAAGACGTTATCCAATAGCATGTTGAAAGCAAATAACTGACCAATGCTGAGCTGTTCGTTGATAACCAGCCACACTCCAAACAAAAAAATTAGCCGTGTTCCGATGGTTTCGATAAGATCGCTGACTAAGCTAAGGCGTTCACGGAGTATTTGACCCGAAAAATTGGTTTTAATCGCCAGATTAAAAAGCTCCTCCCAGCGCCAGCGAACTAGGCGTTCAATTCCCAATGCCTTGATGGTCGTGACTCCGGTGAATGCTTCAATGAGATAGCTCCCTTCCTTTGTTTTAGCGTTGAAGATTTCTCGAGACACACGCTTGAGAAACGGGGTTGTGGTTAGCGTGATGATCGCCAGTATGGGCAGCAATACGGCTGCGGTTAGCGCCAACGACCAGCTATACCAAAACATCAGCCCAAAATAGATAAATACCATGAGTAGGTCAATGAACGTCAGCAGCGCATCGCCCGATAGAAACCGACGGATGGTAAAGTTTTCGCTAATGCGAGAGGTAATGTCCCCGACGTAGCGTGTATCGAAGTAGCGCTGGGGCAGCCGCAAAGCGTGGGCAATAAAACCCACTGCCAAAGATAAATCAATGCGGTTTGCGGTATGAAATAGCAAATACCGCCTCAAACTCCGCATCAATAGGCCAAACAGGCTAAAGATTAACAGTCCAGTGCCTGCGGCAAAGAAGGTGGAGGTGCTGCGCTCTACAACCACCCTATCCAGCAATATTTGGGTGAGGATGGGCGTACAAAGTCCAAAGATCTGAACCAGTAAGGATGTGAGCAATATCTCTACAAATACCCATCGATAGGGCTTAATCAGCTCTATAAAGCGCCAAAGGTTGGACTGTGCTTCGGGCGCTTTGTGTAGCGCCTGGGTGGGCTGGATCAGCAGGATATAACCTGTCCAGCCCGTTTGAAACTGGGCGCGGGTCAGCCTGCGACGGCCTAAAGCCGGATCGGAGACTATCACAGCCCTGCGGGTAATGGCGTAGACCACTATGTAGTGGTTGCCTTCCCAGTGGGCGATCGCCGGAAGGTTTTGCCCCTTCAATCCCTCTAGGGTGCCCTTAATAGGACGAGTAGAGAACCCAAGGCTTTCCGCTGCTGTCACCAGTCCCCACAGAGATGCGCCACTGCGGTCTACATTTGCCAGCATCCGAATTTGGTTGATGCCAAAGTGCTTGCCCCAGTAGCGGCCTATCATTACCAGACAGGCTACGCCGCAGTCTGACCTACTTTGCTGCTTCACAAACGGGTAGCGCTGGGTCAACTGCTGCCACCACTGACCGAGTTTGATTGCTGGGCGAGGAAAATAGACCTTTGGGGCTACTGCCGCTCCATACCCCAAGTGTTGAACGGAGGCAGAAGATGGCATCATCCCAGCGGTATTTATGCCGCTTCCAAGCGCAGCAGCGGCTGGGGGCGGCAATGAAACCTCAACCCTAGGTATAGCTTTTTGGGTCTGTGCTTTCTCAAGATCGGCCTTGGCAAAGCGGTAGAGAACGGTCTGCTCAACGGCCTGCCAAGACCCTTTTTCGATCTCGGAGCAAAAACTACCTTGGGCTAATGACTGCCCAGTCCGGTTCCTTAACGATCCGCGCTCAATCAGCCAGACTTCAGACGGTATTGCAATCGTCGTTGTGCCCACCGTAAGGGTCTCCCGCACGGCTCCCTGGAGTAAATCCCAAAGGCATGACCGCGACACATCCTGCAGCCTAGGATGTTTGCTAAAGCCGAGCATGAGATTGCATCGGAGTGCTCGCTCAAAGAGCCGTTCACGAACTTTGGGATATTTCGCCAAAATCTGCTGAAGGCAGTCCGGCCTAAGATAACCCAACTGCACACCTTGGGAAGCACGAACAAAGTAAGGCCGAAGCTCTGACTCAGGAAATAAACAGCAGTCTCCTACCGTTGTCCCAGAAGCCAAAGATAGAAATAGGTTTCCTGCGGGATCGATTAGACGCACCCGACCAGCAAGCAAAATACAAAGACTCAAGGACGGATTAGATTCGGGGAAAAGTTGCTGTCCAGCAGCAGGCGTTTTCAGCTCCATTGACTTGAGGCAGAAGGTCAGGTCTTTAGCAGAAAGAACCTCACCAAAGGCTTCAAAAATTTTCGTACCAAAGTCTTGCGCAATCACAGGAATAACACAATGCTACATTTTCTCGGTTCAGAGATTGGCTAAAGCCAAATGCAGTAGCGAGGTTTGACTCCCGAATCTGAGTTTACCCAGCTCCACTTCATAAGAACTTAGGCCATTATACCCATCAACAATAGCTTTTGTTCATCAAGTGTTCTACCATCTCTAATTCAAATCTGAAGCACAACAGCTTAAAATTTTTCTACACTACCTAAGCCTCTTTGTGTCCGCATTTATGTCCAAAAAAATTCTGTTTGGCCTTGATTGACCGCATCAGAACCAGTTATCCTCTCTTCAAGTAGCTATTTTAAGATCAAGGCAGCTCAAAACAGCTACTTGAAGAACACATCAGCATGTAACTGGCAAACTAAACTTGGTCATCAATCATTAACCTGTTTCTTTTTGATAAATGATCTTAATCTTTCCTTAATTGCTTCTTATTATAAACCAAGATTATCGTTGCCGCAAAATCGCATACAGCCTAGCTTGATTTTTTTGTGAAAGTAAATTACTATATGGCTGCGACTTAATAGTGCCGATATTCCTTGGTTAACACTAATTTTTCGGCGTTTTATTGACTTCGCATAACAAAAAAAAGGAGAATTCCTATGTCAAACATCAATATTTCCGATCTAAACTCTGTTGTTGAGCTTGATAATAATGACTTAAAGGAAGTTCATGGGGGAGATAAGATTATTCAAATCTTCAATCCTTTTGCATTTTTCGTGCCTAATTCCGGCAACAATTATGGTTACGGAGGCGGTGGCGGCAATGGCGGTGGTGGCGGCAATGGCAACGGTCATGGTAAGAAAAATAAGTAATTAGTGGTCACAAGTACATCTAATTACATAAGAGTTCAGTTCTAGAAAGGCCATAGTAGGATTTTGAGAAGTTCAATCCTACTATGGCCTTTTTTGTTCCAAACGTTTCTGAGCCTCAAGTCCTACGCCTTTCAACAAACGGCCAGTTAAACTCTGGCACCGCTGATGGGTTGAGATCGTGAATTAAAATTTGGGGGTGGCGATGGGGCGCATCACTGCGCTCAGGAGTAGCGACATCGTTAGTCTTGCGCGTGGATAAGCCCATTTGATGCAGTAGCCTGTTAATGTGGCGATCGCTCACCTCAATCCCTAATTCTTTCGCTAAATGACAGCGCAGCCAACCCGCAGTCCATCGCTTAAACGGATAGCCGTAGGCTTGGGGACCTTGTTTAACAAGTTTTTCTAAATAGGCTATGTACTCATCTGTGATGACCTTAGGCCGTCCAATCGGTTGCATATCCCATGCCAAGGTCTTAGCTGTCTTTTGCTGGCGTTTCACTTGAGCAAATCTCCCTTCAATAACCCTGTGCCCCCATCTATTCTTAGATATGGCTATCTTAACTGCCTCTTAGAGGTTAGACCACAGAAATACTTCAGAAAATCTACACTTAGCCAAACCCTCAAGGGAGAAACCCGTCCATACTCAACAAGCAATAGCAGAGCATCATAGTCTGTAACAATTTTGAACGGTTAGGAAACATCCTAAATAAGGTAAACATTAAAGGCTGAAACCCCTTGTTTCTAGATGTTTAAGAGATATTAGTCACTATGCTTATGTCCGAGTTTATGTCCAAAAAAGAACCGCTATGGGCTTGATAGATTTTGTCTGAGTGAATAGGATGCAGCTACAGTCCAAAAGGTTCAATCCTATTTTTAAATTGTGAAGATAGGATTACTAATGATTTTAAAGGGAGAAAATAGACATGGCTAATATTTCCATCACTAATCTACAGCCAGCAGGTTCAGCCTTGTTTTCTGATACAGAAAGCTTCATTGACTCAATGCAAGACTTGTCAGAGAACGAGCTAAAGATGACTTTCGGCGGTAGTGGTTACGGCAGCAAGAATAAGGGTAGCAAGAACAAAAGCAAGAAGAAAAGCAAGAACAAAGGCAGCGGGCATGGAGGCTGTGGCTGTGGCTACGGCTGCTAGAATTGTCTGGTAGCGTTAAAGCGATTGAATAGAGGGTTTCATTTTTAAAACCCTCTATTCAACTAGAGTATTTAAATTGTATTAATTAACCCAAAATATTCTTGTGATATGTCTAAGATTCTAATTTTTGATTTACAGCCTATCGGCTTAGATTTATTCTCAGGTTCTGAAAGCTTTCTTGCTTCAATGCAGGATTTATCAGAAAATGAGCTGAAGATGACCTTTGGTGGCAAAAGGAACGGTTCTAAATCTAAGTCTAAATCTAAAGATAAGAAATTGAACGTAGAGCACAATCCTTGTTGTGTCTGTATGGGCGGTGGAACTGGCGGCGGCCCTAACTAGGCAATCTTGCATTGCACAATTTGCAAATAACAATAATGCACCTAAACATTTAGGTGCATTATTGTTTTGAAACGTGACAACTGTTTTAAGCTGACAATTAAAATTCAGAGAGCTACCGTTCAATGCCCGTTATATTAAGCTCAAATAATGTATTAGACTATCTGGCTGAGCACAACCTTTGCGAATTGAAAGATCGTTTAGATGTTCAGATTACAGCAAAGGAATATAAAAACTTTAACTTATTGGTCAGTTGGGGAAGTGAACGTTCGCTCCTTGTTAAGCAAGAACGCAATGTCGCTAGAGGTAATAATCAGAACGATCTTTGGCCTGAGTGGCGCATTAATGAATTTTTTAAGCATTTCCCAGAACTTCATAGGCTCAGCAGTTTAATTTCAGAAGTTGTTCATTTTGATTCAGAAAACGCTATTCTTGTTCTAAATTACTTTGAGCATTACAGCGATTACAGTAATTTCTATATCAGCCACCAAAATCAATTTTTTCCAACGGCGATCGCCGCATCTCTGGGTACAACCCTTGCCACGCTCCACAAAAGCACTCTGGCTTCGCTAGCCTATAGAGGCTTTTTAACCCAGTCTTCAACACCTGAAACGCCTGCCAAAGTTCAGGTTCCTAAATTTTTGAGGGGCTTAGAACGAGTAGGTCCTGGTATTTTTAGCAAAATATCGACCGATGGGCTTGAGTTTTGGAAACTCTACCAACGCTATGAAAGTCTGCACCAGTCAATGATCGATATTTGCGACACGTTTGATCCCTGTTGTCTCACCCACAACGATCTGGGATTGCGAAATATTTTGCTCAACCTCAAATGGGAACTGCCCACGACTGAGCGACAGGACTCCGATCCAATGGTGCGGGTCATCGATTGGGAATTTCTGAGCTGGGGCGATCCTGCCTATGACCTAGGGATGGTTTTGTCTGGCTACCTTAAAATTTGGCTGCGGAGCTTAGTAGTGAGTCGCGCGATCAATATTCAGATGGCGCTGCGGTTTGCCAAAACACCATTGGAAAAATTGCAGCCTTCTATGGTGGCTATTCTGAGAAGCTATATGGCGCACTTCCCAGAAATACTTGAGCGGCATCCTAATTTCTTGAGCCGAGTCATGCAGTTTACAGGACTGGTGCTGATTAAAAGAATTCAGGAAAAGCTGGAACAACTGGATCCTTTTGACAACACCAGTATCTGTACCCTTCAGGTTGCAAAGGCGCTATTGTGTAATCCAGAGCAGTCTATTCTCAACATTCTGGGGGCGGCGGGCACAGAATTCATAAATAACCCACCCATCCCTACTTAACGAGCAACTCGTTGAAGCGCTGTACCATTTCTTCGTGCTCTATAGCGTGTTGAACACAATCTCAAATTGCTTTGAGTGCCCCACATTAAATTCAGCATTTTAAAAATCTTAATCGTTTGGACAAATTACTCTAAGACACTCCTGTAAAGCGTGATGCAACTGCCGAATTCTACCGATCAGCTTAATCCTCCTGCCGATCAGGTTCTCAAGGTTTTAGAGGACGTTGTTAATCACGTTCAGATTCTGCCTAACTTTGACTTTAGCCATCCGCAGCACCCTCCACTAGCGCTTGAACCCGATATTTTTAATAGCCTTCAGCAACTGTCAACGCAACGCCAAGATGACTATTTAAGGTGGCGACTCGGTCGCTATCTGCTCAGTTTTTATGAAGTGGTTGGAAGAGCCGTACTTGAGCCAAACTCTGAGGCTGTGAACCTTCCCATTCGAGATGAGTCAGCTCAAAATATGACTTTGGGGGTTCATTCTGCTTTTTATGAGCGTCTGCATACTCAAAATGCTGGCACGGGATACTTTGACCCTGGATGGCAAGTGCTACGGCAAGAACCCGATGGGCTTTTTGCGGTTCAGAAGCATGGGCTAACGATGCATGTGAGTCGTGAGCGTCATCTTCAGCCCTCAGATGAACCTGTAACGATTGGCGATAAAGCCGCTGTTCACCTCCCCAGCAATCGGATCGAGCAGGGGTGCTATGTTGCACTCAGTAATGCAGGCTCTGTTAAGCCAGATCATGCGCAGATTGTGAACCTGTACTTCAACCTTCAATCTGAGAACCTTGGGCTAGTGATGGGGTCTCTGACCACTGCTTTAAATGCTCTAAATATACCCTTCACGTTTAAGGTGCCTTACGACCCTGAGGATTGTAACCGCCCTGATGCTGGCACACTTTGCATTTACACAGCGCACTATGACAGTGTCTATTCCACCCTTCAGACGCTTTATCAATCGCTGCAACCCTCTTTTCATCCAGACGTGCCGCTATTTACAAAATGCCTTGCGCCTGGACTGGCGCTTGCTGAGCAGCCGATGGATATCATCACTCCCCAAGAGACGTTTGGCCTACACCGCTTTCAGGCGATCGCCCAAGGACTCATTGTAGGTTGGAGGCAAAACTTATCCCCTGCGGCAACGATGGAGAGTGTTTTGCAAAGTTTCACAGAGCACCACATTGACCCTTCCCATCCGTACCTTAATGTTGGCTCTGAAGATTGCTATACACTTCTGGATATATGAAGCAGAAGCGATTTCGTCCTGGCAGCCTTTGGGCGTACAGGTGATTTTTGCCTAATGATGGTTTGGCAGATGTTCTAAAGGTTTATTGTGCGGTTTGATATTGTCACTTTGTTCCCTGATTTTTTTGAGTCGCCGCTAGGCTCTGGACTCATTGGCAAAGCGCTCAGCAAAGGCATTGCGGAAGTTCACCTTATCAACCCACGAGACTTCACCACCGACAAACACCATCGGGTAGACGATGAAACCTATGGGGGCGGCGTGGGGATGCTCATGAAGCCCGAACCCATTTTTGCGGCGATCGAATCTTTGCCTGTTCTACCCAACCGAGAGGTCATCTTTTTGACTCCTCAAGGGCAACCCATGAATCAGGCGCTGTTTCAGAACTTGTCCCAACATCAGGAGCAGCTTATTCTGCTCTGTGGTCACTACGAAGGCGTGGATGAACGCGTGGTTGACCACTTAGTGACGCGAGAGGTTTCTCTTGGCGACTTTGTGCTGACCTGTGGAGAAATTCCGGCACTGGCGTTACTCAATGGTGTATTGAGGCTGCTGCCTGGCACGGTCGCTAAAGAAGATTCTCTCAAGTATGAGAGTTTTGAGGCAGGGCTACTGGACTACCCCCAATACACCCGTCCGGCTAATTTCCGAGGTTGGGAAGTGCCAGAGATCTTACGGTCAGGCAATCATGGTGAAATTGAGCGCTGGCGAAAAGCGCAGCAGATTCAAAGAACGCGCGATCGCCGCCCCGATCTTTACGAACAGTGGCTGACGCTAGAGCCGCCATTCTCAGAGAAATGACCAAATCCATGCAAAAGTCCTGAGTTTTTTAACAGATTAAACAAGACTGATCGACTAGGATAGTTTTGAAAGCACTCTAATTGTTAGATAAAAGCGGTCTTGGGCACATGTATCAAAAAGCTCTCAAAAGTTTAGGGTTTGTCCTCGCAGCGTCGGTTCTATCACTCCCCAGCGTTGGTCAAGCTTTTGAACTAGAGCCACCCACACGTTTGCCAGGGTTATCTGGCGTTAGCGCCTATCTTCCACCCTTGGTTGCGCCGCTGCGTCTAGAACTTGATCTTTCTGATCGAAAAGTCACTTTGTTTCGAGCGGGAATAGCCTTTAAAACTTATCCGGTTGCTGTGGGTCGCGCCGGATGGGAAACACCCACGGGAACGTTTAAGGTTGAAACCATGTATCGTGACCCGGTTTGGATTAATCCTTTTACAGGGGAAGTTATTTCGGGGGGCGATCGCGATAATCCTTTAGGTCGTCGCTGGCTGGGCTTTCATAAAGATGGCAAAAACTGGGCTGGTTTTCACGGAACCAATAGCGTTAGCAGTATTGGTACGGCAGCATCCCACGGCTGCGTTCGTATGTTTGAAAAAGATGTGGAAGAGCTGTTTTCTCTGGTGGCAGTGGGTACACCCGTAACCGTAAAGCGTTAGTTTTAGCTTTCTAAGTCTTCCAAAAGTCTGTCACGTCATAGCTTAAGTCGGCTAGCATTTGCCGAAGCAAGGGCAGGCTTAGCCCAATCACGTTACTATGACAGCCTTGAATTCGCTCTACAAAGAGTCCGCCTTTGCCGTCTAAAGCAAAGCATCCGGCGCACTGGAGCGGCTCGTGGGTATCCACGTAGGCTTCAATTTGATGTTCGCTCACCAGCGCAAACTCAACTAACGTTTTTTGGTGGCGCACAATATTGCGGTTTTGGTACAGGTCAAGCAAAGCATGACCTGTATATAGTTCACCCGTGCGCCCGCGCATCTGCCGCCATCGGGCGATCGCCTCTGCACGATCCTTCGGCTTGCCAAAAATCTCGCCGTCTAAAATCATCACCGAATCGCAGCCCAAAACAAGCGCAGAAGAGTGTTGCTGTGCAACAAGACGCACTTTCTCGAAGGCTAGCTTTTGCACCAAATCAATCGGGTTAGCAGTCTGAATGGAAGATTCATCAAAGCGGCTGGGCTGAACTTCAGCCTCAATGCCAATTGTTTTAAGCAGTTGACGACGGGCAGGAGAAGCAGACGCCAGGATAAATCGAAGATGAGATCCCATATTTGATATCTCAGTGGAACTTACGAAGGGTTGCTGTTCTATTGTAAGTTTTGAACGCTCGAAATTTAGCTCAATCCTCACCGCAATGCTCTAGATTCACGTAGCTTCAAAGCATGAACGATGCTCAGAACATCATGAGTCCACTGGGGCAAAATCAAAGTCATGACGATCTCTTCGAGGCTATTGATGAGGCATAGCCCAATGGCGACCCACAGAGCGGCTGAATTGCCAAACCCGAACAAACTCACCACAGCAACCAATAAAGAAACGCCCCAAGCTTTAGCAGTGTAGGTATGAAAACTAGGAAATTGACCAAATTTGACTAGGCTCACGGCAAAGAGACTCATCTGAAATGCGATCGCGATCAGCAGTGGAATTTGAAAGGTAAGGATGACCGATGGATGAACCAGCCAGGTACTAATCGCAACGCAGAGGTACAGACAGATATCAGCCCAACCGTCTGTTTGCCTCAAGCGAACGGTGCTGACTCTTAGTCTACGAGCAATAATGCCGTCAAAAATATCCGACAGAACTGCCATGATATAGATAAAGAGAAATACGCTGCTTGCTTTGCCATCTAGGGTATCTAGAACCAGCAGCGGGGCGATCGCAAAGCGCAAACCGACCAGTAGCCAAGGAATATCTGTCTGTTTCAACATGAGATAACCGCAATCTAGCCCCATTCTAGGTCAGCAATGTGCAAGCGATGAAAATTGCGACACAAGGATAGATTGACAGCAAAAACCTAAAGTACAGGCATAATAATGAAAGGAATATGAAAGTATGACGGAGTGCCTGTGCTGGAACTGGATCCCATAACTGCTGCGGAAGTGAGTGCTGATCTACAGCCACTTCCTGCCGATCCTATCTTCTCCAGTAAGCCTAAAGCTGGCATACTGCGGGAATTTTTAACCGCGTTTATCACCATTTTTCTGGCAGAAATAGGCGACAAAACCCAGCTTGCGACGCTACTAATGGCGGCAGAATCTCAGTCTCCGTGGATTGTCTTTGCGGGGGCGGCGGCAGCTTTAATCTCCACGAGCTTACTGGGCGTCTGGGTGGGGCGATGGCTGGCACGCCGACTTTCAGCAGATACGCTGCAAACTGCTACGGGGGTAGGGATGCTGCTGATTGCGGTACTGCTGCTGTGGGATGTGGCTCACCTAGGTTAAGTTCACCTGGACTAAGTTCACCTAGGTTAAATTCACTGAGCTTAAAAAAGAGGCACAACAAATGGATTGGAAACTTCTCGGCGTTAGCTTTTTAATGGTGTTTGTGGCAGAACTGGGAGACAAGAGTCAGTTGGCTGCCATTACCCTCAGCGGTCAATGTCAACATCCTCGCGCCATTTTCTTCGGCTCAGCCTGCGCCCTTATTTTTGCAAGTTTTTTGGGCGTACTAATTGGGGAAGGCTTTGCTCAGGTTTTGCCCATTCATCTGCTGAAGGCCACTGCCGCCGCTGGGTTTGCCGCCATGGGGCTAGGCTTACTGTGGGTTCCTTCGCGATCGCTATAGAGCAGCCGAACCTAGAAATTTGCGCGGTTGTGGCTGAGTCACCGAAGCTGTATTGGCTGTGGCGCATACCATCCAGCATTGTGATTGGGGTAAGATTGAGTCTGATATGCTAAAATAAGGGCTAGAGATTTTTTTCGATACTATCAATAACCGTCGATTTACTCGGCACTATGCATTGATAAATCTAGATCTTGAACTTCAGGTCTAAGGGCGCTTTTTAGTTTTTCCTTGCCTGCCGCTGCTACCCTGCCATAGTTTGTGTCCTCATTACTGATTGAAAAAGGAGAAGGAATGACCCAGGTAATTCCAGGCGAGAGTGAAGGGATTGAGTCAACACTGCGACGCTTTAAGCGAGAAGTGTCCAAGGCTGGAATTTTCCCAGACATGAAGAAACATCGCCACTTTGAAACCCCCATCGAAAAGCGCAAGCGCAAGGCGATCGCAAAACGCAAGCAGCGTCGTAGACGGTCTAGCACCTAATAGCAACAGCCGAGTCGGCAGTAGGGTCTAGGGCATCCCCTACACATTAAGGCGATAGATTCGACAGCGTTTGTCTTTGAGATTGACAAATCTTGTCATGATCCAGAGAAATGTATGAGTGGCAGTTCTTTCCACTCATACATTTTGTCGTGTCTTTAAGGAGTCAGCGCTACAATCATCGATTCTGTTTGTAAGGGATTTAGTGACGATGACCCCAGAGGCAATCCGCATTATTTCTCAGTTGAGGGGCGAATTTTATACATTATTCTCGGGGCAAATGGGTGTACCTGTAAGCGTTACCCACGAGCATTCCTATGTGGGTAAGCTTTCTCTCGCCTCCTGGGTCGATACGCGCAAACAGCTTAACTATGTCTGCGTCTATGCGTACTCAGCACCAGACGCATTTTTTCCAGAGCGGCCTTTTATTCTCCGGATTTCGGTTAACAAAGGTGCTGGGCTGCTGGCTGCTGCAAAGCGTGGACAAAACGTGCGGGGTCAGAATTTGCGGTGGCACTTTGAGCTAACGCTGATGCCCGATGAGATTTTAGACTTTTTGCCTTGGATTGTGCATTTGGTCAAGGCAAAGGATGACAATATCAATGCACTGCTTCTAGAGCCACCTCATCCCCTAGACTGCTACAGCACAGCCGCTTCCGCCATTCCTGTGATGCAGGATGCTTGGACTTGTAAAGCGGGGCAGTCTGAACCGTTAAGGGCACTCATGCAGTTGCAATGAGATGCAGTTGCAATGAGATGCAGTTGTGATGAGTCAGTTGTGATGAGTCAGTTGTGATGGGAGATATGCATGGCTCACCTTCAGCGATTAGTCATTGAATCTTCTCAGCGGATTGGCAGTGCCATCACCCTCACGCCAGAACAGCAGCACTATCTGACGCGGGTGCTGCGGCTCAAGGGGGGCGATCGCTTCATTGCCATCTGTAATCAGATGTGGTGGTTAGCGCAACTGCATCTTTGTGAGCCGACAGCGCAGTGTTTAGAGCCAGTTTTAATCCAGACAGAATTAGCACAGCCCATTACGCTTTTGGCTGCATTAACCAAAGGCCAAGGCTTTGATGACGTGGTTAGGGCTACCACAGAAATGGGCATTGCCGCGCTTATTCCCTTGCTGACGGCGCGCACGATCATGAATCCTAGCGATGGTAAATTAGAGCGCTGGCGACGGATTGCCACCGAAGCAGCGGAGCAATCCTGTCGGCAGATCGTGCCAGAAATTTTTGCCCCCGTCACCTTTGAGCAAGCGTTCAAGTTAGCACACACAGAGCATTTTTCACTTCAACAGCGCCTCATCTGCGTGACCGATACAGAGGGCATCAATTTAGGGCAGACTTTAGCCAATGTGCCCTCAGAACTGGGCATCTTAATGATGGTAGGACCAGAAGGTGGATGGACGAGTGAAGAACAGACGATGGCGATCGCCCAAGGCTTTTTGCCCGTCTCGCTGGGTCGTCGCGTTTTGCGTGCTGTAACTGCATCTATGGCGGCAGTCGCAATAATGGCCAACCACATTGAAGCAAAGTTTAAAGCAACTATTGACTAACAGAGGAGAAATCGTGCGTGCTAGACCGTATTGAAGCGGCTCTTCAAGCTGAGAATCATGCCGAAGTGATGCGGCTGCTCGGCACCCTAGACGAGCAAGATGTCTGGACTCAACTCTATTGGGCAAGACTTTGGGAAACAACCCAAAAAGCAGATCAGGCTGAATCAGCTTATCGCAACCTTTTGCGCCAGGCAGAAAATCCAAAGCTGACCCTCGCCGCACGTCAGGGTCTAGAAAGACTGAAAATGCAGCGCACCCAGTCGCGCAAAGCAGCCATTGCAGAGGCGATCGCAGATCCCGTCAAAACGGAGACCGGTGTTCTTGTCCTAGCACCCATGCCCTTAGCGCAGAAAACCGAGTCCGCCCAGGCAATGGCTCAAATTATGAACCTAGACCCCTATGCCGCTCGAATGCTGTTGCCCAGTCGAGGGATTCGACTCTACCGGGTCGGGGCAGTGGGGGAACTTGAGTTTTATGGTCAGCAGCTCAAAGCCAGAGGAATTCCGGTATTTTGGCTGCCACTCTCTAAACTACAAACGGTCGCCGTTTATCCAGTTCTGCACTTCGAGTCCGTTGAAGGGAAAGTACAGGTTTCTATTCAACCGACAGAAGCCAATCAAGAACAAAAATCCATTCCATTTGCTTGGTCAGACGTTGCGGCAAGAATTGAGGGGCAAATTCCGATTTTTGAAGAAGTGGTCAACCGAGATGCCCATGGAAAGTTCCTGCGTAAAGAAACAACTCAAGACTACGCCAACTTCTGCGATTTACATTTGCCTAAACAAAAGTGCATTTTGCGCTTCTCTGATGCCGTCTATCAATTCCACCGAGGGGTAAGACTAGATTCCCAAGCCACGTTAGATCAGCCCCTTAAACACAACACCGCCTGGGCAAACTGGAGAGAGCTTGCGGGGCTTCTGTCCCAGAAACTACCTCAGCAACCCGTTTACTCAGATTTTGAATCTTTTGGAGAAACGGCACTGGACTATCCTGAACTCCTCTCTAAACTAACCCCTCACATTAATTTATTTCGTCGAGAAGAAAGCAATTGGGATCCAGCCTTTGAACTTTACAGCACGCTTTTATTTTTAAAACCCCTAGAGGCTTCTCCCAATACATTCGTTGCGGCATTGGGATAGGCAAGACTTAGATTCTCTTTTAAGGATTGCTATAGACTAAAAAGGAGAACCAGCAGTAGTCCCATAGGCTGTCGCTTCAAGACTGATGCTGTTTGTCTATTTCCCCCGTTCAATCCTTGATGCTATGTCTGCGCCTGTTTCTATCTGTCCTGTTCCCGCCGATCAGCGTCCCATAAACGAGTATAAGAGTCTTGAAGAATCTTGGTTCTTTGGGTGGTCTAGCGCGGACTTTAAGACGTTTATGGTTCGTTTGGGTCTGTTGTGGGGCATGAGCTGTTTTATTTCTGGTCCCATTGCGGCCTCAAGCTTTGAGCCAAGCGAAGCCTTTGGACACTTTTTTCTGGCTGCCAATGGGGGGGCAATTTTTTTGGTCAGCCTCATTTTGGTGAGACTCTATTTAGGCTGGACTTACGTTAATCAGCGGCTGCACTGCGAAACCGTCGATTATGAAGAGACCGGATGGTACGATGGTCAATCTTGGACTAAGCCTCATGCTGAACTGACTCAAGATCGCTTAATTAGCACCTATCAAGTTCAGCCGACCCTTCAGCGCCTGAAATACAGCTTTGGGGTATTAGGACTTTTATGCATTGTGGGTCAAAGCCTTTGGCGTTTCTGCTAAAGTTGGCTTGTCTAAAAAGAGACATATTTACTGGTTTTTGCTCAATTCATTTTTTGCCCAACTTATAGGATAAGGTCAGCTCCATGGCGGTGGGAAAACGTAACCATGCTACAGCACTTGAGATTCGCCTTTTACGAGAAGGCATTGTAGAGTCGGTTCACGAAACTCATGCGGTGGTCTGCGATGAGCGGGGTCGAGTGCTTTCTGTTGCAGGCAGTGCTGAGACAGCCTGTTTTATTCGATCTTCGCTCAAACCCTTTCAGGCGTTGGTGGTGACAACCAGTGGTGTAATGGAGCGCTATGGCTTGAGCGATCGCGACCTTGCCATTATTTGCAGCTCCCACAAAGGCACAATGGAGCAGGTGCGCCAAGTTTTTAATATTTTGTGGCATGCCGACGTAGATCTGACCATGCTTCAGTGCCCAATCCCAGACGGTGGCAACAGCCCGCTCCAGTACAACTGCTCTGGCAAACACGCCGGAATGTTAGCAGTCTGTCAACTTCATCACTGGCCTTTGCAGACCTACATGCAGCCACAGCATCCCCTTCAGCAGATGATTTTGGCTAAAGTGGCAGACATGCTCAAAATGCCTGCGGCAGAATTTATTGGTGCCCATGACGACTGTGGCGTGCCCACATATCTTATGCAGATTGGCCAAATGGCGACTTTATTTGCCCAGCTTGCCTCCGGCGATAACCTGTCGATGGAACGAGTTGTGCGCGCGATGATTCACCATCCCAACTTAGTTGCAGGACCTGGAGAATTTGATACTGACCTCATGGAAATGACCGCTGGAGAGCTGGTTAGTAAAACAGGTGCAGAAGGTGTGCTGTGCATTGGTCGAGTCGGCGAAGGCATGGGGCTAGCCATTAAGGTAATGGACGGAGCAAAACGTGCCAAACATGCCGCTGCGATTGAAATTCTTAAGCAGCTGGGCTGGATTACGCCAGCCATTGCCGAAACCCTCTCGGAACGGTATTTAACCCTAAGTCCCTTCAAACGCTTAGAAGTCCTGGGTGAACTCTCAATGTCCTAAGGTTTAAGTTTGAGGTTTAGACTTAGAGTCTTCTCTTCTGGCGTTATTGCTCATGAACAGTCTTCAGCCATTAATCCAGGTATCTCTGTGAAATCCACATTTAAAAAGATAACCCGCTGGCTTCAGATTGGGCTTTTGTCTGTGCTGATGGGTGCGATGTGGATGATGCCGCCATGCCTTGCCGATACGGACGAGTCTACCTTAGAACTCATTAAGCCGATGTCTTTTAGTAATGGAGATCTGCGCGGCAAAGATTTTTCACAGCAGGATTTGCGGGCGGCAGATTTTGCCAATGCCAACATGGAACGCGCAAACTTTAGTAAGGCCGATCTACGGGGCGCAATTTTCAGCGCATCGGTTATGCAAAATGCCAATTTACAGGGCGCAAATTTTCAGTTTGCCATGATAGACCAGGTTAACTTTACGGATGCAAATCTCGAAGACGCCATTTTGTCAGAGGCGCTGCTGTTTCGCTCTACCTTTAAAGCGGCTCATATTACTGGAGCCGACTTTTCAGACGCACTGTTAGATGGCGAGCAGCGTAATATTCTGTGTCAGACGGCGACTGGCACCAATTCTAAAACGGGGATGAGTACCCGTGAATCTTTGAACTGTAAGTCTTAAAAGCTAGCTTAAAAAGACATTAACGCTGCTCTGGAGCCTTTGATCCTCAGCTTATCGCCAAAGGTCAAACCCGCTTTCATGGGTTTGACGATAAAATCCTGTCGCTGTATGCACGTGGCATGAGTACCCGTGACATCGAAGCCCAGCTCAAAGACTTGTATGGGGTGGATGTCTCTCATACCCTGATCTCCAACGTCACTGAAGCCAAGGAAGAACAGGCTCTGATGGCTTTTGCACAGCGCTGGGACAAACAATACCCCACCATTAGTAAGTCTTGGCTCAATCACTGGAGTCGAATTATTCCTTTCTTTGTCTTTCCTGCTGATATTCGTAAGGCGATCTACACCACAAA
>JANNDV010000026.1:0-4641 GCA_031387975.1 Acaryochloridaceae cyanobacterium OTE_75_metabat_521 | reverse complement strand
ATGTTTGGGCAGTCTGGCTTGGCTGGAAGGTCAGGGGATTGAGGTGGGGGAGGGCGATCGCGACCAAGCCGAAACCCTTGCGACTCAAGGACACAGTATTGTGTTTCTGGCGGTGAATGGTCAGTATGGGGGCGGTATCGCACTCCAGGATCCGTTGCGGGGGGATGCGGTGGAGGCGATCGCATCTCTACGGCAGCAAAAGCTAAAGGTGCTAATGCTAACGGGCGATCAGCGCACGACGGCGGAGTCGATTGGGCGGCAGTTGGGGCTAAAGCCTGAGGAGATTTATGCGGCAGTGTCTCCGACGAACAAGGCGAAGGTGATTCAGGCTTTGCAGGCAAAAGGCAGAAAAGTGGGGATGGTAGGGGATGGCATTAATGATGCCCCTGCTTTGGTGCAGGCAGATGTGGGAATTGCTCTTAGTTCTGGGACGGATGTGGCGATCGAGACGGCTCAAATTGTGTTGATGCATAGTCAGCTTACCCAGGAAGCCCCTCGACTAGGGGATGTGAGTCGAGCGCTGAAGCTGAGCAAGGCCACGTTTCGGACGATTCAGCAAAATTTATTCTGGGCGTTGGGCTACAACTTGATTGGCATTCCCCTTGCCGCAGGTGTGTTTCTACCTGCTTTTGGGGTTTTGCTGAACCCTGCAATGGCGGCGGCACTGATGGCGTTTAGCTCGGTTAGTGTGGTGACAAATGCTTTGACGCTTCGTAGAATAGATTTGGTCTAGGCGCTATGGAATCATCTCTTCAAAGTAAAGTACTGCATTGCCTTAAAAGTCTTGAAGATACTTATGATGTAGCGGTAGCCATTACCTCAGACACTTTTTTAGAATTTTGCGATGTCATCAATGAACTTCTGCACTCAAAAGAAGATGAAGTTGTTAGCTCAACCTGTGGCTTTATAAGAGACTTGGTGCTGTTTAGCAACCAGCACCCTGACTGTGAAACCTTCGCAAAGAATTATGAAACGTCTTCAATTTTGAGAACAATTGAACAGCTTCTGTTTTCTCAAAATTGCTTTATTCGTAGGGCAGCAGTCTATACGCTGGGTAAAACTTGTAGCTATGGCAGTGTTCCAGTGCTAAATCAAGCTTTCAAAACGTTTCGAGACTCTGATTCTCTCCTTCTGCCGAGACTCATGGGTGAGATGGGTTGGCTCGGAGCCGAAAACTTTTGGCAACTGCTTGAGTCCATGATGGATAGCCCGTTTTTCGTGACCCGATGGGCGGTTATTGAAATTTTGCCTGAATTTCTAGAGGATGCTCAAAGCCAAAACGAGCTGTTTTTAGGCAAGCTCAGGTGTTCTGAGCGCCTGCGACAAGACTCGAACCCCCTTGTTCAAGCTGAATCAGAATATCGATACCAAATGTTAAAATTTCGCAGCGAGAGCAAGAGTCTTCCTAAAACAGACCGCAATAAAATGCGAAAAGACTTGATACGCAAATATACGCCAGCATTAAGTTTTTCTCATGTCTCGAATAGATTTAATCATCACCTATATACGCAGGGATTAACGCAATACTCTGTAGATGAGCTTGAAGCATTTATTAAGAGCATGAGTTAGGGCTTGCTGAAAAAGTCCATTTACGCTTAGAACAGCAACGCGATCGCCAATATCGTACAAGTTCCTTAATACGTCACAAACAGTTTGCAAACTGACCTAGAGCGTGCTTTTGCCACCTAAAGGGAAGCCTAGAATAGATTTACAGCAGAGAGGTGCATTCAGCCCAACACAATGGACTGAATGGCTCAATCCGTCGCCTCGGCTGCAAAGGATTCGGTATGAACCATAGGCAAAGTTTTTTTGAAGGCTTTGGCAAACTTCCCCTTTTTTATCAGCGCTGGTTTCCCGATGCAGATCCAGTTCAGGGGATTGTCATTGTCGTGCATGGGCTGGGCGGTCATAGCGATTTGTTTAAGCATGGCGTTCGCTGTCTGGTGCCCCAAGGTTATGGAGTGTATGCCCTAGATTTGCGGGGGCATGGGCGATCGCCAGGGCAGCGTGGCTATATCCACCAGTGGCAAGAGTTCCGAGAAGATTTACGAGCCTTTGTGCAGTTTATCCGCAGCCAAGAGGCCGTAGAGAATTATTTTCTGTGGGGTCACAGCATGGGCGGCACCATTAGCTTAGACTACGCCCTGCACTATCCAGAATCATTACAGGGCTTAATTCTCTCCGCACCTGCCTTAAGGCATATTGGCGTTCCGGCCTGGAAACTTGCGGTGGGTAAAGTCTTATCTCGGTTTTGGCCTCGGTTTAAGCTCAAAGTTGGCATTGATCATTCCTTAAGTTCCAGAGATTTGACAGTCCTTGCAGACTACGCAACCGATACACTGCGCCATGAGTACGGCACAGCTCGTCTCTCCGTCGAATTTTTTAAGACCGTGGGCTGGATTAACCAAAACCTTGATCAGCTCAAGGTTCCGCTACTGTTGCTCCACGGCGATGCAGATGGCATTACTTCCCCCGAGAGCAGTCAATCACTGTTTCAACGCCTTCAGATGGTGGATAAAACCTACCGACATTATCTCCAGAGCTACCACGATTTATATGCTGACCTGAATTATATGGAGGTGATTTCTGATATTGCAAATTGGATGGAAAGTCATGGAGGGCGATCTCACCCACTTTCTCTCCCGCTCCAGTGTCTTCTGCTGAACTAAGTAGTCAGGCATTTTTTACTCATACAACGGGTTTCGGCTTCTCTCAACCCTCAAATCCTGTATTGGAGAGGGTTGAGAGAAGCCGAAACCCAAGCCAATCTAGTAACGTTGCTTGCATCCATCTACTTAAATTAAAACTCAAACCTATCGAGATTTTTTACCAATGGCTTTGACCATTTAAGCGGCCTTTATAGCGTTCAAAAAAATGAGTGCTTAATCTCAGGTTCATGAAAATACAAGAAGTAACTCATTCATTGATTAAGCCGCTAATATAGATATACCAGCACCCTAAGGAGAGATAGGCAGAGCTATAGAGCTTGAGCCACTGCCTAAATACTATTGCTTCAATTCAGAATTAATTACTTTTTAGATAAGTATTTATTCTGATACTAAGATTGTGTTTTTCTACGCTTAATAAAACCCTTTTTATGAGGAGAAGAGTTAACCCTCTTCTAGGGAAGCATGTTATGGCGAAAGCAGACTCGTCAGGATACTCCGCCCTCGTTGCCGCCTTTTTTAGGACGAACGTTGCCTTCTTTGCTTGATGAGGGCTGTAAGCACACACCGAATGGGGATGCGTTTCACCAGTGGTCAGCTTCTGGTTGGCAGACCTTTTCTAATGAGCAGGTTCGCGATGCAGCTGAAGACTTAGCCCTAGGGCTGTTGAGCTTAGGGCTAAAAAAGGGCGATCGCCTCGCGCTCCTTATGCATAGTGACGTACAGTTCTGCATCGCCGATATCGGTAGCCTGTTGGCAGGGTTAGTCAATGTGCCTATTGACCTCACCCAAACCCTAGAGAATATCCTTGGAACCCTTCAGCATTCAGAAGCCAAAGTGCTGATGGTTTCAAACCTCGATTTGCTGAATCAGGTCGCGCCTTTTTTAGGTCAAGCCGCTCACCTTCAGCACGTTATTGTGGCGCAGGTGCCCTTGCAGTGGGGGCAGCAGAAAACCCAAGCGCTCCTTGACTTGCAGAATCTAACTTCAGTCCCTTCACCTTCCGCGTGTTTATCGCTCTCAGCTGTTCATATTAACGGCGCTGAGCAATGTTGGCCTTACTGCACAGCAGGCATCAAGGTGTGGTCTTTGGTCGAAATTCAGCGCGCGAGCCAACGCTCTATTTCACGAGCGCAGGTTCAGTCATTACGCGCGAATATTCATCCTCAAGATCTGGCAACGTTCATTTATCTGCCTGATGCAGCGGGTCAGCTCCAGGCCGTAATGCTCACCCATGAGAACCTATCCTCTAATGCGCTGGTGGCGTTTAGCAGTCTGCCGACCCTCAAGCGCGGTGCCAAAGAAGTCGTGCTTTCGTTTTTGCCGTTGAACCATGTCCTGGCGCGATCGCTCCTTTACGGTCACATGGCTTATGGCCACAGCATTTACTTCACCACAGCGCATCGGGTCATGAAGCATCTGCAAGAGGTGCGCCCCACCATTTTGACGACGGTGCCGCTGCTGCTAGAGAAGGTGTACAGCAAGCTATTAGAAGCCGCCCATAAACCCTCGCGTCTTGGCGTTCAGCGCTGCTTCCAGCACTGGGGGGTACAGCTCGCGCAGCGCTATGAGTTGGGGCGCACTGGCTCGCTGTGGAATTTGCTGTTGCTGAAGTTGGCAGATCCGCTAATTTTTGCACGGTGGCGATCGCTGTTTGGTGGGCGGCTCAGGTATCTGCTCAGCGGCGGTGCAGCGCTAGATGGCAAAATCGTTAACCTGTTTGCCGCAGCAGGTATCCGCATTTTGCAGGGCTATGGGCTAACGCAGACCAGTGCCGTCGTGTGCGTAAACCGTGAGCGCTTAAACTATGCCGGAACCGTCGGCCCTCCGGTTGTAGGCGCTGAAGTCAAAATTGCGCCCGATAGCGAAATTCTGGTGCGGGGGCCTTCGATTACGCCGGGTTATTACAAAAACCCGGCGTTAACCCGTGCCTCCATTGATGCTCAAGGGTGGCTGCACACCGGAGATTTAGGAG
>JANNDV010000326.1:0-6900 GCA_031387975.1 Acaryochloridaceae cyanobacterium OTE_75_metabat_521 | reverse complement strand
TTGTGAAACGCTACAGCGGCGAAAATAGTTGGAGGGTAGCCTCCTGCAAAGATAGCTCGATGCCAGGTTTATACTTCAAACAAGTATCGCCCAATCCTAAGTAAAATTAGGACTGGGCGATACTTGTTGCGGGATGAAAGCATTCTTCAGCGACAGAGAGCGTGTTTTTAGTGCTGGGAGATCGCCTCAATTTAGAAATGCGTGTTGGAGCATAGGGCAGTGAACCATAGCATTTACTTTAGATAAAGCACGACACCCTGTGATCACAGATCGTTTCCGCCAAAAATGTTGATTGCGTAGATTTCTGCAAATTTGTGTAAGCAATCTACTGCTGTAGCAATCTCAGCATATTTTGAATTGTCTGGTACATGGCACCTTCAGTAATACCTGCTTTTTGAAAGAGGGTTGCAACGGTTTGGATATCGTTGACTGCCCCTTGTTTATTGCCCATCCCTATTCGTGCATTTGCGCGCCGTACATAAACTGTTGCTGTATTAATGTTGTTAGGAGCTTGATTAATCGTCGTGCTTAGAAGCCCTTCGGCTTTCTTAAAATCCTCAGTTGCGCTTGCAAAGTTTTTCAGGGATTGCTTCGCCAGCCCACGCGTTTGGATTGCGTCAGCATAGTCTGGCTTGAGGGCGATCGCCTGGTTCAAATCTAGCAATGCCCGTTGCGGATCCCCTGCCTGGATATAAAACTCGCCGCGATTGTAAAACGCTGCCGCGTTTTTAGGCTGTAATTCAATCAGTTGACCTATATCGGTGATTGCTTTTGGTAAATTCTTGGCGCGCGCATAGGCTAATGCCCGACCCATATAGCTTTGGGCAATCACGCTAGGGTCTGTTTTACCACGGATGTTTGCATTGATCGAGGCTGTCCAATCGGCGATCGCCCCATTGAGATCGCCAGTGCCAAACTGCACCAGTCCTCGGCTCATGTACAGCAAAGATTTATAAGGAGAAGCGGCTGGCATAAACGTAATGGCTTGGTTGAGGTCTGCAAGCGCCGCCGCAGATTTACCCAGCGCTGAATTCATGGTGCCGCGACCGATGTAGCTAAAGTAATCGTTGGGCTGTAGTGCAATGGATTTGTCGTAGTCTCTGAAGGCGGCCTGGTAATCTCCGGTGCTGAACTGCGATCGCCCACGCTGCATATAAGTATAGTAGGCAGGCTTGAACGTTAGCGCCTGGGTATAGGCCACAATGGCAGGGGCATATTGCTTAGATTCAAACAGTAAATCGCCCCGTAGCGAATGCAGCAGCGAGTCATTGGGCTGGATTTGAATGGCCTTATCTATGGCGGCAAGCGCCTGAGGGTACTGCTTGATCTGTTCTAGCGTTTGAGCCTTCATTCGCCATGCTTCGTAGAACCGAGGCTCAAGGCGGGTGGTGGCATCGAACGCGGCGATCGCCTCGGAGAACTGATCTTGTGAGGAAAGTGCTAAACCTGTTACAAAAAATGCTTGATAAAAATTAGGCTTAAGCTGAATCGCGCGATCTAGTGCAACCACGGCTGCTTTAAAGCGGCCTAACCGCCAAAGTTGGTTGCCATACTTCAGCCAGTCAAACGCAGATGCACTACTGTCAGTGGGTTTTTGTACAGGACGACTATCCAGAATAGTTTGAATCGCGCCACGGTTTAAATTCAAGGGCACTGTATTCTCAACCTTAAGCAGACTGGGACTGATCTGCGCTTGAGCGGTTAACCCTACAAAAGTATGTATGGGGATGCCCAAACTTCGGCCTAAATAAGTCGGAAAGACTTCTCCGCTGCTGTCATCTGCTTCTAGTTTGGTTTCGGAAGCATTGTGGATGCCAATGACGCGACCCTGCTGATCTAACACTGGGCCACCGCTCATTCCAGGCTGAGAGAAGGTTGTGTAAACCAGTTCACGACCGCTTGCCATAGAGTAGGCATTCTGTGCTGCAAAAATAGTGGTGCTAGTAGGGAATACGGTGCCAACGCTGGTTTGGCGAGCGCCGCTACCGCTGCCCCCGCCGGGAAACCCAGACAGAAAGGCAAGGGGACGATCTTCCATGCCGATGTAGTAGTCTGCTAAGGTTGCAATCTGGTAGGCTTTTGGACTTGAGAACTGCAAAATTGCCAGGTCAACCCCGTCTAATTTCTTGATCGCTCCAGAACCGACGACATATTTTTGTCCATCAGGAGTTGTGATGGAATATTGATCGGGTTTTGGAACCACATGCTCTGCGGTTAGGACGTAGTAGGTTGTGCCCTGCTTTGCAACAATAACGCCAGAACCACTTCCACTTTTGAGCGATTCAATCCGCACCGTAATTTGCCCAGCCACTCTATCAACGTTCTCAACAACAGAGGACTGCGCAACAAGGAGTGCAGAAGCCCTACCCCTTACGGGCAAAGGAGCTGTCAGTGCAGAACTAGCCTGAAAGGTCTGAGGAAAAGCGATTTGAGCGTTCAGTACGCTCAAGATTGATGCAGCGCCAATCGCAAAATATCTGAGGCGGACTGTTGCCATAAGGGTTCACTACCAAATACGATTTCCGCTGGGAGTGACGGTAGAGCCGCCTGGGTTGGGTGTAGATATTGCTTCATTGACGGAGGGTGGATCTGCTTCAGTGGGCGCAGTGCTCAAGAAGTCTTTCATGTTTACATAGACCTGGGGGGAACTTTCGTTAAGAACCGCGCCAGGTGCCCGATCTCTAATACTGAGTAAACGCTGAAGCGTCTGTCCAGGATCGCTATTCGGCTTAAGCGTAAACAGCACGCCAGTACAGGGGCCATTTTCCCTTTGGGCGGCACAGATCACGGGCAGCTGATTAACCATGCCTGTCGTCAGATAGTTCAGCGTTCCATCGTTATAAAACGTTTGGAATTTCTCTGACACAATTTTGCAGCGGTTTTCTGGGGTATAGGTTCCTCCGAGGGTTGAAACCCATCGAATAACAGGCACCGCGCCACGGGAGGTTTTAGCCATTGTGGTGGGTACGTTTTTACTTTGACCACAATAAAACTTACTTCCGGTCGTGTTCGCACGACCGGAAGTAAGGTCGATCGCCAAACCAACCAATATCGAGAGCGAAAGGGTTGATAGAAGAAGTGATGGCTTCATAACGACGAATTTTTATACCTGTATAAAAACTTATAACGTCTGGCTGTTTTAGGCTGCGTCGGGCACAATTTTGACGGACAGCATTTTATCGCCTTGGCGGATGGCGTTCACAACATCCATGTCTTCGGTTTGTCCAAAGACGGTATGCACGCCATCCAGGTGCCCTTGGGGAGAATGACAAATAAAGAACTGACTGCCGCCTGTGTCTCTACCAGCATGAGCCATGGATAGCGTACCAGCAACGTGCTTGTTGGGGTTGATTTCGCACTTAATTTTATAGCCTGGGCCGCCAGCACCAGTACCATTGGGACAGCCGCCCTGAACCATGAAGTCAGGAATGACGCGGTGAAAGCCAAGACCGTCATAGAAGCCCTTTTCAGAGAGTTCTACAAAATTTTTGACCGTATTGGGTGCATCGGCATCAAAAAACTGAATGTTAATGGTGCCTTTGTTGGTTTCAATGATTGCGCGTGTCACAGATACAGCCTTTTTGAAGGTTTACGTTTGCAATTATACCGTTTGCCTTGCGAGAGGCTTGACTGAGATACAGGTAAAGATCCTTCGTAAAAGTGTTTAAAGACTCGTCCATCCGGTAAGCTGAGTGGAGCAATCGGTTCTGACGGGGAACAGCCGTTGGAGGAAACAGGGAAAGAGCAGTTCAATTCTGCCGCTGTCCCGCAACTGTAATTGAGAGGTATGCCTGAGTGCCGCCCTTATGAGCCAGAATGCCTGCCGAGCGCCCTACCTACACTTTAAGTCTTATCTGCGAGGTACAGAATGACGGCTCAAACTCCTAGTTCAGTTTCAATTCAGCGCCGCGTTACAGGCTTGACCCTTTCGGTTCCGGTACAGTCGGCACTTTACCTTTCTCTGTGCGGGCTAACGCTCTGGACGGTTTATTTCACCACCTATCCACCGATTCACGATACGGTGCATTCTCTGCGTCACCATACTGCACTTGTGAGCTGTCACTAGGGGTATTACTGAAGGCTAAATTTAGCCTACTTGTGTCGTAGTCGCCTGAGATAAATTAATGTCAAAGTTCAAACGTTTTGCGCTCATCAGTGCAGCTTGCCTGATGGGAGTTATCTTCTATGGATGGGTTGGGTTTTCCCAAATGTCTCAAACGTCCATTAAGCTCACAACAAGTCCAGTACTTGCACAGATTAAACCCTTTGAGGCTGAATCTTCCGATCCGCAGCCTCCGGTGCAGCTTACGCTTCAGGCGTTAGATCGGTCTGGACAGGCGCTAGAGAACGCTAAGATTCATCTCACGATTTTCACTCAACCCAAGAATCCTTGGTTTACGACAGATTTCCCGATTGTGGAAGGCACTACGTTACTGGATATAGAGGCTCTAGCCCCTAAGGGTGAGCTAAAGCTTCAGCAAATGCTGCCGATTCGAGGGGATTACAGGCTACAGGTAAAGGTTACGCCTGTATCTGCTAATGCTTTTGCCCCCGTTCAAGAAACCCTAAGACTACGCGTCTCTGAAAACTGGGTTAAGTATCGCAACTTAGGCATGTTGGCGACCCTTTTGGTTACGGTGGGGCTGGGTGGTGGCTGGGTGATCGGCAGTGGACAAAAGATCTTGCCTGGAGAAGTCGCGCCGCAGCGGGTTCGGCTACTGCTGAGTGGCGTGACGGTCGTGGCGATCGCCGCCCTTCTCTTTGTCAACATCAGTGCAGAATTTGCCCAATCCCATGGGTCAATGGCAATGTCCCACGAGACAGAATCAGCCCCCCCATCGGATATACCCTCCAAGCTTAATACTGAGGGGCTGGCGGTTCAGCTATTGGGGGATTCTGGTGCCACAGTAGGTCAACCTGCCCAGCTACGGGTGAGCGTGATGGATGCCAAGACTGATAAGCCTGTCACGGATGTGGCGCTGAAGGTAACAACGACACAGCTTGAAAATAAATGGGTTGCGTTTGCCTATGAGGGCACGCCAGATCTTAGCGGAACGTTTGCATGGCAGCAGCAGTTCTTTGATGGCGCACCCCATCATGTTGAGGTTGAGATTGCGCCCAAAGCTAATGCAGATCGGCAGTTTAAGCCGTTCCGAGTTGCACAAAATATTGCTGTAGAGGGCGTTGTGCCGCCGCTTCAGGCTCGGTTGATTCCGCTTACATACTTTACATTGCTGGTCGGGCTTGGGCTATTGCTGGGTTTAGAACTTCAGCGACAACGACGCACTCGATCGCCTAGATTGACTTGAGCTGCATTGGATGATTTCAGGCATTGATAACCCTCTCCCCCAACCCCTCTCCCATAAAGGGAGAGGGGAGCAATATTTAATTCCCTTCCCTTTTAGAGAAAATTATGGCAGCGAAAATTCCCGTCACGGTGATTACTGGGTTTCTGGGCAGTGGCAAAACCACGCTGATTCGGCAACAGCTCCAAAATAATCAGGGTCGCCGCATTGCGGTTTTGGTGAATGAATTTGGCGAAATTGGCATTGATGGCGACCTGCTGCGCGATTGTCAGGTCTGCGATGAAGACGGGCAGGTGTTGCCCAATCAAGAGATGCCCAACATTGTAGAACTCACCAACGGCTGTCTCTGCTGCACGGTGCAGGAAGAATTTTTGCCCACTATGCAGGAGTTGCTGAAGCGCCGCGACCAAATTGACTGCATTTTGATCGAAACCTCTGGCTTAGCGCTCCCTAAACCCCTGATTCAAGCATTCCGCTGGGATGAGATCCGCAATGGTGCAACGGTAGACGGCGTGATTACGGTGGTGGACTGCGAAGCTGTCTCAATGGGCAAGCTTGCGGCGGATCTAGATGCTCTCAATGCCCAACGCGAGGCAGACCCTAACTTAGATCATGAGTCGCCTCTCGAAGAGCTATTTGAAGATCAGTTGGCCTGTGCCGATCTGGTGCTGTTGACCAAGACCGACTGTGTGGATAGCGAGACCCAGGCAGCAGTGCGATCGCGGGTTCAGCAAGAGCTGCGTCTTGGCGTTAAGATAATCCCCTGTCGGGATGGGCAAATTAGCTCAGAGATTTTGCTGGGCTTTAATGCCGCCGTAGAAGACAACCTAGAGGCACGTCCCAGCCACCACGACACAGAAGAAGAGCACGATCATGATGATGACATCCTCTCTGTACCAATCGTTTCAGCTCAGGCACTCGACCCGCAGGCGCTGGTGCTGAAGCTCAAACGTCTTATTGCGGAGCAGGATATTTATCGCATTAAGGGGTTTGTGAATGTGGCAAACAAGCCGATGCGGATGGTGCTGCAAGGGGTGGGCGATCGCCTGGAAACTTCCTACGACCGTCCTTGGCGAGCCGATGAACCACGCGAAACGCGCTTGGTCTTTATTGGGCGTGATTTAGATGCGGCACAAATTTCTGCGGCAATTCACGCTTGAGGTAGGAGTATAGAGGGACGCTTTATTTCTCAGTTGCAATAATGTGCAAGTCAATATGCTGACGGTGGATCAGCCGCATGAGGCGCTGGGTAAAAGAACCTTTAAGCAGGTGTTTCCAGCGCGACTGCTGACTTTCGCCGATGATGATTTGCGTGATGTGCTGGGTGGCAGCTACCTCGGCGATCGCACTGGGCACATCACTCTTTCTGACCCGTAAAAATTCACCGCCAAATTCTTTGCATAGCTTTTCACAGGTCTCGACATGAAGGCTTTCTTGTTTCGAGAGAAAGCGATCAGAGGCATCCACAAAGATCGCATACAGTGGCGCGTTCATATAGTTTGAAAGACGTGCCCCTCGCCGCAAAAGCTGAACTGAATTGGGATAGGTGGAGAGACAGACCAGCACACGCTCATGGATGTGACAGATCTGTCCA
>JANNDV010000313.1:0-4601 GCA_031387975.1 Acaryochloridaceae cyanobacterium OTE_75_metabat_521 | reverse complement strand
TATTGCCTGAAGTAACAGCGGTTCAAAAATTTCCCATTCTTCATCGGTGAAACTGCTGGAATATGCCATTATGCCTGGATTAGAGGGGGCTTTAGCACCTTAATTCAAGTTCCGTAAGATGTCAAATGGGTTCTATAAGGGAGGGTTGGTCTAAACAATTGTTAGACCTACATTAAACTTCTCTATTTTAGAATAATTATTATTATTATTAAATTCAACTCCTTTCTCAGGAATAGCTTCATGAATGATAGAGAAATAGTTATCAGAAAGGAAAGTAATCGCTATCGCATATTGAAACTTTTCTATGACGTACTGGGTGATAATAGATACTCAGGTATAGATTTTAGAGATGTTTTAAGTCATTTTGTTCAAGAACAGGAGATGTCCGCACAGGAAGCAGAATCAGCACTAGATTACTTGTTAGATGAAGCTTTACTTGAATCAGTTGCTTTAGACGGTGAAACTTCAATAACACATCTAGGAATCAAAGAAATAGAGGCTTCAATTAGATATCCAGATCATTCTACAAGTCATTTTTCTGAACAAGCTATTCAAGTTGTCATTCAGGAAGTTATTATGGGCGATAAATTTGAAAAGATTAGTGACTCCACAATTATTAATCGTTCCAGTGTCGATAGTGCATTTAACGTCAACACATCTGAACACACAAAAACTCTTGCAGAAACTACCGCTGAAATTCAAGAACTCCTAAAACAACTTGAAAAAACAAATTCAACTACAACCGAAGCTGAACAAATAACTTATGTTAATATTGCTACGAAACCTGAGCTAAAGCAACGTGCGATTGCTGCTTTGAAGGAAGGTGGAAATACAGCAATTGATGAATTTATTGTGGATAATAAATATTTAAAAGTTGTAAAGGCAATTATTCAAGGTTGGTTGCAATCAAATGGATAACTTAATTTATTGCTTTGCATATGTCTAACCAGCGCTTGCACACGGAACGGCGGCATACGCTATTATTTGTGTAGCGAACTCTATTGCCGTCCGGTGAAGCGCCAGCCGTTAGCTGGCTTCGTTTCTGGCTTGAGACGGTAATCGCGAGATCGTTTGCTGGGCTTCCAAGTCCGGTGCATTCTGTAGAGTATTGAGAAATTTGATGACTAGCCCATAGAAAGTCAATGGCCAAACTTAGCAGTCTTCGGCACACAATGGTACAGACCAAAGAAAGGGTTTGTCTATGTTTGCCCAACTGCCAGAGCCTCGAATGCACTGGATTCGCTGGATATTAACGATCGCATGGCTCTTAGTGATCGGTTCCCTTTTTTATGATCCCTGGACATCGACATTAACCGAGCCGAATCATCCCTGGAGTCTTTTGCGGCTACCCGATACCTGTGTCCAAGTGCAAGGGGAATGTTTATCTGAGCAACCCTATCCCTTGGGAACCACCGTCTTTTGGGGAGCGATTGTCCCGGCTGCAATCTTTATATTGTTGGTCTTTGGGCATGAGCTATGGCGACGGATTTGTCCTCTCTCTTTTTTATCTCAGATTCCTCGCGCCTTAGGCTGGCAACGCCAATTCAAGAGGGAGAATCCAAAGACAGGGAAGGTGCGCTACGAATTGGCAAAGGTTCAGCCCAATTCATGGCTGGGTCGGAACTATCCTTATGTGCAATTTAGTTGGCTGTTTGTAGGTTTGTGTGGGCGAATTTTATTTTTTAATGCTGATCGCTTGGTGCTGGCGGGTTGGTTGCTCTTCACGATTGTAGCTGCGATCGCAGTTGGTTATTTTTACGGCGGCAAGTCCTGGTGTCAATACTTTTGCCCGATGGCACCCGTTCAGAGCATCTACAGTGAGCCAGGGGGCTTATTGAGTAGCAAAGCCCACATGAGTGATCAGACGATTACCCAATCCATGTGCCGTACCGTCTTGCCGGATGGTAAAGAGCAAAGCGCCTGTGTAGCCTGCCAAAATCCTTGCATTGATATTGATGCTGAACGCACCTATTGGGATCGCCTCAACAAGCCTGAAACCTCATTTTTGCGATATGGCTACGTGGGTCTAGTGGTGGGCTATTTTGGCTATTACTATTTGTATGCAGGCAACTGGAACTATTACTTTTCCGGGGCATGGCTCCGACAAACCGATCAGCTAGCCTCGCTGTTTGACCCCGGACTCTATCTCTTTGGGCAAGCCATCAACATTCCCAAATTGACTGCTGTTCCGCTGGTGCTGGGTGGATGTACGGCGATCGGCTATTGGGGCGGGCGGTGGATCGAAAACCGCACTAAGTCTTACAGTCGTCGGCAAGATTCAACACTATCGATCGAGACAATTCGACATCGCATTTTTACCCTGTGCACCTTTGGAATTTTCAACTTCTTCTTTATTTTTGGGGGTCGTCCCCTGGTTCAGCTCCTGCCCCAGGCTGTGCAATATCTCTACGACTTGGGTTTGGTTTCGCTCAGTACACTCTGGCTCTACAAAACTTGGCGGCGGAGTCCTGATTTTTATGCTCGTGAAAATCTTGCCAGTCGATTCCGCAAACAATTAGAGAAATTGCAACTCAATGTTTCACAGTTTTTAGACGGGCGTGTGCTCAGTGATCTCAATACGCATGAAGTCTATGTTTTAGCTAAAGTTCTTCCTGGCTTTACCCGCGAAAAGCGACACCAGGCCTATAAAGGAGTGGTTCGGGAAGCCTTAGAAGAAGGTTATGTGAACTACTCCAGCAGTTTGGAAGTCTTACAGCAAATGCGCCGAGAATTAAGTATTACCGATGATGAACACCGCATCGTGTTAGAAGAATTGGGCATTGAAGATCCCGAGTTACTTAGTCCCAACCATCAACGTAGTTTAGAAAATCAGATCCGCTTGAGCGGTTACCGCAAATCCTTAGAGCGGCTCATATTGCTGCAAAGCAAACAGTCCGATGCTCTACGATCTACGGCTGGTGATCGCACGGACTTGGAGCAATTGTCAGCCCAGGATTCAGCCGCAATTCGCTCTCTGCGACGGGAATATTCGATCACCCCCCAAGAAGAAGATTGGATTTTGAGTGGATTTTCAGCCAATGCAGGGAGTGCCAAAAAGACAGAGTTTCTCTTGGCTCAACTGCCAGAATTGATTGATGCTTATCGCGCCTTGAATCAACCGATGCTTCACGGACATCAAGCCGTGTTAATGCTGCTCCGAGAAAACATAAAGCACAAAAAAGAACTGATCGTGAGATCGGTTCTGGAAACACTAGCACTCCTCCAAAATGATCCGGCTGCCCCAATCCTGGCGCAGTCTTTACAACAGGCTTCACCGACGATTTTAGTGGATCTCCTCGACCAGGAGGACTGGGGCGAACGCATCCCGCCAGAGATCCTGCAATTTCTGATCCAACCTGGAGAAACCCCCGTCTCCTGTTCGCTGGAATTCTCTTCCCAACAGATTCTAGGGTATTTAGAAGCTCTGCTCCAGGATCAAAATCCGCTCGTTCAAGTGGCAGCCCTCTATATGATGGCGCAATTGGATGCCGAACGCAGTCGGGCGATCGTTCAGACTCAACGGTATGCTGCACAGTCGGAAATTGTGCGGGAAACTGCCGAACAGCTTCTGTCTATACCAACTCCACGCCCTCCGCTCACAGCATTCCCAACGCTAGAGAAATTAGTTTACTTGTTTAATAGCGATTTCTTCCATCGGATGCAGAGTGAAACACTGATTGCCCTTGCCAATCAGGCTGAAGTGAGAGCCTACTCTAGCGGTGAGGTGATCACCGAAGCCGGCGATACCTGTCGGGAATTGTTGCTGCTCATTGAAGGTGCTGCCAAGATTCACTATCGTCTGGGTGATGAGGTTCGAGTTGAATACCTTCAGCCTGGGCAAACGCTGGATGAGCTGGAGGTCTTGGCTCACAGTACCTCAGAAAATACCATCATTGCAGCCAGCGAAAAGACGCGCATTTTAGCCATCTCAGTCGATGCTTTTGACAACCTACTTGACCATGACCCTGATTTCGCCCGACGAGTTTTGGAATTGGAAAGTCGGCAGTTACAGCGGTTTGTGCGATCGGTACAGCCCCAGCCCCTTTAAACTAATCAGTTATGTCTAACAAATTTCGTTCACCTGGTTATCACCCAATCCAGAAGCTAAAGGTGATCCTGGCGGGTCTCCACGTTGCGGTCGTTACCGACTTTAGTGTTGCGTATAAGGTGATCTTGTCGGTGCCCGTTTTGGGCGGCGCTTTCTTTTTTCGCCAATGGGTAGATGTCAGCTTGATATTACTTGCAATGGGGGTAATGCTAATTTCTGAATTGTTTAACAGCGCGATCGAAGTCCTGTGCGACTTTGTTGAGCCTCAACAGAACGAGCGTATCCGAGTCACTAAAGATATTGCAGCAGCGGCGGCTGGCCTGAGTATCCTGGTATGGGCAGCAATTTTAATCATTGAAAGCATCCGTCTTTTTAAACTACAGTAAAAGAAGAATGTTCAGGTGCCAGCCAGCTAATCGGGATAGGGAGAATCTTCACAAATCCCCCCTCCCACACCACCCACCGTGCGGCTCCGCAATGGGCGGTTCCAAACCTAACTGCTAGACAAACTTACTGACTTCTTTGCGTAACCCTGGACTTTCATCCATAGGTC
>JANNDV010000307.1:0-5562 GCA_031387975.1 Acaryochloridaceae cyanobacterium OTE_75_metabat_521 | reverse complement strand
TTGACCAGGATGTCAACTGACCCTAATCCTGGTACTTTGATTAGAAGGCTGTTATGCCTACAGAAAACACCTAACAAAAGTGGCATACATGAAAGTCCTCGTAATTGGCGGTGATGGCTACTGCGGTTGGGCAACGGCACTGTATTTGTCGAACCGAGGCTACGACGTTGGTATTTTAGATAGCCTGGTGCGGCGACATTGGGATAATACACTTTGCATTGAAACCCTTACGCCCATTGCCCCTATTCAGCAGCGAATCCAGCGCTGGAAAGATTTGACGGGGAAAGCGATTGATCTATTTATTGGCGACATTACGGACTACTCATTTTTGAGTGGTGTGATGCATCAGTTTGAGCCGCTGTCTGTGGTGCATTTTGGAGAACAGCGTTCGGCTCCGTTCTCGATGATTGATCGGGAGCATGCGGTTCTTACTCAGACTAATAATGTAGTGGGGACGCTTAACCTGCTTTACAGCCTTCACCAAGATTTTCCAGATTGTCACCTCGTGAAGCTCGGCACGATGGGTGAGTACGGCACTCCTAATATTGATATTGAAGAAGGCTATATCACTATTGAGCACAATGGTCGTAAAGATACGCTACCTTACCCCAAGCAACCTGGCTCTTTCTATCACCTAAGTAAAGTTCACGACAGCCACAACATTAGCTTTGCATGCAAAACGTGGGGACTTAGAGCGACTGATCTTAATCAGGGGGTTGTATATGGTGTCCTCACCGAAGAAACGGGGATGGACGAGCTGCTTATTAATCGCTTAGATTATGATGGTGTTTTTGGGACAGCGCTCAATCGCTTCTGTGTACAGGCGGCGATCGAGCATCCTTTGACGGTTTATGGCTCTGGTGGTCAGACCCGCAGTTTCTTGGATATTCGGGATACGGTGCGCTGTGTGGAGTTGGCGATCGCCACTCCAGCCGCCCCAGGAGAATTTCGTGTCTTCAACCAGTTCACCGAAATGTTTAGCGTGGGCGACCTGGCTAGCATGGTCAAAAAAGCAGGTTCTACTTTGGGTGTGAACGTAGAAATTGCCCATATCGACAACCCCCGTGTGGAGAAAGAAGAGCACTACTTTAATGCCAAAAACACCAATTTGCTCGATTTAGGTTTACAGCCTCATCTGCTCTCCGACTCCCTGCTAGATTCACTGCTCAACTTTGCTGTGAAATATAAGCACCGTGTAGATAAGGATCAGATTTTGCCCAAAGTTTCCTGGAAGGGCTAAATCAATTGATGTGCATGGGATCTGCACTCTTCCAAAGCCTCTTGAGTAGCGTTTGAGAACTGTATGCGGATTGCCCTTTTTACCGAAACCTTTTTACCTAAAATTGACGGTATCGTCACGCGCCTCTGTCAAACCATTACGCACCTCCAAAGCGAAGGGCATCAGGTTTTGGTGGTGTGCCCTGAAGGTGCCCCAGCGGAATACAAAGGGGCACAAGTGCATGGGGTTTCTGGGTTTCCGTTCCCGCTCTATCCAGAGCTGAAAATGGCCTTGCCGCGTCCCTCGATTACCGCTGCGCTAGATCGTTTTAAGCCTGATTTAGTGCATGTGGCGAATCCTGCGGTGTTGGGGCTTTCAGGCATTTTTTATGGCAAATGGCGCAATGTTCCCTTGGTGGCTTCCTACCATACCCATCTGCCCCAGTACCTTCAGTATTACGGCTTGGGCATGTTAGAGGGGCTACTCTGGGAACTCCTCAAACTCGGGCATAATCAAGCCCACCTCAACCTCTGTACTTCTTCCGTCATGGTGGAGGAACTGGCCTCCCACGGCATTCAGCGACTGGCCCTATGGCAGCGCGGCGTGGATATTGAAACCTTTCAGCCCAGTCGAGCAACGCCCCAAATGCGAGAACATTTAACCCAAGGGCATCCTGAAGACCCATTGCTTCTCTATGTGGGTCGACTTTCCCCCGAAAAAGCCATTCATGAAATTAAATCTGTTCTAGAAACCATCCCCAATGCTCGCCTTGCTCTTGTGGGGGATGGTCCCTACCGCAAAGAACTAGAACAGTTGTTTGCCAATACCCCCACCTATTTTGCTGGCTATATGGGTGGCACCACCTTAGCTGATGCCTTTGCTAGTGCCGATGCCTTTGTTTTTCCGTCTCGAACAGAAACCCTAGGTTTAGTCTTGCTAGAAGCGATGGCGGCGGGGTGCCCGGTCGTGGCAGCGGCCTCCGGTGGGATTCCAGATATTGTCCAAGATGGAGTCAATGGCTATTTATTTGACCCGAAGGATGACCGGGGGGCGATCGCCGCAACCCAACATCTCCTTAGCCAACCAGAAGCGCGAGAAACGCTGCGCCGTAACGCCCGGGCCGAAGCAGAACGCTGGAGTTGGTCAGCTGCTACAAAGCAGCTAGAGCAGTATTACCAAAGCGTTTTGGCACAAGCTAAGATATCTCCTCCTCTACCCCATACCTATTGGTCTAGTGGTTCCTCTAGCCAATAAAAGGCTAATTAAACAATCTGCAAATGAGTGATTCTAGTCATAGACACTCGTCGTTGACTGCTGCTACAACAGTTTTACTAACTAACAGTTGTCGTGTCTGTGTAGGCACTTTGCTACAGTTAGCTTAAATTTGCTGGAGAGGTGGATTGGTTTCTCATGAAATTAGCCTACAAAATTGGAAAGACTGGCGCTGGTGTGATGATCTGCGCAATGATCTGGCAGCCCATAACCTTTGCTAAAAGCGTGGCGGAAATTGGTCAAATTGCTAAAAGTGCCACCGTCTTAATTCAAGGGTCAGATACAGGTTCAGGGGTGCTCATTCGTCAAGATGGCTCAACTTACACCATCTTGACCGCTCGTCATGTTATTGATGCCCCTGGCACCTATGAGGTTGTGACCAACACAGGGAAGCATTATCCCATTAGCACCCAGGCCATTCAAAAGCTGCCAGGTCTTGATTTAGCCCTGCTCAAATTTAATAGTCCTGAAAAATATAGCGTTGCGACCCTAGGCAACTCCAGTTCACTTCAAGAAGGCGTGACCGTCTATGTAACGGGTTTTCCAGGCCAAGGCTCCACCATTAATGCCCTCACCTACAACTTTACAGAGGGGCAGCTCACCGCGCTGTCGAGCAAGCCCCAAACGGGCGGTTATTCTTTGGTCTATACCAACAAAACTCTCCCAGGAATGAGCGGTGGCCCTGTCTTTGATCAAGAAGCTCGATTGGTGGGGATTCATGGTGCAGCAGATGGTCAATCCCAAACCGTAGAAAAACTGAACGCCAGAGTTTTTATGAAAACAGGGTTTAACTTGGGCATTCCTATCAATACGTTTTTGGCAGCATCTGGCGCAAAGGTGCTCCAAAGCCAGATTGCTCTACTTGTACCCAGTGGATCAGAAGGCAGCGGCGGAAGCCGCACCATAACGCTGCAAAGTTCCCCCCGCAAATCTAGGTCTGTTACTGCTCAGCCCACGACTATTGCTACGGGAAATAATTTCAATTCTGCCAGCAGCGATTATTTCTTGGCAGCGATGAATCAGTACCTCCAAGAAGACTTCAATGCCGCGCTGAGGTCTTCCACTCGTGCGATTCAGATTAATCCCCGATTTGCCGCAGCCTATTCGCTACGTGGCAGCATTCGTTATCTGACTCAAGACTATAGCGGTGCGGCTGCCGATTTTAGTCAGGCTGTGCAACTTGACGGTAATCTAGCCTCTGCTTATCTGGGGCGAGGACTGTCGCAGTCTGCGATGCGTAATCCAGAAGGAGCGCTCTCTGATTACACTAAAGCCATTCAGCTCAGCCCTGATTCGCTCTCTTACTACAATCGAGGCGTCGTACAGCTCAACCAAGGGAATCGACAGGCTGCTCTAGAAGATTTACAAAAATCAGCCGACATTGCCCTAACGAATAACAATCAACCAGATTACGATCAGGCGATCGCAGCCCTGAAAATAGCAGGTCGAAACTGTCAACAGTCCATCAACAAAATTTGTGATCGCTAAAGCCGCTCTTAGATCCTTCTAAGGCTAATAGTCTTGTCTTGCAAGGCTTATCGACTCAATAAGTTTTGCAGAGAGAACATGTTATAAGTGACATATCCTTTGCCCTGAAGAAAAAATACTGCTCTCTTCCTAATAATAATGAACCGCTTAATCGCTAAAACTATCGGACTTGTTATGGCCCTCTCAGGGTTGGCATACTGCTCGACCTTAAATTTTTCTGCGCAGGTCAACGCCCAAGGCGTTCGCGCACTGGGAACCGAACAAATCCGGCCTCGTGAAAAACGTCGTATTGCCATACTGGACTTTGATTTTGCCAGTATCAGTGACATGGGTGCCCTCTCAGGACTAGGCGGCGGTGGCGCATCCAAAGGCATTAGTGACATCTTGACGAATCAGCTATTTAAGGATGGAAGTTACATTCTTATTGAACGCAGCAGAGTAGCTTCAGTCCTTAACGAGCAAAATCTTGGTGCATCAGGTCGCATTGAACCGACAACAGCAGCTCAAATCGGACGTGTGCTAGGGGTAGATGCGGTGGTAATCGGATCCGTAACGAAGTTCAGCTATGGAGAAAAAAAAGATGTCTCCTTTGGGGACATCTTTACAGGGTCTCGTAAACAAATTGCCACAGTTCAGATTTCAGCGAGGCTGATTAGCACGGCCACAGGAGAAATTTTGAGCGTTGCTGAAGGCACGGGGCAATCTGAGCAAAGAGTTAACGCAGGCGCTGGAATCGGACTATTTGGAGTCCCTCGCATGGGTTCAATGCTCGGCTCTGGAAATGGGAGTGGCGCATTAGAAGAGGCTGCTGAGAAGGCTGTGACCGTGCTCAGCGCTCAAATTGTTGCGGCAGCGCCTCAAATTGCATCACTCCCAGCCGTTACGCCCAGAGTCAATGCGGTTATCGCAGACATAACAGGAAATCAGGTGGTACTTAACAAAGGTGGAAGCGACGGATTTCGTCCCGGCATGATTCTTTCTATCGAACGTGTTACCAAGACTGTGAGAGATCCATCTACAGGTAAGGTTCTGCGGGTTGTTTCTCAATCCATTGGTCGAGTTCAGCTTGTTGAAGTTGATGCTGGCTCTTCCGTTGGGAAGGTTGTCGCTGGTCGAGTTGGCAGTATGCGGGTGGGCGATCGCGCCAAGTCCGCCGAGTAAAGCCCCTAGTCCCTAATCAAAAGAGCTTGTAGCTTTTGCTACAAGCTCTTTTGATCTTTTCCCGCGCATCTTCTCAAAATTCTTTTCCGCCACCCATTGACAGCCCATCGTCATGCTGATACATTAGTAAAGCGCTCGAGAGACGAAGTCACTCGAACCGCCCAGAACCTAGACAAATCAATAGTTTGAAAGATTCTTAAAGAATTTTATACCTCGTCAAATCAAATTAGAGGTTGTTGCAAGCGATTGTAGCACCTAGACGAAAAAAGAGCTAGTCTCTAATGTTTTGTTTTAAGTCAAAACTAACATGGAGAGTTTGATCCTGGCTCAGGATGAACGCTGGCGGTATGCTTAACACATGCAAGTCGAACGGAGACCTTCGGGTTTTAGTGGCGGACGGGTGAGTAACGCGTGAGAAACTG
>JANNDV010000287.1:0-5918 GCA_031387975.1 Acaryochloridaceae cyanobacterium OTE_75_metabat_521 | reverse complement strand
GGCTGAAGCGAATCAGCAAAAGGCTGACGAACAGCGATCGCACTCTAGAGGCGGCGCATCAGGTCTACACGTCCCATCCATTCGTCGGATACCGCCATCTCCCAGGTTGGTTTGAAGCGCTTGCCCATCTCTGTCACAATTGTCTCTATCGAAGTCTGCGCTGCAAAAATGCTGTAGGGCGAAGCCTTAACGCGCACCCACGCTTGAAATTCAGCACTTCTCGCTCATGCCGGCTGATGGGTTAAAACGCCTGAGCGTGGTTGGACTGAGATTTAGCATTATAAGTACTCCCAACGCAAACGGTGCGCTGGGCAATCTTTTCGTAAAGCTGTGACAGAATAATCTTAAATTCTTTTAAATTTGTGCTAGCTTGCTCTGAATCATAAAAACGCCCCTCACAAAACGCTTATGTCCTACGATGCCAACCTTTTAGAGATTTCCGTTGAAGCCTTAGCCCAGCGCATCGCCACAGCAGACGCTCCCCTTCAGCTTATTGATGTGCGGGAATTACAGGAAATTGCGATCGCCGCCCTCCCCAACTTCCAAGTGTTTCCCCTCAGCCAATCCGCAGAATGGATGGCAACCCTCCCCACCCAGCTAGACCCCCACAGCGAAACCTATGTCATGTGCCATCACGGGATGCGCTCTGCCCAGATGTGTCAGTGGCTCACTCAACAGGGCTTTACCAACGTCAAAAATATTACAGGTGGCATTGATGCCTACGCCCTAGCAGTTGACTCCTCTATCCCTCGCTACTAGCCCAGCCCCTTCTGTGAACCATCGCCATGTACGTTCAGCTCACCGAGCGCCAGCAAAAAGTCCTTCGAGCCACCGTTAACCACTACATCGAAACGGCAGAGCCGGTCGGTTCCCAGGCGCTTGCGAAAGAATATGAATTTAGCCTCAGCTCCGCCACCATCCGCAACGTCATGGGCATGTTAGAGAAAGAGGGCTTACTTTATCAACCCCATACGTCAGCAGGGCGAATTCCCTCAGATTCTGGGTATCGTGTCTACGTTGATAAACTCATCACCCCCTCAGATCAGTGGGTAGAGCGCATCCAGCAGCTTCTTGCCAAACGTCTCCCCGCCGAACCCGCCAATTTTGAAACCCTGCTCCGTCAAGCGGCTCAGATCTTAGCCACCCTCAGCGGCTGCGTGGCGCTCATTACCGTACCCCAGTCATCTCTTGCTACCACCATTCGTCATCTGCATCTCGTACAGGTAGAGCCACAGCGGGTCATGCTGATTTTGGTCACAGATACCTACGAAACCCGCTCGGTGTTTATGGATTTACCCGCTCACCTTGGGCAATCTGAAGATGCTGAGCTGTTAGAGCAAGAACTGCACCTACTATCAAACTTTCTGAATCATCACCTGTGCGGCAAATCGTTATCAGAACTGGCGTTGATCGACTGGCAAGCATTAGATCGCGAGTTTCAGAAATTTGCAGCCTTTCTGAAGCAGCTTTGCCAAGATCTGAGTGAGCGCAATCAATCACCCATCGCAACCCCCATTTTAATTGGCGGCGTTTCCGAGTTTTTGCGTCAGCCCGAATTTTCAGAACTGGCGCAAGCTCAAACCATTATTCAGATGCTAGAAGAAGAGCAAGACCAGCTCTGGCCTCTCATTTATGAAGGCATAGAGTTTAAGGTGCCGTCTTCTAAAAAGGGCAGTCGTCCCCCTGTTCTCATTCGCATTGGCACAGAGAATGCCCTTAAGCCGATCCAAAACTGTGCTTTGGTTTCATCGGTGTACCAAAAAGGCACCACGCCCGTCGGCAGCGTTGGCGTTTTGGGTCCCACGCGCATGGCCTACGATAAGGTCATTGCCTTTGTAGAAGGTACCGCTGAGTTTCTGACCGCTCGTTTGGGTCAGGCATCTTAGTGCGGCTTACGCGGCGCTGGGCAATTTAACGCAGGAGGCATGAGCGATGGAAGAATTGCTGGAGCTGAAAGATTTGCTGGTTGGGGGAAACCTCTCTGGAGCCTTGCTGCTGGTGGAGGAGATGACCGAGATGAGCAAAGATGACAAGCTAAACAAGATCTTTAGCTTTGGCATTATTTTGCTACTGCACTTGATCAAACAGCAGGCTGAGAACCGCACAACGCGATCTTGGGACGTTTCAATTCGGAATGCGGTACGGCAAATCCAACGCTCAAATAAACGCCAGAAATCAGGAGGGCACTATCTCACACGCGAAGAATTGATGGAGACCTTATCAGATGCTTACAAGTCTGCCCTCGACGAGGCGGCATTAGAAGCCTTTGAGGGCAGGTACGAGGCGGAAGAGATTGTCACTATGATTGACCGCACCCAAATCCTCAATCAGGCGATCGCATTAGTTCTGGATGATACGCCATAAGCGAACATCTCTAGGGAACGCTAGATCGTAAAGCGCTGGAGTTACCATGAAATTCAAGCATTCTCAGTCTGTAGTCTGGGTAGTGGGGGTTGCGGCGATCGCCCTCTGTGCCTGCGCCAACCCCGCCGCCGAAACCTATAAAAAAGGAGTAGACGGCGGCGAAAAAGCCATTGAAAAAGCCCGTGACGTTCAGCAAACCGTCGATCTGACAAAGAAAACAATTGAACAGCAGGCAACAGAAGCTGAGGGCAGCCCCAAAAGTCCGTAGCCGTCCGCGCTAGCATAGGTAGTATGCCTATCATTGTTGCGGACTGCCTCTCTAAAGTTTATCCCGTTGCCATTAAGCAACCCGGGCTGCGCGGCACCCTGTCGCACTTTTTTAAGCGCCAAAATCGGCTTGTAAATGCCGTAAAAGACGTGAGTTTTGAAATTCAGCCCGGAGAAGTGGTGGGTTTCCTGGGTCCTAATGGCGCAGGTAAAACCACCACGCTCAAAATGCTGACGGGGCTGATTCATCCGTCTAGTGGTCGGGTGCGGGTTGCGGATAATATTCCCTTTCAGCGGAATCGAGCCTTTCTCGAAAAAATCACCCTCGTCATGGGTCAAAAGCAGCAGCTCCTGTGGGATTTACCTGCAATGGACTCGCTGCGGATTAATGCGGCAGTGTACGGCATTAGCGATCGCGAGTTTAAGCGCCGCGTAGGCGAACTGACTGAAATGCTTTCTCTCGAAGAAAAGCTCACCCAGCCCGTCCGCAAACTTTCCCTCGGGGAACGCATGAAAGCAGAGCTACTGGCGGCACTGCTCCATCAGCCCCAGATTTTGTTTTTAGATGAGCCGACCCTTGGGCTAGATGTCAATGCCCAGGCCAGCGTGCGAGAATTTTTGAAGTCTTACAACGAACGCTTTGATGCCACCATTCTGCTGACCAGCCACTACATGGCAGATATTACGGCACTGTGCGATCGCGTTCTCTTAATCCATCAAGGGCAGCTCATCTACGACGGTGCGCTGGATGGTCTGCTCGATCATTTTGCGCCCTACCGTCAGGTCAAACTAGAGCTAGAGCAAACCATGCTAGATGCTGAACTAGCCCCCTATGGCGAAATTGAGTCTATTTCGGGTCGAGAGGTGTGCTTTATTATCCACCGCGAAGATTTAACCCGCGCTGTTGCCAAGCTCTTGGCAGAACTCCCCGTCTGTGATCTGACCATTACCGACCCGCCCATTGAGGAAATTATTGGTCGCGTGTTCAAATCAGGACTGGTGGAATAATGCAGATTCTCCATAAATCTAGGGTGTTTTTGTCGGTGTACTACGCCAATATGCTGGAGTATCGCGCTGAGCTGATTCTGTGGGTGTTAGCCAATTCCATGCCCCTGATTATGATGGGCATTTGGATTCAGGCAGCCGCAGGGGGCGCATTTTCGCTCTCCTCCATTGACTTTGCTCGCTACTTTATCTGCGTATTTTTAATCCGACAGCTTACCGTTGTGTGGGTCGCCTGGGAGTTTGAAAAAGAAGTAGTGGAAGGACGGCTCTCTCCAAGGCTTTTACAGCCCATTGACCCTGGTTGGCATCACATTGCAAATCATATTGCAGAACGCTTTGCGCGGATGCCGTTTACGTTTGCCCTCGTGGCGCTGTTTTTTGTGCTGTATCCTCAGTCGCTTTGGTTGCCCCGTGGGATGGGTGGGGTGTTGGCGATCGCCGCCATCATTCTCGCGTTCATCCTGCGGTTTTTGATCCAGTACACCTTTGCCATGTTTGCCTTCTGGACAGAGAGAGCCACAGCGATTGAACAGTTTTGGTATTTGTTTTATTTGTTTTTATCGGGCATGATAGCGCCCCTCAACGTCTTTCCTGAAGGCGTAAAGGCCGTGGTGATGTGGACACCATTCCCTTACCTGATTTATTTTCCCGCTAGTTTGCTGGTCGGATTACCCGTCAACGTGGGTCAAGGTTTTGGCGCGATGCTTGCCTGGAGTGCTTTATTTTGGGTGGTCAACCGCTGGCTATGGCGACGCGGGTTAAAACACTATTCAGGGATGGGAGCTTAAACAATGGGTTTGAGGCTGCGAGGGTAAGCTTTAATACAGAATGGAAACTTACGCTAAATTCAACAAGATAGTATCAAAAAGATTATTCTTTTGAAAAAGAATAAAATCTTTAATTTTTATTTAATCTCTCTTAAGAGAGTATTAATTTCACAGGCCAAGGGGGGCATGCTGAGAAAGTAAATCGGTGGGGAAGATCCTATGATAAAGCAGTTTAAGAGCGCGATTCAAAAGCCAGAAGCTATTTTTCCAAAGGTTGTGACGCACTCACTTTTAGCGACAACCGCCTTGCGGATTCGACAGTCTGTCAAGCTAGAAGATCTCTTTGCAGCAACGGTTTCTCAGCTTCGGCAGGCATTAAGTGCAGATCGAGTTTTGATGTATCGCATCGAAGCTGACGGGTCAGGGGCAGTGATAGAAGAATCTACCTCGAAAGATTGCCAGTCCCTCAAGGGAAGAACCGTTTACGACCCTCACTTTGCTCGTTATTGGCAGCCGCTTTATGAAAGAGGCAGAATTCAATCTATTGCAGATATTCATTCGGCAGGCATCAGCAAATGTTACGCCAATTTCTTAAATCAGTTTCAGGTTAAAGCCAATTTAGTGGTGCCCATTCTCCAAAATCAGTCAGGAACCTGGGAGCAGCGTTCACAGGCTGAACTAACAGACGACACAGAAAGTGGTTCTTTACGGCTGTGGGGACTGCTAACGGTACAGCAATGTTCAGCCCCCCGCGAGTGGACTCCCTCAGACATTGATCTCGTCGATCAAATCGCACTACAGATGGAGCTTGCCATTCAGCAAGCAGAGCTTTGCAAGACCGTACAAAAAGAAGTTGCTTTGCGTAAATTGGCTGAAGCCGATCTATCTTCTAGTACCAAAACATTTGATGACATAGACGCAGCAGAAATTTCGGGCATTCCGCTGATAGATCTTTATCAATCGAAAGGATATCGGTAAGCTGCATGTGGGCTGAATGGCTGAATGGTTGAACGGCTGAATGGCGATCGCAGCGCTTTGATTCAGCCTGGTGCCACTCATGCAGTACGGGCGTTAACGTTACAATCATGAGGGATTTCTTCAAGATGATTGTATTGCTATGGCACGTCACCCCGACGCTTCAGCATCTGACAACAAAAAATCAACGCCGCCGATGAAGGGTGAGCCGATGATCCGCATTCGCGGCGCACGGCAGCACAACCTCAAAAATTTAGACCTAGATTTACCCCGCGATCGCCTGATTGTGTTTACAGGGGTGTCTGGCTCGGGGAAATCTTCTCTGGCCTTTGACACCATTTTTGCTGAAGGTCAACGGCGCTATGTTGAGTCCCTTAGCGCCTACGCCCGTCAGTTTTTAGGTCAGGTCGATAAGCCGGATGTCGATGCTATTGAAGGCTTAAGCCCTGCGATCTCCATTGACCAAAAGTCTACCTCCCATAACCCGCGCTCTACCGTAGGCACCGTCACGGAAATTTACGACTACCTGCGGCTGCTGTA
>JANNDV010000269.1:0-4501 GCA_031387975.1 Acaryochloridaceae cyanobacterium OTE_75_metabat_521 | reverse complement strand
TATTAACTTTACTATCTGTATGCTTTTAGCTTCTGGCTGATTTTTGCTTCGGGTTCTAGACACCAAAGCCTGAGCTTGGCTGATTGCACTGGCTGAGTCTGCCAGAATTAACTGCATTAGCCCCACGCCTAGAGCCTCACTGGATTCCAGTTCGCTTAGGTAAATTCGATGCACTTGGTCACTGTTTAATTGTGCCCTATGTAGATGGGTTTGGTCTGGTTCGGTACTGCGATTAGGAAATAGAACAACAGCCTTCCAATCTACGCTCAGGGGATGCTGGTCTAAAAACAATGCGATTTCAGCAAAGAAGCGATGGTAGAAGTAGGGATCTTTTTGAAACTGAATTTCGATGAACCAGACGGTTTGATTAAGGGCATTGGGGTTGGGCAGCAGTACGCCATCAATGCGAAAGGCGAGCTGTTTAATTTCAACAGAGCGAAATTCATAGCCAATGGCTAAATCAGCAGACTGACCCAGCAATTCAAATAGGATGCCAGGTTCGGTCTGAAAGATCCGGTAAAAGATGGAATCTGTTTTCAAGGGAGAGGTTGCCCATAGGAATCTCGGCTATTTTACAGGATGGAGGCTTGAGCGGGTCTTTAATAAAATTTTGGAGAGGGTAGTTTTTAGTTCTGGCTGTGGGCTTTTGAGTGTACTGGCGAAATGTGTGCGTTGGGGATATAAGCCCTGGAAAACAGTTCAGGGAAGGTCTTTGCGAGACTTCCATCAAGCCTGCACGCGCATGGTACGGGCTGACTACTGCGGCACTGGGGTTGCCCATACCCAAGAAGGCACTCAGATTGATGTTTACGACCAGCTTGGCATCCAAAAACGGGTCAATAACAGCGGCATGACCTTTGAAGCAGCTTGGAACCCCAATGGTGCTGTCGCCATTAACAGAACCCGCTTTAGCAAAACGTTGGCTCAGATTCAGCAAGATTGTCCTGAGCGGCTGCGACCGTTTCAATCTGACATAGATCGAGATTCTTCTAAAGCACTCTCAAAGCTCCAGCAGTATGCGCCTAAAGCGATCGTTTTTAATGACTCATTTCTAAATTAGAAAAACTAAGGATTATGGATTTCATTACCTACATAGTTCCCCTCACCCCTTTCTTATAGCCAAAGGCTTTACCCTCTCCCTAGGGAGAGGGAGAAAGAGTCTGATCCTCCTTCTCTCTAAAGAGAAGGGGCTAGAAAATGAGGGAGTGCAAGGTGTATGACTATTCTTCCGCTACTGCCCAATCCCCAACGGCCTTGCAGCCGCTGCCTCAATTAAATTGGGCTTACACACGCGTCGAGCATTGGCAAGCTGTGGCTCTTGCCACGAAAAGTCGAAATGGCTGATGGCACTCACTTGGGGTACAGCCTGATGAATCGCATTCATCTGCATCTCTAAAGAAGGGCGATTGTAGGCCGGAAAAGACCAAGCCCCCGCAATCACGGGGTTTACTCTAGTGCCAGCGGGTGCCTGACTCACCACGCGCTGCACCTGATCTACAATGCAGCTTGTGCCGCCACAGAGTCCGTAAGACATTGAGTGCCATTCAATGGCGGGCGAAAACTGATCCCAGGGCTGCATACGGGAGTCAAACCCTTGCCCAATGCGCCGATTCCCGTCGGGAAAGAAGACGGCTCCCGCGACGGCTCCTTGGCGATTGGACTGCGCCACCCCAGCGTTGAGGAAATCGACCACGCCTTGGTAGGCATGGGCCACGCTAAGCAACCATAAATCTTGCTGAAGACGCGGCAGGCGAACCGCAGGCGGTGGCAAAGGCTTTCCTGGCGCAAGGGCTGGGACGCTACGACCCTGCCAGAGCGGTTCGCTTTCGGTGGGGTAGCTGCGATCTAACGCTGCCAAGTCACTAACGGTTATGGTGCCCTGAGATAAATACTTTTGAATGGTGGCCTGCCCCTTAGTATTGGTTGCCCTAGAAATTAGGGTTTGTTGGGCGGCACCGCTAAAAATCCAAAGGTCTGAGAGCTTATTGGCAATGGAGGCTCCTCCGGTCTGGCGAGGGTAGCGAATATAGTCAAACAACGCACCATCCGGTCGTCGCTGGAGGACAGACTGAAGCATATAGGCAAAGTCTTGACGCGCCTGCTGATTGTAGGGGTCTACAAAGACCTTATCAATATCGCCTTTGCTGATATCAATTTCGGTGTTGGTGGTGTCTACGACGTTAAGGCTTGTTTTACCTAAACCATTCCGCGCTAACGCATTTGCCCGATCTGCGCGATTGCCGTAGGAATAGCCATAGTTAAGGCTAAACAGCCACGCATAAGCCTTTAGCCCCCGCGCACGCGCCTTTTGAATGGCTTCTGCCAGCAGATCGCGACGGGCAAGTTCAGGGCTGCGAACCACAGAGGGCCAAACGGTTCGATTCTCTGCGGCAGGGAGTAGAACCTGTCCGTTATAGAAAACCTCTAAGTAAACCTGGTTGTAGCCTCGGCTAACCATGCGATCTAAGACGCTTTCAAGCACGCCAGGCTGAAGATCGCATTCGTAAAGACGTAACCAAACGGCCTGGGTTTTAAGCCAGCTTTGCGATCGACACTGCTGCAAAGCCTGAGCATCAGACGCAACTAGATTTTGATACTGCTGTTGGGCACTGCGATCGCCCAATACGCCCCGCTGCCGCAGCCCATTTTTTTGAGCCACAGCTTGGGGGGAAGATTGGCAAAACGGTAGCGTTTGCTGTGCCTGAGCGCGAAGTGGGGTGCCTGTGAATCCTTCGCCTTGTCCGAGCCATGTTGTTAGCGCTAAGGTGATGAGCACTAAACGATTCTGTTTAGGCGCTTTTCGCGGCAGCAGGGCAAATTTCTTCATGAACACCATGGGAATTTGGACATTGGACACGAGATTATTGTCAAATTATCAGTCTAATGTCTTGTCCTCTAAAATTTTGAATATCGGAATTTAAGCGAAACCGTCACCAGTAAGGGAAAGTCTTGAAAGTATTTACCTACAAAGCTTATGAGTCTCTGTTTATGTGTGAAGATTAACGCACGAGATTATCTGATTTTCATTTGACCGTTCAAAATAGCCGCTTATCACGTTTTTTCGTCCCATTGCACCTCAGACTCCATGTTTAAGCTTTCGCGCCATAACCGGACGCGGTTCTTGTCACTGCTGGGAATTCTTATCGGATGTGCGGTGGCGGTATGTACTCAGAATTTGTCGAACGCGATGTCGCTGGCAACCTCAATTCCGTTGACGAAAACTCAAGAGGATCTTCCTCAAACCATTCCGCTCACGGGGACGTGGCAGTTTGTTGCCGATCCTTTGGCGAAGCCGCTGCCTTTAGCGCCTTCGCCGACTCAAACACCGCCGCTGGATGCGTCTAAATGGCAGGCGATCGCCGTGCCCTCTAACTGGTATACCGCAGGCCATGACCTATCGGGGGTCGTTTGGTATCACCATCAATTTCTAGGCAATCCGCACCTGCGAAATAAAACGCTTCAGCTTGTGTTTGAGGGGGTGGACTATACCGCAGATGTGTGGCTCAACGGACGCTACTTGGGGTTCCATGAAGGTTATTTTCAGCCCTTTCGGTTTGATGTTTCAAAGTCTTTTTACTCTGATCACCCCAATGAGCTTCTGGTGCGGGTCAATAGCCCCAAAGAAACGGAGACAGCAGACTGGTCACTCCATAAGCGTCTCATCAAAGGTGTTTTAGGTCATCACGATGCCCGACCAGGCGGGGCTTGGACTGCTGCCGCCCAAGACTACAACACAGGGGGCATTTGGGCACCTGTGTACCTAAGAGTGTCGGAGACTGCCGCGATTGAGCAGGTCAAGGTAACGCCCCATTTAGAAGTTGGCAACGCCCCAGCTAGGGCAGATGTTGCCCTAACAATCAACATTACGGGGTCAACGGAAAGTTCAGTTGATTTAGAAATGCAGCTCAGCCCGGAGAACTTTGCAGGCGTACCGGATGCCCCTCAGCGCCACACCGTTTTGCTCCGGCCTGGACTCAACCGCTTGACCCTTCCTGTGGTTGCAGATCGTCCTAAACGATGGGAAACCTGGGATCACGGCACGCCTAATCTATATGGACTGACTGTAAAAGTGCGACGGGGCGATCGCCTCCTAGACCAAACCAAAACCACCTTTGGCTTTCGCACCATTGCCTTTGATCCGAAAGAAAAAGTCTGGAAACTCAACGGTAGACGGTTATTTATTCGAGGTACCAACTACATTGCCTCTCAGTGGCTGGGCGAAATGACGCCAGACCAGTATCAGGCTGATGTTGACCTTATGAGAAAGGCCAATATCAACGCCGTGCGGGTTCATGCCCATGTAACGGGGCAGGCTTTTTATGATTTGTGCGATCGCGCGGGTTTACTCGTGTGGCAAGACTTTCCGTTGCAGTGGGGCTATACCGAAGACCCGAAGTTTGCGCGCGAGGCCATCCAGCAGGCGAAGGATATGGTAAACCTGCTGTACAACCATCCTTCCATCATGGCCTGGAGCCTCCACAACGAGCCACCCTGGAACGCC
>JANNDV010000234.1:0-19354 GCA_031387975.1 Acaryochloridaceae cyanobacterium OTE_75_metabat_521 | reverse complement strand
CTCTGCACCCACCTGGGGCTGATGCAAAATGTTTGAGATATCTAGCCCTTTTGCCTTCCAGTGATCGACGGCTTTTTTTGCCTCCAAAATATCGGTGCGACCGACCATTTCGGTCAGGGTACGGAACCCAAGGCTTGCCATTAGCTCCCGCACTTCTTGGGCAATAAAGCGCATGAAGTTAGCGACGTGGGCTGGGTCGCCCGTAAAGTTACGGCGCAGAAGCGGGTCTTGGGTGGCAACGCCGACGGGGCAGGTGTTGAGGTGGCAGACCCGCATCATGATGCAGCCCAGCGTTACAAGGGGTGCGGTGGCAAACCCAAATTCTTCGGCTCCGAGGAGCGCGGCGATCGCCACGTCCCTCCCCGTTTTCATCTGTCCGTCTGTCTCGACGACAATTCGGCTGCGGAGGTTGTTTAGCACTAGGGTTTGATGGGTTTCGGCAAGTCCCAATTCCCAGGGTAAGCCTGCGTGTTTAATCGACGTTTGGGGCGATGCGCCCGTCCCGCCATCGAAGCCAGAGATCAGCACCACATCGGCATGGGCTTTAGAAACCCCCGCAGCGATGGTGCCGACCCCCACCTCAGATACCAGCTTTACGCTAATGCGAGCCTTACGGTTGGCGTTCTTGAGGTCGTGGATCAGCTCTGCCAGATCTTCAATGGAGTAAATATCGTGGTGCGGAGGCGGAGAAATCAGCCCTACCCCTGGGGTCGAGTGACGCACCTTGGCAATCCACGGGTAGACTTTCTTGCCAGGGAGCTGACCGCCTTCGCCAGGTTTGGCACCCTGCGCCATCTTGATCTGAATTTCTCTCGCTTGAGACAGATAGAGACTCGTCACACCAAACCGACCCGAAGCCACCTGTTTAATCGCGCTATTTTTAGAATCGCCCTGCTCGTTCGTCCAGGTATAGCGGTCGGGGTCTTCACCACCTTCGCCGGTGTTGGACTTGCCGCCAACGCGATTCATGGCGATCGCCAGTGCCTCATGCGCCTCTTTAGAAATAGAACCATAGCTCATGGCTCCGGTCTTAAAGCGCGTCATGATCGATTCAACAGACTCGACTTCCTCAATAGAGATTGGCGTTTGAGCCTTAAATTCTAGTAGGCCGCGCAGGGTGAAATGGCTTTGGTTTTGCTCATTCACTAAATCTGCGTACTGCTTATATTTTTCGTAGCTGCCCTCCTGCACTGCCTGCTGAAGCGAGTGGATGGTTTGGGGGCTAAACAAATGCGCTTCGCCCTCTTTGCGCCACTGGTATTCGCCACCCACTTCGAGGGTTTGCCCCTTCGAGGGACGGTCAGGGAAGGCGTGAGTATGACGGGCGATCGCCTCTTGAGCAATCACGGCTAAATCCACACCCTCAATGCGAGAGGCCGTGCGGGTAAAGTATTGCGCCACTACAGCGCTATTAAGCCCCACCGCCTCAAAAATCTGTGCGCCGCGATAGCTCTGGATCGTGGAAATCCCAATTTTGGATGCTACCTTCGTCACGCCCTTGGTGGCGGCTTTAATATAGTTTTTACAGGCGGTTTTTGGGTTTACGTTAACCAGCAATCCCTGACGAATCATGTCTTCCATCGTCTCGAAGGCGAGGTAGGGGTTGATTGCGCCACAGCCATAGCCAATCAGCAGGGCGTGGTGATGCACCTCACGGGGTTCGCCAGATTCCAGCACCAGCCCAATACGGGTGCGGGTGCCTTCGCGGATCAGGTGATGGTGTAGCCCTGCCACTGCCAGCAGGGCGGGGATGGCGGCTTGGTCTGGGTTAACCCCGCGATCGCTCAAAATAATGATGTTGATGCCGTCGTTGATGGCGCGGTCGGCTTGGGCGCAAATAGCTGCCATTGACTGCTCTAGCCCCTGCACGCCGTCTTTAGGGTTAAACAAAATGGGCAGGGTGATAGACTTGAACCCGCTTTCATCAATGTGCTTGAGCTTTGCCAGGTCTTCGTTGCTTAAAATGGGGCTTTTTAGCTCAATGAGGTGGCAGCTTTCGGGTTCTGGCTTTAGTAAATTCCGCTCAGAGCCGATGGTGGTTTCCGCTGAGGTAATAATTTCTTCCCGAATGGAGTCGATGGGTGGGTTTGTGACCTGGGCAAAGAGCTGCTGAAAATAGTCGTAGAGCAGCTTAGGTCGGTCAGACAGCACCGCTAAGGGCGTATCTGAACCCATTGCGCCTGTGGCCTCTACCCCATCTCGCGCCATCGGCGTTAGCAGTAGCCGCAGTTCTTCAAAGGTGTAGCCAAAGGCCATTTGACGCTGAATTAGGGACTGGGACTCTGTTGCTTCTCCCCCAGGGGCATCTTTGACGGTTGCCAGCTCCACCATGTGCTGGTTAATCCATTCACGGTAAGGGTGCTCGGTGGCGATTTTGTGCTTAATTTCATCGTCCGCAACAATACGGCCTTCTTCCATATCCACCAAAAACATCCGCCCTGGCTCTAGACGGCCTTTACGAGCAATGCGTTCTGGCTCAATGGGCAACACACCCGCTTCTGAGGCCATAATCACCAGATCGTCTTTGGTGACGTAGTAGCGCGAGGGTCGCAACCCATTGCGATCCAGTACAGCCCCCATCATGGTGCCATCCGTAAAAGCAATGGACGCGGGGCCATCCCACGGCTCCATCAGGCACGAGTGATACTCGTAAAACGCCTTTTTCTCATCGCTCATCGACTCATGCGCTGTCCACGGTTCGGGGATCATCATCATGATGGCGTGGGGGAGCGATCGCCCTGCCAAGGTCAGCAGTTCCAGCGTATTGTCAAAAATGGTCGAGTCACTGCCATCGACGTTAATGGCAGGCTGAATTTTCTGGATATCGTCCCCAAACAGCTCCGACTCAAACAAAGACTGTCGCGCAATCATCCAGTTGATGTTGCCCCGTAGGGTATTGATTTCGCCGTTGTGGGCAATGTAGCGATAGGGGTGCGATCGCTCCCAACTGGGGAAGGTATTGGTGCTAAACCGAGAATGCACCAGTCCCAGGGCGCTCTCCATATCAGGATCATGCAGTTCAGGGTAATACTGCCCCACCTGCGCCGTCATCAGCATCCCCTTGTACACCATCGTCCGGCAGGACAGGCTCGATATGTACCAGTAGGGATCGACCTGCGCCGCACGGATGGGCGTATGCGCCAGCTTACGCAGCACAAACAGCTTGCGCTCAAAGGCAAGGTCATCGGTAAGATCGGGCGATCGCCCAATAAACACCTGCTGCATAAACGGTTCGCTCGATTTAGCCGTATTCCCGATGGTGGAATGATCGGTGGGGACATCGCGCCAGCCCAACACCTGCTGCCCTTCCGCTACTGCAATAGACTCAAAAATTTTACGCCCTGCTGCCCGCGCCGCTGGGTCAGGGGAGCCGTAGATCATCCCTACACCATACTGCCCTGCTGCGGGAAGCGTAATGCCCTCGGCAGCGGCTACTTTTTGCAAAAACTTGTGAGGCACCTGCATCAGAATGCCTGCACCATCGCCCGTATTGGTTTCACAGCCGCAGGCACCGCGATGTTCGAGGTTTTCTAGGATGGTTAGCGCCTGCTCAATAATACTGTGGGACTTTTGCCCTTTCATATGGACAATAAAGCCGACACCGCACGCATCGTGCTCGAACTGCGGATTGTACAGGCCCTGTTGTGGGGGCAGTTCGGTTCTACTCATTGTGTTGATGACCTAAAGATGGCGAAGGTGTGGCAGTCTAGACAACGACTGCAAGGATCAAAGCGCTTTATAAAAAAGAGCACCCTCATGCATGGTAAATGCCTTCTATTGATTTTCAATAGGGTAGCGTTACAAAAATTTGACGATTGCTGCCGATCAAATGCGCAAGATGACAACTGCGGCAAAGGTCGAGCCAATGTAAACGAAGAATACCATCGCCATTATGGCCCTATGGTCTGGGTTTGGCGATCGCCCATCAGTGTTCCGACGTTTCCACAACCCTTAAAATACCGATTCCAGAGCGCTTACACCGTGGGGAGTCTGGGAATCACCTGCGCTCAAAACGTTATGCTCAATGCCTCTTCGTCCCCGTGAGTCGTTGAGGCGCGTGACTGGATTCATGCGCAGCCTTCACTATATTCAACAGCAGGAAGCTTGCCAGCAATAAATCCGTATACTTTGCCCTGCTTTATCTGAAAAATCAGCCGATAATCTCGATCTTTTTGATCCTTCGGAAACAAGGTTAAAAAGGGATCGCCCCGAAAGGGATTGGGTGTAGTCTTGACCAGCCCTGAATAAAGCTGCTTGATTTTCGACTCAGAGTCATGTATTTTGACTCCTCGTAACGTCATAATTCGAGAATTACTCACATCAACGCGCACAACTTTTCCATTGATTATCATAAAATCAACGCCAGATAAGCCCTTCGCACTGACGTAAGCACAGGTATTATTGCGAGATCGATTGGGTGATTGATAAAATTTCCGTCCAGAGGCTTGTTCGGCCTCGGAAAGGGTCATACCAACACGAACAGCACCAATGCCGTTCGTCTGGAGGCGAGACTCTTCAGTCAGCAATGGAGCTGCGATCGCTGTTTTTAAAACACCACCCAAAACACTATCCAAAATCAGCACACTCACACCTAAGCCTAAAAACGAACGGTTCATCGTATAGTCCTGCTTAATGTATAAGGTTAAAAGCAATCTAAACAGATTTTTCTGTCAAAAAAACAGAAGAATTGCTGTTAACTTTTCAATGCCTTAGCTTGAATTGTTTTTTAACCCTATCATTCAGATCGGTCTTTGCAAATTGACACAAATCACAAAAATTAAGTGATATTAATTAGCCTAAGCACAGGACAAAAATCTTGAAAAGATTGTGAGGGTGGGGTTTTATCAGAATCACGAAGTTCACGAGAAACCCCATGAGTCAATATAGCGAATGAAGGAAAGCACTCCAACCCCATCTGTCATGGAATAGAGCCAGAGTGTCCTTTTTCGCGATGTTCCTACTGGCACTGCTCAAAATAAAAACCGTTAACTTAAGCGAACTGTCTCTAGAATTTGGCGGATTAGCGCTGCCAGCATCGAACCATAAACATCTACAACGGTTCTTTCGAGGATTTGACCTAGATTACGCCGTCATTGCCAAGGCGATCGTGGATTGGATGAAGATTCCTCGGCTTTGGGTGTTAAGTAAAGACCGCATCACCTGGGAGTTTGGTTGCCATATTTACAACATCCTGACGATAGGCGTGGTTCATGAGGGGGTGGCACTCCCATGGCTGTGGTGGATGCGGGGTAAAAAGGGTAACTCCGATGATGAACCACTCTGGTGCTGAACTAGCTAAGATGTCTGGCGCGGCGATCGCCCCAACAAAAGATGGCGATCGCTCGGTAGCGGTGGGTTCTTTCACTGAGACGTGTGGGTATCAAAATATCATGAGGGCAACTCCCACGGACGCATATCGCAAAGACGATTGACAGCTCGTTCTGTGCCAATACTCTATCAAGTCTGATAATCTGATTATATGGAAATTTGAGTAGGTTTTCTTCAATGATGAACCGGATCTCTGCGACCCATGCAGCCCGTAACTTTTCTGACCTCATCAATCGCGTTCGCTATCAAGGCGCAAGTTTTGAGATTGAGCGGGGCAATGAGGTGATTGCTCGGATTATTCCCGCTGCACCTGCTGCAACCTTAAGCATTGCTGACCTTGATGAACAATGGGCACAGCTCCCCCGACTTGACTCTGAAGATGCAGGTTTGTTTGAAGCCAGCCTTGATGATATTCGCCAAAACGCGACGCTGCCTGAGTCTCTATGGGACTAATTCTGGATTCCAATGTTTTGATTCAGGCGGAACGGAACTCGCACACTCATCCGTTTGCGCAATTCGCTGACTACGGCAACGCTTATATCAGCGCGATTACCGTATCAGAACTTTTGCTTGGGGTGCATCTTGCCAATTCCGAGGCCAGACGAAACCAACGTAAGGCTTTTGTGGAGGGCGTATTGACGCTTTTCCCTGTCCTAGATTTCTCTGCTGCTTCTGCTCGGATTCATGCTGAACTCTATGCCTCGCTTCGACAAAAAGGTGAGCTAGTTGGCGCTCATGACCTGATTATTGCTGCAACTGCCCTACAGCATGGTTTTGCTGTGCTTACTGGCAATGTGCGTGAATTCAAACGGATTCCTGGATTGACCGTCATTCCTTTTCTTGAGGATTAGCATTGCTCCCTCTACTATGTCCTTAACCCTGTGTGGTTTTCGCCACAGCTTCAGAGAGGCAACGGCAGAGTGCTCACCCATCTGAAATTCAGTCGAGGGTAGAGGTGGATCCAGGCAGTGCTCTCAAACCCTACAAAGTCTAGAATTTAGATTAGAATCATGGATTTAATAATCTCCAACATTGACCCTCACCCCCAGCCCCTCTCCCAGCGCGGGAGAGGGGAGCCGGAGTTTCTTGTTCCCCTTCTCCCGCGCTGGGAGAAGGGGTTAGGGGATGAGGGAATGCAGAGCGTATCGCTTCTAAACAATTCTGTAAGTTATTTAATCCACGATCCTAAAGCTTGGAGGTTTTGAAATCCATACAAGTTACTGGCTGATTGTGGGATACCCACCCGACGAAATTTGTGGGCGATGCCCACCCTACAAAATTTGCTAGATGATCCATAGTGAAAAAAGATATGCGATGTGAGTGAATTCTTAGTATTGTTGGGTTTCAGGGATTAAACTCAACCTATAGTGATTGCACTTTTGTCCCCTCACCTGACTCGGACTTCTTATTTTGCATCGCCAACCCTGACATTGGCGATGCCTGTATCATTTCCTGGCTCTCCTCCTCGAGTTGCTAACCAGTGCACCTTACTTATCGCGCGATCAGAAACAATGCCGAGGAATCCAACGGTGATTGGTAGCTGGATCAGGACGTACTGGGCACGCAAATTTCCTTCAACATCGTAGACAGTCACAACAGGTGGGTCAAAACTGTTTGTGTAAGTGTCAAATCCAATGGCTGTGGGTGCAGTAGAGAAGGTGATTTCAAAGTTCTCGTTTCCAGATTCCGTCAAGACGTTGCTTTGGAGGGGTATCTGGAAATCCACGGCTGAGTCGGGGGTGACGACAACCAAGTTTGGACCAGGCTTATGGTCAGTCGGCAAAATCGGCGTGAACGTAATGTCGTCGATTGTGACTGGGGTAAAAATCTTCTCCTCGGGTGTAAAAGGCTCGAATGTGACAATAGCGTTTGTGGAACTATTTGCATCGAAAGTCACTGGGTCATCGTAAAAGCTAATCATTGCCGCATCTCCTATGGAATTCAAGAAACCCTAATACCAAATTCCCAACGGTCACAGACTTCCTGTAACTTAGCCTGAATCTTCATTGTTGTTGGGTTTCGGGGACTCAATCCAACCTACAGCGATGAGCGATCGCACTTTGAGATCCATACAATTTGCTGATTGTGGGATACCCACCCTACAAAATTTGCTGGCGCTATGCTCTCAGAATTCCCGATCCAGATCACCGTCGGATGTCCGCCAGGCATCTGTCCCTGACCAAGTCACAACCAAACCCGAACGGGTTGGTTGTGCACGCAGTCCACCAGAACCAGCACCCGGCAATACCGAGATCGCGGTTGGTCGGGTCCGTCGGGGGAGGAGGTGGGCCATCATTGGCACGACAAGCGGCTCCGCAACGTGCGGCTGTCCAATCAGGGTGTAGATCTGCGCAGTCACTAATGCAATTCCCAAAGCCCTCGAAACCCGGACCTCCGAGTTGAGGGACGAGGACAGTTCTTTGCGGCGACGCGCAGTCAAATGCCAGAGAACGGTAGTGGTTGCTCGTTCTGTATAACGAAGCTTGTGCTGTAAACTCAGGTATGTTCATTTTGTGTTTCTCCTTTAGGTTAGCTAGGTTTAAATTCAAGGTTTTCAACGGTCATAGTAAGGTGACAGTTTTGTCACCAAGAATGGGAATTCCTCACTCACGTCCACACGGACAAAGAACTTCTCAGTGAAATCGGTATTTCGGTTAGTGTAAGAAAAGATAACCTCAACAATTTTGCGAGTGCTGCTGAGAGATGAAGGACGAACTTCCATCCCTGTTAAGGAACAGCTTTGTCCATAGGCCTCGGCAGCCTTGGCGTAGATAACAGGATAGCGAACAGCACAATAATTCAGAGCGCGATGTTCATCTGTTGTGCCTGCATTATCAGCCATTTGCATAATTCGCTCAAACAATTCTTCACAGGTTTGTGTAAATTGTTTTGCAGGAATTGTCTCCGGTCGGGGAATGTTTTGAATTAATGCACTGCGATCAAAGGAATAGATCTGGTCGAATACGACAATTGGCAACATCAGCCCATTGCAAAGTTCTGGTGGTGCGATCGGACCTCGCATACCAATGATGATATCTATATCGAAAGGGCTGGGTGCAGGGCGAACAGCTTCCACCAAGAGATCTAAGTCCGCAGGGTCACGCGGTACCAAAATGTAAGTCTCTAACCCCTCGATAGTCAGTACCCAGCACAGTTGACGTACCAGGTATCGGTTCTGTCTCTGGGTTAGAACCGTGTGCATAGCCTCTCGGTCAGTCTGTCCAGCGGTTTCAGTGCGCCCAGTAGCCTGAGCAAATTCTTTTTCCACCGATTGCTTTGGAAAACGCCACTCAACTTTGCCCAAAGCATAAACGTAGGAGGGAGGGGCGGCATTAGAACTTCCCCCGCCACAAGTCGCGCATGTCTCGCTTCCAGATTGTGGAATCAATGATGCATTGGTGAAACTTTTAGAAGAAGATGCAATCGCTGGTGAATCGTTCATATCTACAGGTTGCTGCGTTAAATGTTCTGTGTCATTCATAAAACCATTGCTCCTTTAAGAACGAGACTTAGCCATAGCTTGATACGCTGCCCAAGCGTCTAATAAAGGGGGAACCACTGTGGTTCGTCGAAGCCCATTGCCTTGAGTAACCGCGAGTTTGACTTCAGCAGCAGTTGCGGTTGGAAATTCTGACCACAATAGCGCGATCGCACCTGTCACAAACGGAGCAGCAACGCTCGTTCCCCCTAATGTCAACGTTTTTTCATCTGTTCCTAGGCTGGTAATCTGATCACCAGGAGCACTAAGACCTCTTCTGCCGACGGAACTTCCCAGATTGGAATAACTTATCGGTCTTCCTTGAATATCACAGGCAATAACTGGAATCACCCAGGGATGACGAGTAATCACAGAACTACCCAGCTTTCCCTGATTTCCTGACGCTGCTACAACAATAACACCGCGTTTCAAGGCATAATCTAACGCCTCTTGCAGCTCACGCTCACCTTGAGATGAGGGTTGGGCGATCGCCAGACTCATATTCAGTATCCGTGCGCCTGCATCAATGCTCTCAATGATTGCTGCTGCCAAATCTGTGGGAGTTGCACTGGGTATCTGTTCATTTGCCAGAATCGTCTCGGCAAAAATGGGGCGTACCAATAAAGTGCAATTTGGGCAGATTGCTGGAGCTACGGAATTTCTCTTCCCACACAAAATGCCTGCTATAAATGTCCCATGAACACAGGCGGTACTGCTAGATTGAACACATTGACCGCTCAATCCCCCAGAAATCTCACGAATATTTGCATCTGCCAATTCGGGGTGCTTTTTAAGAACAGACCCGTCGATCAACCCAACCACGACTTCAAGTCTGCTGCTGGTAAGTTCCATCAAGGGACTGAGCTTAACCAAATCTAGGGGATGCATATTTTAATTCTACAAATTTTTGTAGAAATTATTTATTAATATTTAAAACCAACCTGAATAGAGAAGATTAAACCTACAGAATAAAAACGTATTTAGTCTCTTTTAACTCATTATTTAATCTGCTATCAAGATATCTTTTGATCGCCCTAGTAATCAATTCGTCATTTGACCCACCCAAAAATAAAGTTCTCGTTACAATCACTTGAAACCCTCGAGAAAACCTGGGTTAATACATACATTCACTACCTCGGAAGTCTAGGCTTGTGGAACCTTTAGCGCTCAACGATACACAGAGCCTGCTTCAAGGCATTCAAACGCTCTATACCCTCAGCAATCTAGAGAACTTTGGTGTGGATGCGCTCACAATCCTGAATCAGCTTGTTCCCAGTGACTTGCCACTCTTCCATGTCACTAAAGTTCAGACGCGCCAAATTTCACATACCTTTCTGACTGATTTCCCTGGCTTTACTCCCGAAATGGACAGGGTGATCCATCAGCATTTTGGTGAGCATCCCATTCTCCATCACATGCCACAGACCCTCAATGGAGCCTATCAAATCTCAGATTTTGTGAGCCGGAAAGAACTCCATTGCTTTGAGGGATTGTATCAACAGTATTTACGACCGCTTGCCTTAGAAGAGCAGATAACTTTTTTCTTGCAAAATGAAAGTTCGGACAGTTGGAGCAAAGTTACGCAAACAGATGCTACCCTAGTGGGGTTTTCACTGCATCGCGCCCAACACAACTTTACAGAACGCGATCGCCTCATCCTAAATTTTCTCCGCCCTCACCTGTGCCAAGCCTATTGCAATGCCCAACACTATCAGCAACTCCAACAAGATTTAACCCAACTTCAGCAATCTCTGAATCACCTGGGTTTAGTAATTCTAAATGCGGAGGGCCAAGTACAGTCGATTGCACCACAAGCCACAACATGGCTGGAAAACTATTTTGCAAAATCCACCTATTCCCATCAGCTCCCAGACCATTTGTGGTCATGGGTTAAGCATCAACTTGCTGAACTTACTAAAACCCCAGACCTACCTAAGTCTTGCTTACCTTTGCGAATCCAGCAGGCTGGCAAAGAATTAGTCATTCGTTTAGTCATCGAACAACCAGGAGAGCGATACCTGCTCTTGCTAGAAGAACAAACGCCATCCCCCATGAATTCCCTAGCCCTATTAGGGTTAAGCCAACGCGAAACTGAGGTTTTAACTTGCGTAATGCAGGGCAAAGATAATAAGGCGATCGCCACGCACCTGGGCATTAACGTCAGCACAGTCCGCAAACACCTGGAAAGTATTTATAGCAAATTTGGGGTGCATAGCCGGACAGAGGCGATCGCCCAAGCATTAGCAAAACTGGGACTTTTACAGTCCTTACCTCTAAGCTGATGGTTCGAGATTGAACGGCGCTGAACACCCACCCATTAACGCTCAGCAGTTGTGCGAGAAAATGCGATCGCCTAAAGACTACTCCTGCGACCCTTGGGCAATGTACTCTACATAATGCCGCCCTACTGCATCACCCAAGATGAGCTTGCGTTTATCTATTGCGGCATTCACATCATCCTGGACGACCTGTAACCTCTACCCCAAGCCCTACCCCATGTCAACGCTTCGACACGACTGGACTACTGCCGAAATTTTAGATCTGCTTAATTTGCCGCTTTTAGATTTAGTCTACAAAGCCCAAACCATCCACCGTCAGCACTGGCAGGGCACAGATATTCAGCTTGCAACCCTCTTGAGCGTCAAGACCGGAGGCTGTCCCGAAAATTGTGGCTATTGCTCTCAATCGGCCCATCACCCCACAGCAGTAAAGCCAGAGCCTTTCAAAACTGTAGATGAGGTCTTGACAGCAGCCCAAAAAGCAAAGGAAATAGGTTCAGATCGCTTTTGCATGGGCTGGGCATGGCGTGAAATTACAGACGGCAAGCAGTTTGATGCCATGTTAGAGATGGTCAAAGGGGTGCGAAACCTAGGCATGGAGGCCTGCGTCACGGCAGGCATGCTAACGCCACCTCAAGCCGAGCGCCTAGCAGATGCAGGGCTAACAGCCTACAACCACAACCTGGATACCAGCCCCGAATACTACAGTCAAATTGTGAGTACGCGGAGTTATGGCGATCGCCTCCAAACACTTACGCACGTCCGTAATGCAGGCATCACCGTCTGCTGTGGCGGCATCATCGGTATGGGTGAGCAGCTTGAAGATCGCGCTCGAATGCTAGAGATTTTGGCAACGCTCAATCCTCATCCTGAAAGTGTGCCGATTAATGCGCTGATGCCCATCCCAGGTACGCCGCTGGCAGACCAAAGCAATGTAGAATCCTTCGACTTAGTCCGAATGTGCGCAACGGCTCGGATTGTGATGCCTCAGGCGCGCGTTCGCCTGAGCGCAGGGCGCAGCCACTTAACGCCAGAAGCGCAGGTGCTTTGTTTTATGGCTGGGGTGAACTCGATTTTTTATGGGGAGACGCTGCTGACGGCAGAAAACCCCGAGCCGGATTGCGATCGGCAGTTATTAGAGGCGATCGGGGCTTTGAAAGTATCATAGTTTGTCTGAATTTGGGCGATCTAGGATCTTTGGCAGACAGAATTGTAGGATGGCTTTAGGCGGCGATCTCACTCATGACCGACGTTTTTACAATCTCGCCAAAGTCAGCTAGCACCCTGGAATGGTTCCGCAATAGGCCAAGCGAATTCAGGCGATTTTGCTTGAGGTTGGGGTCATCTGCCATGACCAGTACGCTATCGGGGCCGTCAAAGAAAGCGCTGACTGTAGGGGTGATCGCCACCAGCCCGTTCACCAATAGCCCATAATCTCTCTGACTAGATGCCTTTTGCGTTTGCGGCAATAGCGTCACCAGCGCATCATAAAATGCCTGTTCAGAGGACTGTTTGAAATGCTCAGGGTTGACCGCCGTGGATGGGTCAAGGGTTTGAGTATCTAACGCGCCTTGCTTGGCTAAGCGCGTAGCGCGATTCACCGTTTCGTAAATAGTCGCCAGGGTGCCTTCGGTTCGGATCTGCTGCAAAAATAGGGCGCGAGACTGCACATCTAGTAAGTCTTCTAGGGCGCGTTGGGTATAGTCGGGGTCGGCTGCGCCTAAAACGGCATTCACAAGGTCATAATCAACCCGCTGCTCCTCTTGCAAAAGGGTTCGGATGCGCTGTAAAAAGAACTCCTGGAGCTGCTGCTGAAGGGTTTCTAATCCCTCTGTTTTGCTAAAGCTTTGGGCAAAGGCGGCGGTGGTGGTTTGCAAAAGCTGCTTAAGGTTGAGGGGCAACTTAGCAGACCAGATAATATTCAGAATGGCATTCGCCGATCGCCGCAAAGCAAAGGGATCTGAAGAACCCGTAGGCAGCATCCCTAAGCCAAAAATGCACACGAGAGTATCAAGACGGTCGGCGATCGCCACCACCTGCCCCGCCAAACTTCGAGGCAGTCCATCCTCTGCACCACGAGGGAGATAGTGCTCTGCGATCGCCGTTGCAACGGCCTTCAGCTCTTGACTGGCGAGGGCGTACTTTTCGCCCATCACGCCCTGAAGTTCAGGGAACTCGCCTACCATTTGGGTGACAAGATCTGCCTTACAAAGCAGTGCAGCGCGATCAATAGTTGCGGCAACTGAAACATCGACCTGAAGCTGCTGGGCAATGCGTTGGGCATTTTGCTGGATGCGATCGACCTTGGCGCGAACCGAGCCTAAGTCGGCCTGAAAGGTGACAGTTTCGAGCTTAGGTAAATAGTCTGACAGGGGAATCGCCAGATCGGCCTTAAAGAAAAACTGCCCGTCAGAGAGCCGCGCCCGAATCACCCGCTCGTTGCCAGCGGCAATCACAGTAGATTTTGCAGGATCTCCATTGGAGATTGTGATGAAATAGGGCAGCAGTTCATCGCTGGCGTTCCGCACGGGGAAATAGCGCTGATGACTCACCATTTCTGTGGTCACGACTTCTGAGGGCAGCTCCAAAAATGTTTGGTCAAAGGTGCCAACAACTGCGGTCGGCCACTCTACTAAATTCACCACCTCAGCCAGCAACGCCTCCGAGATTTCGGCAACGCCACCCACAGACTGAGCGACGGCCTTGACCTGCTCCAAAATGACTGCTTTTCGCTGGGCAGGGTCAACCTGAACATAGGCTGCTGCCAGCGCTTTGGGGTAGTCGGCAGCAGTGGCAATTATGACGGGATCGGGGTGCAGGACGCGGTGGCCTGTCGAAATGCGATCGCCTTTCACAATCGTCGGCTCGTTCTCAATCTGGATGGGCAAAATTTGGTCATTCCACAGACTCACCAGCCAACGGATGGGACGGGAGAACCGGAGATCGCCATCAGCCCACCGCATAAAGCGCTTGCCTTCGAGTCCAAAAATCCACTGGGGAATTAGCTCCGCTAACACCTCTGGTGTTTTGCGACCCTCAATTACTTTACGGATGTAGATAAACTCACCCTTGTCAGTCGGGCGAAGCTCAAAATCTGTAACCTCAATCCCCTGCTTTTTGGCAAAGCCTAATGCCGCTGGAGTGGGCTGACCATCCTTAAACGCAGATTTGGAGGGTGGGCCTTTTATTTCTTCGGTTTGCTGGGGCTGCTGATCGGGCAAACCATGAATGAGTACGGCAAGACGACGGGGGGTGCCAAAGATCTCAATGTTTTCTGAGGTCAGCACCTTGGCTTTGAGGTCAGCGGGGATGCGCGATCGCCACTGCACCAAGGCTGATGCCACAAACTGCGCCGGAAGTTCCTCGGTGCCCACTTCTAATAAAAATGTCGCCATAGCGCGTTACTCGTTCAGTTTGAAAGATTTTAAAATTAAAGCTGAGAGATTAAAAATCCCTTAGGCTGTCCATGCAGGGTGAGAGAGCAGCACACTCATCGTCTGTACGCCCCGAAGCTGATTAGATAGTGGCAGATGACCTTTGGGTGCGCTCAAGTCCCAGATAAACTCACCCGGGTAGCGGGTCCAGGTTTTGCCAGATTTCCACTTAATTTTGGGCCACAGCGCCTCCCAGTCTTTGCCCACGCTCAGCCAAATCTGCCGCTGTACCGAAAATCCAAACTTCCCTTCAGAATGGACGAGCCACAGGGCGTTGATGGTTTTGAGATCCGTGACAGGGAACCCATCAATTTCTGAAAAGTACACCCATTTGCGCTTCATTGCCGCTGGTCCTGACAACTCACACAGCTTCTGGAGCGTCACGCGATCGGCATCTAAAAAGTTTTGCTGCGATAACAGCTTCTGGAGTGGGCTGTAGTCTACGCCAGACTCCGAGGCAAGAGGCACTACACCCTGAGAGAAATGCGCCTCCAAAAATATTTCTGTTGCGGGCGTTTCCGCACACAAAAGCAGCTCGTAGCAGCGACCGTCAATGGGCGAAACGGCTCCACCCTCAGTGCGGCGCTGGAGTAAAAAAGATTGCAGTACCGCATACCCTACTTCTCCTGCTTCGTAGAGCGTCGTCGCAGCCTGGAGCTGATTTTTCTCGGAACCCTTGCTGAGCTGGGTTTCTAATTCATGCAGATCAGGGTTGGAATCCCTTGAAATGGGGGCAGGTGCGTTTACAGACTCAGGCATGAAGATACTCGAAGACGGTGGAGTGGGTGAATAGGATGTATTCCTTACTCTTTAACCCTATCAAAAAGGGCTTTACCCTGACGAGGAATAATTTCAGATCTCCATCATTTTCTGAGATAACCGCTACAATTTGCCCCTCTTTAACCAGCACTGACCCGATCGGAATGCCGCCGTCTCGGACTCCAAGACGGCGGCATTCCGATCGCCGCCTTCATAAATTCATCCATTGCCGCATCCTTTTTCTACAGCTATTGAGTGTTATCTTAGTGGGTATATTGCGGGTGTAGTTCAGTGGTAGAACGTCAGCTTCCCAAGCTGAATGTCGTGAGTTCGAGTCTCATCACCCGCTTTGCTTAGCTTTTCACCCCAGTGGAACCAAAACCACCAGACGAGCGCGCAGTATCGTTTGAAAGTGCATCCACAGCTTCTACCGTCACGCTAATAAATGACGTAATCACCATCTGAGCAATTCGCATGCCTGGCTCTACCTGAAAAGATTGGGAGCCATGATTGATTAAAATAACGCAAATTTCGCCACGATAGCCTTCATCAATGGTGCCAGGGGTATTGAGCACCGTAATTTGATGCTTCAGCGCCAACCCACTGCGAGGCCGAACCTGAGCTTCGGTGCCTGGGGGCAGCTCAATGGCAATACCCGTGCGAATGAGCTGGCTTGCCCCTGGTGCGATCGCCTTTGCCTCAATCGACACCAAATCTAGCCCCGCATCACCTGGATGAGCATACTTCGGAATGATGGCAGAGTCTGAGAGTCGTTTGATTTTGAGTTTCATATCCAGACTTTTGAGAGAGGGCTAACGAACATTCTGACGGTGATTGTAAAACCAACGCTCATTGCGATCGCGTTTATGCCGCTGCCGCCACCACTGTTGAGCAATTTGCCCAACAATCTCTGTAAACGTTGAAGACACAACCCCCAACTCACCAAGGGTTTGGAGGCTGATTTTTTGCTCAATTGCCAGCGCAAATAAATGAATCAGCTCGGGTGCCGAGTCGCCCAAAATATGGGCACCCAATATTGTGCCGTCTGACTGCACCAATACTTTGCATAACCCGACGGGAGATTGGTTAAATTGGGCGTGATTCCCTTCAGGATGCGTACCGCCGCAGTCCTTATAGTTCTGCCGCAGTACCTGAACCTTCGGATCGTGGTGCCGTGCTTGGGCTTCCGTTAGCCCCACCCGCGCCAAGGGCGGCTCGCTGTGGATGGCATAGGGGAGCTGGTGGTATTTAATGGGCGATCGCCGCTCAAACAGCGCATTTTGTACCGCAAGTTTTACTTCTTGTAGGGCAATACTGGGCCGTTGATAGCCCCCTAGTAGGGAACCGACCGCATAAATGCGTGGGTTTGAGGTTTGCAGGGTAGCATTTACCTCAACGCCTTGGAGGGTCTGTCGTAAATTCAGCGCATCCAGCCCCGCTGGTAAACGCCCAAACGGTTCAGTTGCAATGACTAGTGCTTCGGCAGCAAATTTAGAGTCCCCCACTTCTAGTAAAAGTGCGCCATTGGGCGAAGGTGTGATTGCCGTCAGATGCCCCTGTGTTGCAACTTGGATTCCGCTGCCTTCTAGATAAGACTGAAGCAAAAAGGCAGTTTCTTCATCTTCTTTCGGCAGCAGTGGGCTGTTTCCCGCGATCAGCAAAACCGATAGACCCAAGCGCCGCAGACTTTGGCTCAGCTCAACAGCTTTGGGGCCATGGCCTAAAATCGCGACAGATTGAGGCCAGTTTTGATCCGTACGGCGCAGTTCATCCCAAAGATGCAGAATCGTCCAAACCTTTGGATGGTCAATTCCTAAAATGTCTGGCAGCGTCTCCTCTGGTTCGAGGGCGAGTAGGTAAGCGCGCGATCGCAGCAAGCGTTCTCCCACCCACAAATCATTGCCCTCAAACAGAACCGAGCCTTCTATGTATTCCACACCATAGGATTGGACGATGGAGGGCGATCGCTTGGCACAATATGCCGTCATCAAGGTATCCGTCCATCGCCGCCAATCCGTTTTATTAACGCCTTGATTAACGCCGCCTTTGAGCTGAGCAAAGCCACGAGAACCCTCTCGCAGAAGCAAGACCAGATCGGGCGTAAGGCTCGCATTGGGTACCCAGGCAACACGGGCATGGGTTTGCGCTGCATAAATTGTGGCTGCTTCTGCCGCAGCCGTTGCCCCGATTACCACTAAGTCAAAGTTCGCTGTCAAAGTTCGCTGTCAAAGTTCACCACCCACATCAGTCTTAGTCTAAAAGTGTGCCATCGGGTAAGATAACGCGCTCTAGAATGGCATTTTTAAGATTCGCATCCGTTAAATCTGCACCCGTCAAATTTGCGCCATTGAGATTAGACCAGCTTAAATCTGTCCCTCTCAAGTTGGCATTCAAAAAATCAGTTCCCTGCAAATTAGAGCTGCGCAGCATGGCTCCACTGAGGTTAGCATGGCGCAGTTTTGCACTACTGAGATTGATGTGGTAGAGATTTGCCCCCTCAAGGTTTGTCCAAATTAGTTCAGAGGCGTGAAGATTCGCCAAGGTTAAATTAACCCTAGACAAGTCTGTTTCGCTTAGGTTGATTTTGGCAAACTCTCGCTCCCCTGCTGCGTATCGTGCCAAGAAATCCTTGGCAGCCTTCGTCTTTTCGTCAGAAACCACTGCGGATATAGGCTGCTCTTGGGTTACAGGAGACTCTGGTTCTTTTTCATCTACAGCCCAAACATCGTCACTATCAGGTGCAATCGCGATAGCCACATCCATGACTGACGCGACTGCTGGCGCATGGGTCGATTGAGTTTCCGGCAACCGTTCCGGCAATTTTTCTGGCAATCTTTCCGGCAAAGAATCTTCCGTTAGAGTAGATGCAGAAGGTGCCTTAAACTCAATTTGCAGCGGATCTATAAATTCAGCCGGTAGCGTAACTTTAGGCTTAATGGTGGAGCCTAAAGGATTGAGTTCAAAATCGCTAGGGCTAAAAGAAGAACGCCAAAAGGGTAAATCTGAGCCATCTCTTTGTCCATACAGCTCAACAGTTGAAATGTTGGCAAGCTCAAGTGGCGCAATCCAGCTTTGAAGCAGTGGCTCAAACACATTCTGTTCAGGAACCACAGCCCCCGAAAGGCTGAGCTGTAGTCGCGCTTGGCGAATCTCAATTTCAACAACCCTAACCTTATAATTCATAAGTCTCAGGTCTAAAAACTTTTGCAGGGCTGCTGTGTCCCCTTGCGTAACGGACTCTAACAGCAGCGTATTGTCTTCTCGCGTTAAAACGTTTTCAGAGAGCTGAGAACTAAATGAATCTGGCATAGGGGCTGTCTTGGCCTAAAAATTAGAAAAGGTATGGGCTGAGGCTCTGTGTAATTCTGTAAAATCAAATCAGCAGATTAATTCTGACCCAGTGCGTGTCTGCTTTGCGCCACAACTGCGGATATTAAATCTATTTAAGTCTTTTAAACCCTAATGTCAAAGAAATGAGCTGACATCAACGCAGCGATCCCACAAAAGACCGCCTATCACAGCTCGTTTTGTCAACCTGCCCACGCATAGTTTTCATCTTCAAACCGTTACTATTGTCACATTTTGTTCAAGACTGACGAAGTATTATCACTGGTTATGGCATCAGAGGGAGAAAAACAAAGATGAGTCACGAATTGCGCGTTCAGGCAGTTGCTCAGGTTACTGATCGCAAGCCACTGCCGTCCAAAATCCCCCAGAGATTAGAAGCCCTATGGGCAACGGATGTTTTTACGCTCAGCAAAATGCAGGCAAGCCTGCCCAAGGACGTCTTTAAGTCCATTAAAAAAACAATTCAAACGGGCGGCAAACTGGATGTTTCTGTCGCAGGGGTGGTTGCTTCTGCCATGAAAGACTGGGCGATTGCTAAAGGTGCGCTCTACTACGCCCACGTCTTTTATCCCATGACTAACGCCACTGCCGAGAAGCACGATGGCTTTATCTCGGTGCAGAGTGACGGATCGGTCTTAACAGAATTTGCTGGCAAGGTTTTGGTGCAGGGTGAGCCGGATGGATCTTCCTTCCCCAATGGCGGCTTACGCTCTACGTTTGAAGCACGG
>JANNDV010000213.1:0-12287 GCA_031387975.1 Acaryochloridaceae cyanobacterium OTE_75_metabat_521 | reverse complement strand
GGAAATGCGGTTGGCGCAACGGCAACCGCCCGCCCTGAAGATACCGATATTGCGCCGGACGGCTCGTTGTACATCGCTTTTACCTCCGGCACCCCAGGCAGTGATGGTGGTGTAGACCCCGCAATTTTCAAAGGGCCTAAGGGCGAAACGCCCTATGAATATGGCTTTATTATGCATTTAGTCGAAGACAAAGCAGACCCTGCTGCTCTTACCTTTCGCTGGTCAATGCTGGCAACGGGCGGGGAGCCAGCGGAAGGCGGCCTTGGCTTTGCCAACCCAGACAATCTGCTGTTTGACCGGACTGGCAACCTATGGATGGTCAACGATATGTCTAGCGATAAGCTCAACAAGGCCATCCCGACTCGTTTGGATGTAGATAAGCCCGTGAGTCAGTCAAACCTGCGGGGACTTTATGGCAATAACGCAATTTGGTTTATCCCCACACGCGGTAAAGACGCAGGGAAGGCACATTTGTTTGGGGTAGGGCCAATGGAATGCGAAACAACGGGGCCATTTTTTAGCCCTGACCAAAAGACGCTATTTCTTTCGATTCAACACCCAGGAGAAGTCAACGGTATTCGTAAAGCGCAGGCATCTCAAAGCCGACCTTTTGCGATGAAGACCACAGACGGCAAGGATTTTGTCCAAACCCGTCAGGTTCCGATTGGATCTAACTGGCCGAACCCAGATACCACTAAACCCCCTCGGCCTGCGGTGGTTGTGATTAGTCGTATGGATGGAGAGGCGATCGCCTAATCAGAACAATCTCTCAGACCCAACCCTGTAGAAACCCTAGTCAGGCAAAATAGAGCGCTGACACTTTGGGCAAATGGCGTGAATCAAAAGCTGGCAGTCGAGCAGGTGAAAGCCCTCTTTTTCTGCTGTTTTAGAACCCACCTTGAGAATAGATTCGCTCTTAAATTCAATGGTTCGATTACACTTCACACAAATGAGGTGGTGATGGTGATTCGGGTAGGGCTGATTAATTTCGTAATGCTTATGATCTTCAGCAAACTCAAGTTCGCGTAAGATACCCATCCGCGCCATGAGCTTAACCGTACGGTAAATCGTAGAAAGGCTAATGGGGTCGCCCTGTTCTTGGAGCTTGTTATGAAGATCCTCAGCGCTCAGGTGGGTTCCTTCGGTGAGGTTCTGAAACACGTTAAGGATGGTTTCTCTCTGGGGAGTGAGCCGCCATCCTTTTTCATTGAGTTCGGATTTTAGTGAGTTTGAAGTATACATCGTGCTACTTCGCAATAAAGTTTGCTTATTGACAAGCCTACACTAATTCAATGGGCATTTTCAAGAAGGTCTTCTTATTGAGAATCAAAGGCTTTAGTGGTGTTAGACGGTGGGGGATTGAGTTATAAAACTTCCAGTGGTAAGACTCTGCCTGACCTCGTGCCAATGCTGAACAAGCCCAGAGACCCTCAAGACGGCGATTCTGCCCTGATGTGTGTGGCTTAGCTCAATATTTAGATAATTTTCTGGCAAAGCTGCCAGTCGTTGAGACCATTCAATGGCAGTAATGCCGAGGGGCACTTCTAGCCCGAACCAGTAGTGTTCTGGGTATAGATCGTGAACTTCAAGAGGAGTAAGGCGATATAGGTCAAAGTGATACAGCGGAATACGGCCTTCAGGATATTCATGAATCAGTGCAAAGGTGGGGCTAACAATGGCGTCCGTGATGCCGAGACCAGCCCCCAACCCCTGGGTCAGCGTGGTTTTACCTGTGCCTAAGTCTCCGTCTAAAAGCAAGATGGTTCCGGCAGTGAGCAGATGACCTAGCTGTTGGCCTAGGTCTAGGGTATGTTCGGGGGTTAGAAGATTTAGGGTTAAAGAGGTATCGTTCACCATTGGGGTCTTTTAGGGGTTTCCATCATCGTGTGAGGGTTGAACAGATTGAATTAAACCTGAGGCAGATTGCAATCTTAGGGATGCCGCCGATACACTGCACAGAGGCGGCGTTGCCCTCGTTTTGTTCGGTTAACTTTTTCGTTAACGAATTATGAAAGTTGCAATTTTATCTCAAGATGCTTCGCTGTATTCGACCCGTCGCCTTTTGGAAGCAGGTCTAGAACGCGGACATGAGGTTCAGGTGATTGATTTTCTGCGTTGCGCCATTACGCTTCATACCCAAAGCCCTCAACTGTGGCACAAGGGTCAGCGCTGCCCCCCATTTGATGCCGCCATTCCGCGTATTGGCCCTGGAAAGGCCGTCTACGGCACTGCCGTGGTACGTCAGCTTGAATTGATGGGGGTACCCGTGCTGAACTCCGCAGATGCGATCGCCTGTGCTAGAGATAAGCTGCACTGCTACCAACAGATTACCCGCAAAGGGATTCCGATGCCTGCTACGGGTTTTACCTATGCCTGTAAGGACATTGAGACCGTGCTATCTTGCATGAATTCTAAAGCAGTGGTGATTAAGCTATTGAAAGGCAGTCACGGCATTGGGGTGGTGCTGGCGGAAACCCTCCAAACTGCCCGCGCTCTGTTTGAAGCGTTTCGCGGGGTGGATGCTGACGTGCTGGTGCAAGAATGCATTGACGAAGCCCGTGGAGAAGACTTGCGCTGTTTTGTCATTGGCAACCAGGTGGCGGCGGCGATTCAGCGCAAGGGGCCACCTGGTGAATTTAGAGCCAACCTGCATCGAGGCGCGACGGCACATCCGGTTGAGCTGACAGAGCAGGAAACGGCGATCGCCGTGGCAGCCGCCCAGGCTATTGGGCTACAAATTGCAGGGGTTGATTTGCTGAGAACACAGCAGGGGGCTTTAGTGATAGAAGTCAATGCCTCCCCAGGATTGGAAGGGATTGAAAAGGCGACTCAAATCGACCTTGCAGCTCAGGTGATGATGTTTCTAGAGCAGTGGATTATGAATTGATAGGCGTTTAGGCAGGTTCTTTTCCCAAACGCTGAAGCGAAATCACCGCTGACGCTGAAACTTGGGGGTGTTCGTCTTTGCTTAGGTATTTGAGTGCTGACGCGGTCTTAGGCGAGGGCAGATTCCCCAGTGCCTCGGCAAGGCGCTGACGCACCAGCCAGTCTTCGGACTGGGCAAAGCGCAGCATGTGCTCTACGGCATCAATGGCCTTAATTTCACCGAGGGCGGCGATCGCAGCCTGTTGAATCACCACGGCTTCGTTATCAAGCGCTCTCACCAAAGTGTCGCGGGCGCGAGGGTCTTTGAGATTGCCGAGCGAAACCGCAGCGCTAAACTGCACCAGCCAGTTGGTGTCTTCCATAAAGGTGCGCACCAACGGTTCAAAGGCACGCTGATCGGCCAAATAGCCTAAGGCACCTGCGGCGGCGGCTCGGATACTGTAGTCGCTGTCGTCGAGCAACTTGAGCAAAATGTCGTAGCACTCTGGGGTTTGCTTAATGCCGAGGGCAAACACCGCCATCGAGCGGATATCGAGGCTGGGGTCGTTCAAAACTTTCTTGATCAGGGGAACCGCATCAATGGGGGCTACATCTCGCAGCGCAACCAAGGCTAAACGGCGATCGCGGGTACTGTCGCTGTCGAGCTGCTGCGAAATTTCTTGGAGCGTTGGGTTCGCCATCTTTGTTACAAAAATTTACTATTTCTCTCAGTATAGTACGCTTTAGAATGCAACGCCGTAGAGGCGCAAGGCCTTTCGCCCCTACGTGGATGATAAATGGCCTAGCGACGGCGCAAAAGCTTGCTCACCATTTTGCGGGAGAACCGGAAATTGATGTCAGCTTTTTCGGCCCATTCTTGGAGCAGGCGATAGAAAAGCTGACGGTCTTCGGCTTGCAGTACCGCAACTTGGTCAGCAGTTTCAATGACGTAGGGGTAGCCATTGCCGATAATAATTTCGCCCCGGACGTAGTCTAAGGCGGTGTTGATTAAGCCTGTCTCATGCATCCAGCGGGGAAACTCTAGGCGAACGGGTGGGTTATCGTTGGCTTTGAGGTAGGTAAAGCTAACGCGGGTGGCCTGTTCTTCATACTCTGCCAAGATGCCCTGCCCCCAGGCATCCCCAGGGCGATCGCACAGAAACAAGGGCGTGCGATCGCCCCACTGCATCCCAGAAGTTAAAAGCTGCGCGTCGTTCAGCGTTGTAGTTTCGGGCAGGCTCTCTAGGCACCGTAGGGTTTGAATCAGGTCACAGGCATGGGAGGTGTCGATATAGCCCACTAGGGGCACTCGGTACTGTTCGCTGGCGCGTAGCAGGTTGACGTACTGCTGGGCATAAAAGGCGCGGCATTCAAAGTCAAAGGCTTCGGCAAAGGTGGCAATGAGTGAACCATCAAAAAAGACCAAACACGTTTGGCATCCGGCATGGTCTTCAATAAACTCAATGGCGCGCGTCACCTCCATCTCAAACCGACGCATACTCACCTGGCGATCGAGGGAGCGCCCGTTGCGCTGCACCTGGAGTTCGGCGGGGGTCATGATGCTAAGGCGCACGTTTTTGTCGTAGATCCCCTCATCAGAATGGGAGTTCTCAAACCAGCCCACCTGCACAAGGGCAATGGGGGGTGCAACGTCTTTGGTAGGGAAAATCTGAGAGCCATCTACCGCAAAGGTGATGATGTTGGTGAGGCGATCGCGTACCCATTCCAAACTTTCCTCACGGTTAGACCACTTGAGCTTTGAGGGCACAATCCAGTTTGGGTATTTGCCCAAGGTTTCTAGGGGACGCGCCCCAGGGTGGGCATGATCTGACAAAATGTCGGCAATGTACGGGTCAGACTGCGCCGAAACTTTACGCAGGGCACGGCGATAGGCTTGATAGGTCGCAGATGCATCGTGATAAAACTGCGAAAATTCTGACTGTTTTTGATCCAGAATCTGTAAAAGATCCGAAGGCTTTAGAGGCATATACAATCTCAATTCAGCTATAAGAATTGACGTTTTGCACTACCCCTCCCTAGCCCTTCTCTTATCTCGGCTATGTTGTGTCTGCAAGCCTGAAATCTTCCCTCAGCCAGAATTCTTGCTATTGACCAGTTCATCAATCCCCTCCTGGGAGGGGCAGGGGTGGGTTAGTCATGGCGCTACTGACTAACCCACCCCGCCCTACGGGCACCCCTCCCAGGAGGGGATTGATGGATCAGATATGGCAAAACCTTTGATAAAGGAAGACTTTAATACCTGTGTGTACACAGTGGCTTTAATAAGGAGGGGATTAAAGCGTTGCCGTGAGCGTTGCCGAACGGGAGGTAATGCAGAGTGTTAAAAAATCCAAGCTATGGTCTTCCCAAAGGAAATGGGGAGTTACACCCTATAAAATAAAGTAGCGTTTATTCAGCCGTTTTAGACTGAATAAACGCCTCTGCCTTTGCAAAAATCTTCTGCCGCCGTCCAGAATCCATCTTGTCTAGGGTTTTCACCATCATCGACAGGCGGGGGTTGCGCGTCAGCATATCCTTTTTGCGGTCTACAAAGCGCCAGTACAGGCCATCCCAGACCTCACACCAATCGCCCTTGACGTAATCACCCATCTTATTAAGGTAGTTAGAACCCGACATATAGGGCTTCGTCATCATCTGACCACCATCGGCAAACTGCCCCATGCCGTAAACATTGGGTACCATCACCCAGTCGGCGCTGTCCACAAACAGCTCCATAAACCAGCGAAACACTCCGTCAGGATGCACTTCTGCCAACAGCATAGCGTTACTCATCACCATTAGACGCTCAATGTGGTGCGCCCAGCCGCGTTCCTGTACGCGCCGGATCACCCGATCGACGGGATCTAAGCCCGTGGTGCCGTTATACCAATCCGCCGTGAGCTGCCGCGTATGCTTCAGGACGTTTTGCTGGCGTTGGGTGGGGGAGATCGCATGGTACACCCCTCGAATATACTCCCGCCATCCAATGATTTGCCGAATAAACCCTTCTAGGGAGTTGAGGGGAATCACGTGATTAGCCGCATAGTCTAGCGCCGCCTCAACCACTTCCTGGGGGGTCAGAATGCCAAGATTCAGCATGGGGGAAATGACAGAGTGAAAGACGAAGGGTTCTTGGGTTGAGAGTGCATCTTCGTACAGCCCAAAGTGAACAAAGCGCTCCGTCAAGAACTGATGGAGCCAAACCAAGGCATCTTTGTGGGTAACGGGCAGCCAAAAGTTTGCGCTCTGACCCGGATGGTCTGGAAACTTAGCCTCAATCAAGGCACCTACAGCTTTGACATGCTGGGTTTGAGTGGGGAAAGTAACCTGCGGCACCTCAATTTTTTTAGGCAGGGGCTTACGGTTCTGCTCGTCATAACTCCACTGACCACCCTCTGGTTCGCCTGCTTTATCGACTAAGATATCGAGTCGCCGCCGCTGACTTTTATAAAAGTCGCCCATGAACAGGCGTTTATAGCGACTTCGGTAGTCCTGAAACTGGCTGTGGGTGGTCAGAAACAGGGGGCTATCGTAGGTGATGAGTTTGAGGCTGTGGGTGATGCAAAAGGTTTGGAGGCGATCGCGCATTCCGTGATCTTCAACTTCATAGGTGTGCAGTTCTGATACGCCGTATTTTTGGACTGCCTGCCAAAGATTTTGTTCGTAGGTGGGCGACACCCCCTCAACCGTCAGTTCGCTGTACTCGACCGTTACACCCTTCTCACGCAGGGCATCTCGATGATGACGCATGGCAGCAAGAATCAGAATCAGCTTATGTTTATGAAATTTGAAATGGGTACATAGGCCCTCATCTTCTGCCATAAAAACGGGCATTTGCTGAAGGGGCAACCTTCCGTGATCTGGAAACAGCATGTTGCCAAATAAAATAATCATAGAGACTAAACGACGAAAAATTTCTCAATCTCCCTTCGACTATACTGAAAATGGTTCTTCTGGAGCGTCCTGCAATGGTTCGTCTTGATGCCAATCCCCCCTCGGTGAGTGAGGAGATCTCTGATGCGATCGCCGACGACATACAGTGGCCTCCTACCCAACTCGATAGCGATGAGCCACCCTTGGAAACTGATTTTCACCGCAACCAGATTGACCTATTGATTCGTCTGCTGAAATATGGGTGGCAAGATCGCCCAGACTTTTATATCTCTGGCAACCTGACGGTGTACTACAACGAACAGCAGCTCAAAAAGCGAGACTTTCGAGGGCCAGATGTGTTTGTGGTGCTGGGTGCAGAAAAGAAAGACCGACGCAGTTGGGCGGTCTGGGAAGAAGGGGGAAAGTACCCCAATGTAGTGATTGAGCTACTGTCTAGCGCAACAGCAATGGTAGATAAAGGCGCTAAAAAAGACCTGTATCAAAATGTGTGGCGAGTGCCCAATTACTTCTGGTTTCATCCCCAAACGATGGAGTTTGCGGGGTTTCATCTGGTGGATGGTCGATATGAGGCATTAGCCTCTACCAATAATGGATGGTTATGGAGCGATCAGCTTCAGCTCTTTCTAGGTATCCATGAGGGGCAACTGCGCTGGTTTAGTGCGGAAGGGCAGATTGTCCCGTTGCCAGAAGAGGCGGAGCGACAGGCTAAAGAACAGGCTCAGCAAGCGACAGAGCAAGAACGGCAGGCTAAAGAGCAAGTGCAGCAACGATTAGAACATTTAGAGGCACTGTTGAGAGAGCAGGGGATAAATCCAGACACCATTACATAAGATTGGTTGGATGCAGACACCTGAACCCACCCCGCCCTTTGGGCACCCCTCCGAGGAGGGGATTTTGGAGAGGGAGACGTACTTTATTCCTTATCAGCCGCACCTTAAGGAGCTGGCGCGGGAGTTGCGCCGCAATATGACGCCAGGAGAGGTGATTTTATGGCAGCACTTGAAGAAGCGGCAAATGTGTGGCTTAGATTTTGACCGTCAGCGTCCGATTGATGCGTACATTGTTGATTTCTATTGCAAGCGACTGCGGCTGGCAATCGAGGTGGATGGCAGTAGCCACGATAGTGAAGTAGCTCAGCAGAATGATTTTGTGAGGCAAGCCCGTCTGGAGTCGTTAGGGGTTCGGTTTTTGCGTTTTCGTGAGTCTCAAGTCTGCCACCAAACCCAGTCTGTTTTGCAAACAATCAAAACCTGGATTTACCATCACCCCCCATAAAAATCCCCTCCGAGGAGGGGTGCCCGAAGGGCGGGGTGGGTCTAGTGTTTGCATCTAACCCGTCCTTTCTGTACCAAAAAGTTAAGCTGAACCCGCAAGCGTTAGTATTCTCACCAGCATGAACTGCAACGTGATTCCTGCTAGATCTGATTGGAGAGGCAGAGTCAAGCAGAGGAAGGCTATTGGTCAATTGCGCTCCACCTAAACCCACCCCGCCCTTTGGGCACCCCTCCGAGGAGGGGATTTTTTGGGTCGTCGGCATTATTCTTTGTCCGTAGAAATACTGAACTTAAAAACCCGTGATATGAAAGCTGAAAAGGCTGGGTAAGTTATAAATGGGAGCAAACAATACATCTCAAACCTAATACTTCAAACCAAGAGAGCAAGCACCATGAATTCTCAATTCAAAGCCAAATTTCTTCAAAACCTCATCAGCAAAAAGAAAGGCAACGAAGGTTTCACACTCATCGAACTTCTAGTTGTTATCATCATCGTTGGTGTGTTGGCTGCTATTGCACTGCCCAGCTTCTTGAACCAAATTGGTAAAGCGCGTGGTTCTGAAGCCAAGTCTAGCCTCGGTACCATCAACCGTTCTCAGCAAGCCTACCGCTTAGAAAACAATATTTTTTCTAGCGCCTTGACTAACCTAGATGCCAAAATTTCTGGCAACTTCTATGCCTACACCGTTACTGCTGGTGCAACCACCACTCAAGCTACTGCACAGGCAGCTGCTAACCAAGATGGGTTGAAGGCTTCTTCAGCCTTGGTCAACCAAAATGGAGATACCTTCTCTCAAATCATCTGCGAAAGCACAAACACTGTAGCTTCAGCCGGTACCTTAGCAGTGCCAACCAATGCAACGACTTGTAACGGTGGTACTCGTATTCAGTAAGCCTGTAGAGCGCACAGATCAAATCATATGGTGTATCCCAATGATTTGATCTGCCGACAGGACTAGCTTAAATCATGAAAGCCACCAGGCAGTAGATGTATGTCTGGTGGCTTTTTATGAAACTAAATATAGAAACTTTTCAGGGGGGAGAGAAAAGTTTAACATGAGCGTGGGAAAAATTAAGTTCCATACAGAGGTTAAGCCTACTGGAACTGATAGAGGATTTACACTCATAGAGTTACTAGTTTGTATTGTAATTTTAGGCATTTTGAGCGCTATTGCACTACCTAGCTATCTAAATCAGGCAGCAAAAACTAGAGCATCAGAAGCAAAGTCAATGCTGGGTACTATCAACCGCTCTCAGCAAGCCTATCGTTTAGAGAATAATATTTTTTCTAGCGCCTTGACTAATCTAGATGCCAAAATTTCTGGCAACTTCTATACCTACGCCGTTACCGCTGGTGCAACTACCACTCAAGCTACCGCACAGGCAGTTACTACACAAGCTGGGTTGAAGGCTTATTCAGCCTTGGTTAACCAAAATGGAGATACTTTTTCTCAAATAGTCTGTGAAAGCACAAACACTGTAGCTTCAGGCGGTAACTTAGCAGTGCCAACTAATGCAACGACCTGTAACGGTGGTACTCGTCTTCAGTAAGCCCGTAGAGCGCACAAATTAAATATATGGTGTGTTTCAATCAGTTGCTCATGCCGAGAAGATTAGTTTCAGTTATGAAGGCCATCGGGTATATATGAACTGATTGATGGCTTTTATGACCAAGCCCAAAAGTTCTGGGTTTGGTTTATTTTAGAAAGACGCTATAAGTCCAGAAGAATTAAAGCATGTAGTAATCTAATTGACGAAGATTAGAACGATATAGTTACATGCATTGAATATCCTTAACTGGACTGAATCAGTCCTAGATAATAAGATACCTGTATAATTAAATGGCTGTCATGAAACCTACAGTTGTGGGAATCAATCCTATTGTCAAGGTACAACTTTTTATTTCATAAATATGAATATAAATGCTTTACAGGATTCTGGCAGAACATTATGGACTGAAGGAAAATATTCTCAATCCATACAGGCTTTTGAAGAAGCAATTCAGGCAACACCTGATGATTTGAGTAATTACTGGTACCTTGGGCTATCCTATCTTTTACAACGAGAAGAAGAAACTGCGCAACTCATTTGGCTGAGTGCTATTGCAGAACAAAAAGCTGAAAATCCCGAAGATATTGTTCAAAGCTTAGTTCAAGCATTAATTTCAGAATCAGTACGATTGAGTGAGCTTAATCAACTGCAAGAAGCTTGGGCAATTCGTCAGCACCTTCGTGAATTTGAACCTGAAAATCTTACAAATATAGTCTGTCTTATAGATTTATCACTCAAGCTTAATGAGTTTTCTGAATCATTTTTACAGGAGTACAATGCTATCCAATTACTCCAGTCTAATTCAGGTTCAGTTGATTTATGTATTCTGTTACCAGTATTAGAACAGGTTTTACAATTTCCAGCAGAAGAAACTTTATTATTTGCCGAAGCCTGCATATCTCATTTCCCATCTCTCGAACAGTGGTGTGAAATTATAAACATTTCGGCGGCAGATCTAGCTTTCAAAAGAAGGCTAACGCCCTTTGCAATTGCGCTCATTAAGCTATGTCTTCAATATGATGCAAATAACCTAGTTGCACTAGGTTATTTGCCTAGATTTCATATTGAATGTCAGCAGTTTCCTGAAGCTGTAGCAGAGGCGAAAAACTTCTATCAACGATGCACAACACCAGAAACACAATTTTTCTCGGCCTGTGTTCTTTTTCAGTCAATTACAAGAGCTGGAGACTGGAATGAAATACCAGATATCAGCAAAAAAATGAGATCGATGATCTCTAGCTTGATTGAAGGTAATTCAAATAGTCTACCTCTTAATTCAATCCGATTCTCAATTATTATTACAGGTCTTTTTTTATATTTAAAAGATGATATAAAAAACAATCGTCAAATTCAAAATCAAGTAGGAGCACTATTCCTTAGAAATCTTCAGACTAATGCTCCAAATGCTTTTAAGATTTTACCAAAGAAGACTAAAGATTTTACTAAACGCTTAAAAGTTGGCTACATCAGCAACACATTTCGAGTTCATTCTGTTGGATGGCTCTGTCGCTGGCTATTTCAGTATCATGATCGCGATAAATTTGAGTTATTCATTTATCACACAAATCAGCGACCTGGTAACGATTTTTTTGAGGCTTGGTTTGCACATAATGTAGATGCAGTACGATATTTACCAAACGAAATTGAAGAATGTGCTGAAATTATACGTGAAGATGAACTTGATATTTTAGTTGATTTAGATAGCATAACTTTAGATCAAACCTGCAATATTATGGCACTCAAGCCAGCGCCAATTCAGGCTACTTGGTTAGGTTATGATGCCTCAGGAATACCTTCTATTGATTACTTTATTGCAGATCCCTACGTTTTAGCTGATGATGCTCAAGAACACTATCAAGAAAAGATTTGGCGACTTCCTTCAACTTATATTGCGGTAGATGGATTTGAGATCGGCATCCCAAGCATTCAGAGATCGGACTTGGAAATTCCTGAAAATAGTATTGTTTACTGGAGTAGTCAATCAGGTCTTAAACGCAATCCTGACACCATTCGTTTGCAGCTACAAATTATTAAGCAGGTACCTAACAGTTATTTCTTGATCAAAGGAATAGGTGATCAAAATACTCTTTGTGATTTCTTCATAGAAATTGCTAATGAACTAGGTGTAGAGCCTAGCCGACTAAAATTTTTACCTCTTATGAAAGATGAATTTACCCACAGAGCTAATATTCAAATTGCAGATATCGTGTTAGATACCTATCCCTATAATGGGGCGACAACAACCCTAGAAACCCTATGGGCAGGTGTGCCGCTTGTAACACGGGTAGGGCAACAGTTTTCAGCCCGCAATAGCTACGCCTTTTTAATGAATGTAGGTGTAATGGAAGGGATTGCTTGGACTGATGAAGAATATATTGATTGGGGTGTCCGCTTTGGTCAAGACGAGCAACTGCGCCAACAGGTCTCCTGGAAATTAAAGCAATCTCGACATACTTCTCCACTCTGGAATGCAAAGCAATTTACCCGTGAGATGGAAAATGCTTACCGCCAGATGTACTCAAAATTCGTTGAATCACAGGGAGTTGACTAAGATCTTCCTGGGTCATGCCTTCCATTTTAGAAAAACCATCCATGATTACAGCCGAGAAATCATAAAGCTCATTCAACTCATGCTTAAGCATTAGGTACTCTAATAATTCAAGAGTATAGTCTGTAAATCCTAAAATATCTGCAATACCTACT
>JANNDV010000192.1:0-32548 GCA_031387975.1 Acaryochloridaceae cyanobacterium OTE_75_metabat_521 | reverse complement strand
GTATCTAAAGTTCCGCGAATAATGTGGTAGCGAACGCCCGGGAGGTCTTTGACTCGCCCACCACGGATCATGACGACAGAGTGTTCTTGAAGGTTATGCCCGATTCCAGGAATGTAGGCCGTTACCTCAAAGCCCGATGTCAACCGAACCCTGGCAACTTTTCGTAACGCTGAGTTAGGCTTTTTGGGCGTTGTTGTATACACACGAGTGCAAACACCACGGCGCTGTGGGCAGCTCTTAAGCGCGGGTGACTTTGTTTTCTTGATCGCTTTTTCGCGTTCGCTACGGATGAGTTGCTGAATTGTGGGCATGGGTTGAGACTACTAGCTTATCTTACAGATTACTGTTTTTTCTTCCAAATGATAACTATACCGAGCTATGCACCACTCTGTCAAATTGGCTCAATCGTTTTTTATGGAGTTAAGAAATAAAACTCAGTTCGGTTTGAGTCTGTTGGGTGCAATAAATTGACTCGCGGTTGGCCGATCAGCCTGTTAGCCCAGGCAAGTTAAGACCGGCTGTCAGGTCTTCCATTCTTACGCGCATGGTGTCTGTGGATTTGACGTAAGCATCTTTCATGGCGGCAGACACAAGATCTGTCAGAACTTCGAGTCCTTCGCCATAGGCTTGCTCAGAAATTTCGACCCGAATTGGCTCTTGGTTGCCGCTCATGACAACTTTAACGAGTCCGCCGCCGGATTCGCCTTCAATTTCCATTTGCTCAAGATCTTCTTGGAGCTGCTTAGCACCTTCTTGAACCTTTTGAGCCTTTTTAATTGCGTCAGCAAGTTCTTTCATCTTGCCGAGGCCAAATCCAAATCCCTGTCCTTGTGACATAGTTCGTTGTCTTTAAATGGGGTTAGTTGTCAATCTTAAGCGTTATTGAGCGCAGCAAGTTTTTGTGCAGGCTCTGGTTCTATGATACTTGCGCAAGCCGCTTAATCAAAATTCCCTAAAATTTTAACTTCAGGATGTAGCTTTAATGCCCAACGCGCTTCAATCGTTTTTTGGACATGGAAGATGAGGTTGTAGATGTCGGAGGCCTTTGCACCTCCTAGGTTGACGATAAAGTTGGCGTGTTTGGGCGAAACCTGAGCGCCACCAATCGTAAACCCTTTTAAGTCAGCGTCTTCAATCAGCCAGCCAGCGGTTTTAGGGAGTGGATTGCGAAAGACGCTGCCGCAGCTAGGAAGTTCGTAGGGTTGGGTGGTGAGCCGATGGTTGAGGTGCGATTCTGTGGTCGCTTGTACAGTCTCTATATCTTGCTTTGCTTTAAGGGCAAAGGTTGCGCTAAGGACAACGTTTTGCCCCCCCTGAAGCATTGAAAAACGATAGCTATAGTTTAGCTCGGTGTTAGAGAGCGTTTGTAGCGTTCCGTCTGGTTTGAGAATGAGTGCTTCTATAAGTGAGTCAGAAATAGATTCTCCGTGGGCACCCGCATTCATGACCACTGCGCCCCCAATAGTGCCAGGAACGCCAACGGCCCACTCTAGTCCTGCCCAGCCTTGTTTTGCTAACTGCCAACAGAGACGAGGTAAGGGCTTGCCTGCGGCGACGGTAATGCGCTCCGTTTCTTCAAAAAACGCTTGCTCTCGAAGATGGCGTGTTGAAATAACCAGACCGAGGAGTCCATGATCGCTAATCAGCAGGTTGGAGCCTGCGCCCAGTACCGTAATGGGCTGCCCTTCGCTGGCAGCCCACTGCACACTGGCCTGAAGCTGTTCTACGGAATGTGGCGCAATAAACCATTCGGCAGGACCGCCCACTCGGTAGGTGGTTAAGTCTGCCAGTCTGAAATGGGGTTCTAGGTAGCAGTCCCCAGAGGGGAGGTAGAGGCGCTCGAATTGGGTGACGGTCATCGCAGGGCGACCTCTGCACGATCTGGGGTGGATGACTGCTGCTGGAAATAGCTGAGTACTTCAGGAATAATGCGGTTAAGATCGCCAGCGCCTAGAAACACCACAAGGTCGCCAGGTTTAAGGGTGGATTTAAGGTGGGTGGCGACATCTGTAAGCGTTGCTTGGTAGGAAACGGTGCTGTGATGCTCTGCGATCGCCGCTGCAACGCCCCCGCTATCCATGCCAGGTGGCTTCGGTTCTCCAGCGCTATAGACATCGGTGACAATCACGCAATCAGCGTCGCTAAACGCCTGACTAAATTCTTCTAAAAAGGTAAGGGTACGGCTATAGCGATGGGGTTGAAAAACTGCTACAACTCTTTTGTAGTCAACCGGAATGCCATCTTGTTGAGCGGTACGCAGTTTCGCTGAAGAGAGTGTTGCCCGAATTTCGCTGGGGTGGTGGGCGTAGTCATCAATAAAACAGATGCCGCTGGCCTCTCCGCGATTTTCAAATCTGCGTCTTGCGCCTTCAAAGGTCAAGAGTGCGGCGGCGATGGCTTCAAAGGATATGCCTAGGCGTCGTCCAACGGAGATCGCCGCTAAGGCATTGCTGAGGTTATGGCAGCCCAGTAGCCCAAATTTCAGCCGACCCAGAAGCTGGCCTTTCTCATAAATGTCAGCAGCAGTCTGCGTTGACCCATAGACAATGGCATCTGCCGTATAGTCTGCGTTTAGCGCTGGATTAAGACTGTAGGTGGTCGAAGAATCTTGTGCAGATTGAGGAATGATGCGAGTACGGGTGTTTTCGCAGTCAATACAGAGAACGACGTGCTGAGAGTGGTCTACAAACGCCTGGAAAATTTGAACGACTTCATCTAGCGTTGCGTAGTGATCGGGATGGTCTAATTCAATATTGGTAATCACGCCAATATGAGAATGAAACTTGACCAAAGACCCATCAGATTCATCGGCTTCCGCAATCAGGTACGGACTCTGACCAACTCTGGCATTGCCCTCCCATGCTGCGACTTCTCCGCCTACCACAATGCTCGGGTCTAAGCCAGCCTGAACCAAGACATATCCAATCAGGCTGCTTGTGGTTGTTTTACCGTGGGTTCCACCTACTGCGACGCTTTTAGCCGATTCATTGATGAGTGCTGCCAATACATCAGAGCGATGAAAGATGGGGCAGCCTAAGCGAACCGCAGCCTGGTATTCGGGGTTGCTGCGCTGAATGGCTGTTGAGCAAATGACCTGGGGCAGCAGGGCGGTTTTGATAGCCGTTGCGGGTTCAGTTTGCTGAGTTTGCTGAAAATAGTCGAGGTTTTCAGCCGTTTGCTGCCTAAAAACCTGGGCACCGAGCGTCTGAAGTTTTTGCGTAATGTTAGTGTCGCGCAGATCTGAGCCGGATACCGGAAGCTGGCGTTTGGTTAAAATGTGAGCGATGGCAGACATGCCGATCCCACCAATCCCGATAAAGTGAAAGGGCCGACCACCTAAGTCAACGGCATTCAGCATTCTGTTGTCGCTCCTTCAAACACCACACAAATAACCGCAGTTTTAGATAAATTGATCTTGACCCCCGCTTAGCGAATACAAAACGGATGTTTAGTCTCTCAATAGCGATGGAATGGGCTATGGGGCTAATGTTCTGTTCTGTTGTCTATTGAGTAAAGCGCCTTGGTAATGGGCTGGCATTGACTCAATAGAATATCTGAAATTTCACCTCACAGTTTGAGGTTTTTCGGCTGTTCTGTCAACTTATTCTAAGGGCTTCAGACGCAAATGCATTTTGAGTCAAAAAGACGGTGCAGTTGGAAGGTTAAGCAGTTGCGAACGAAATTTTCATTTCCCTCTAGTCACAATGAGGAGAGATCTATAGAATGAGGTCTCACAGTCTGTCGCTGACGAACAGTGTTACGAGTTGTACAGTGAGCGGATAAGATACCTGAATTTAGATCGTGTTGGTTGGGAGCACTGTGTTGCCTCTGCTGCCACTGTTTTACAGGTTTTAGTTCTTCCTTTTGGGTCATTTTGTGGCCTGTTTTGTGCCAAAGAGTAAGGAGATAGCAGTGTCAGAATACGCTCGAAAACCCCTTAGCGTTGGACAACGGCGGCAGCTTTTAAAGCAGCGGCGACAAGCTGCTCAGAGAAAGGGACGCCAGCAACCACAGCAGGGTCTGCCTCAGAAAGACTCGCTTTCGAGAAATGCTGTGGCAAAGCAGCGCGTTTATACTGCTGCCTCTCAAGGTTCAGCACAGGGTTTGACAACCTTACGGGTTCAGCGATCTGCTCAAGGGAGTCGGGCTTCTGTTTCGCGTTCATCGAATGGGCGGCAGCTTCAGTCTGTGAGCCGGTTAAGCGCTGTCCCTGCGATCGCCCCTGGTACTCGAAAAAAAGGACACAATTTTCGTCCTCAGCGGAAGCCAAGCTGGATCCAGAATATTTTACGGCTTAGCCTGTTGGGCTTAGGCATTTCGACCATTGCGGGGACGGCGATCGCCCTTTTGCACCCAGAGCCGCCTTCGGGAACTTTGGCAAGCAGCAAACTTCAGTCCCAAAAGAACGCATCAGGCTCTGAAGGTGTGAATGGCACAACGCCGTTTGATACTGCCGCAACGTTGCCGATTCTTAACCCAGACAAAGAGTTAAAAGACGCTAAAGCAAAAATTCAGGCGATCGCAGCAGCCCAGAAAGACTTGGTCGCGGGCATGTTCTTTTACAACCCTGAGACGGGCGCTTACCTAGATCTGTCTGGCGACAAACCCTTTTCTGCCGCAAGCACCATTAAATTGCCCGTTCTTGTCGCGTTTTTCCAGGCCGTTGATGCTGGGCAAGTTCGCCTAGATGAACCGCTGGTGATGCGCAAAGACTTGATTGCCTCTGAGTCTGGCGTAATGCAGTACCAGCCTGTTGGCACCAAATATAGCGCCCTAGAAACGGTTGATCAAATGATCACCATTAGCGACAATACGGCAACCAATATGTTGATTGATCGCCTAGGGGGCATTGTGGCACTCAATCAGCGCTTCAAAAGCTGGGGGCTAACCCAAATCAATCTACGCAATCCGTTGCCAGACTTGCAGGGTACCAATACCGTTACGCCCAAAGATCTTTCTACGCTTATGCTGAAGCTGGGTCAAGGCGATTTGCTTACGCCCCGCAGTCGAGATTTGGCCCTAGACATTCTGCGACGAACGGTGACTCAAACTCTGTTGCCGCCTGGCCTTGGAGCAGGATCTACAATTGCCCACAAAACGGGAGATATTGGCCCCTCTGTAGGCGATTCTGGTCTTATTGGGATGCCCAACGGTCAGCGCTACGTTGCGACCGTATTTGTTAAACGACCCCATAATGACCCCAGAGCACAGGAGTTGATTCGCCAAATTTCAAAAATTAGCTATCAGGCTTTAAGCAGCGCCAGTCGATCTGCCCCTGCTGCTCCCGCTCCTGTAACTGCATCTACGGCTCAAGCTTTGCCTTAAGCTGTTGATTAGATTTCTTGCATCAATCTTGTCCCCCTCATCCCTTTCTTATAGCCAAAGGCTTTACCCTTCTCCCACCAGGGGAGAAGGGCTAATTCTAGCTCCCCTCGCCCTTTATGGGAGAGGGGATGGGGGAGAGGGGAGAGGGTTATTCATATAAACTGTCGATTGGATAGAGCGTAACGATTTGAGGCAATTTTTGTCATGATGAGCTGAGCTTTCTCAGCTCTTTTTAGTGCAAAGCATTGAACGCTACTATAGATTGGGAATATCACACTTAGTCAGTTCCAACGGGTTTCCCAAAGTGACCTTGTCTAGAAACGATAGATTTGTGTCGCTTTATGTTCGTTGGACAACAGGAATTTAGATAACTGCAATGCGCTTTATTGATCAGGCCGAAGTTTATGTTAAAGGCGGGAAGGGGGGAGATGGCATGGTTGCCTTCCGCCGAGAAAAGTATGTGCCAACAGGGGGCCCGGCAGGGGGCAATGGGGGCAAAGGGGGCGCGGTGATTCTACGGGCAGTCTCTAACCTCCAGACGCTTTTAGATTTTAGATATGTTCATATTTTTGCGGCGGAAGATGGAACACGGGGTGGCCCCAAAAATTTAACAGGGGCTTCTGGGGATGATTTGATTGTGGATGTTCCGTGCGGAACTGTCATCTATGACGTGGATACGGACGAATGTATTGGGGATTTAACTGAGCCGAATCAAACCCTGGTGATTGCTCAAGGGGGCAAAGGTGGTTTGGGCAATAAGCATTTTTTGTCGAATCGCAACCGTGCGCCAGAACATGCCCTACCAGGACTACCAGGCGAAGAACACAGCCTTCGGCTAGAGCTAAAGCTGCTGGCGGAAGTGGGCATTATTGGGCTGCCCAATGCAGGTAAGTCAACGCTGATTTCGGTGCTGTCTGCGGCACGGCCTAAAATTGCGGACTATCCGTTTACAACGCTTGTGCCCAATTTGGGGGTTGTCCCTCACCCGAGTGGGGATGGTGTGGTGTTTGCAGATATCCCTGGGTTGATTGAGGGTGCCCATGCGGGGACTGGCCTAGGCCATGAGTTTTTGCGCCATATTGAGCGCACCCACGTTTTGGTGCATCTCATTGATGCGACGGCTCTAGAACCGTTACAAAACTATCAGGTGATTCAGCAGGAGCTGCTGGCCTACGGGCATGGGCTGGCAGAGCGCCCTCAAGTGGTGGCGCTGAATAAAGCCGATGCGATCGCCCCAGAAGATCTAGAGCAACTCCGTTTAGATTTGCAGCCCTACTGTAATTCTCACCTGTTTACAATTTCTGCCGTTGCGCAGCAGGGCCTTGACGCCCTTCTACAGCCGATCTGGATGGCTGTAGACGTCGCCAGAAAGCAGCTTGCTGAGGCGAATATCACCGTTACGCCCCCTCAACCGCTGCTGTCATACCAATTTAGTGATTTCAGTACTATCTCGCAGGACAATGAAGGGTTTTTAGAGTAAGCGGGTATTCTAAGCACAATGAATCACTGCAATTTGCGGAACCTCTAATAATGCAAGACCCCCACGCCACCGAACCCAACACGCTGCTGTTGATCGATGACGATCCCAACCTTGTGCTGCTCGTCAAGGATTATTTAGAGTTGAGGGGATATAACGTCGTCACGGCTAAAAATGGTCGAGACGCGTTAAAAGCCCTCGAAAAAGACATTCCTAACCTGATCATCTGTGACGTGATGATGCCGGAGATGGATGGGTATACCTTTGTCAAAAAAGTGCGGGAGAACCCTCAAACCAACTGGCTCCCCATTTTGTTTTTGTCGGCAAAGGGGCAAATCCAAGACCGGGTGGCGGGTTTGAGTAAGGGTGCGGATGTTTATATGGTGAAGCCATTTGAACCAGATGAGCTGGTGGCTCAAATTGAGGCATCTCTCAATCAGTCTTTACGGATGCGTCAGTCTCAAGGGCCTGATGTGGGCACGGCTGTTTCGGTTCAGGTGCCTTTTGATGTTGAGCTAACGCCAACGGAGCAGCGGGTGATTCAGATGGTTGCCAAGGGCATGTCGAATCGAGAAATTGCGGAAAGCCTTAGCGTGAGTCAGCGCACGGTTGAAAGTCATGTGAGCAATATGTTGGGCAAGACGGGTCTACATAACCGCACAGAATTGGCTCGGTGGGCGATCGAGCAGCGGATGATTTAGAGGTTTAGTTCTTAATTTATGAACCTGAACTTAGTTGAGCCTTATGGTTAGATCCATGACTCCAAACAACCCATTTCCGACTCGTCCCGTATCTCAGTTAAAACTCGATGACATCATCGGATACCTAAGTGAATGCCAAGCGAAAGGATGGCAAGTCTTCCGCAATGATGAAGAGAACTCGCTATTTCCAGCAGAACTGAACGAACGGTTCATCTTGTGGCTTAGCGAGTTTGTATGGATTCGAATTCACTATGAAAACGGGAGATGTGCCGTTTTTGTGCACCGTCAGGCAGACGAAATACCCGTGGGATATCCGGAGACCGTTCAGGGTCTAGATGAGTTGGTAGCATACGGTGCAAGGAGCTACGGAAATATTCAGTGGCCTTCATCACCAAAGACTGGGAGGCTCACACAATCCACTCCAGCCTCAAACTTCACTGTACTTGCTGGATTGATAGGATCGGCTTCGGTGGAGGTAATATTCGACCCATATTTAGATGATAAAGCGCTCGCTAATCTTTTAATTTTATGCAACTTAGGAATTCGGCTATCGCCCACTTGTAGAATTCTGACCTCGGCAAAAGGAGCAAAGAAGCTTTCCTCTCAGTACGTATTCGCATGGCGTTCGGAGACGTCTATGGACATCGAAATTCGGAAAAGTGTCACGCCTAATCCACATCGGCGCTTCATGCTCCTGAGCGGTGGGCAGACTCTTATCCTTGGTTTGTCCCTAAACTCACTTGCCAAGGACGAAGCTGCTCACTTAGAGACCAATGCAGCCGATTCTGCATTTTTTGGGTCGGAATGGAGCCTCGGTGTCGCGGTTTAGTAAGCCGCAGTAATGTAGGTTGGGTTGAAAAATGAAACCCAGAAACAAACAATTAGGATGTTGAATTTCGTGATCGCTTCACTTATCGCTGACGGATTTCGCAGCCAATGTCTTTATCGAAGAATATTAATCCAATCGTTGGATTGTAGTTAAAAGTAACGGTAGCACATCAATTATTGACTAAGACGATTCAACAGCACTCGTAGCCATTTTCGCTGTTCTTTCAGAAGCACCTGTTGTTCCATCGCGAGATCTGTAAGTTGAATATTGATTTGTGCTTGTAAAGTCGTTAATTCTTGATAACGCTGAAGTAGCCTTTCAACTTGAAACTGCTGTTGCCGTCTTTGTCTAGCGGCGATCAATTGACTCCGATTCAACCGCAAACGTTGAATGGTAAATACGCCTGTTGGTGTAAGTGCGGTTAATTCGCCGTCTTCTTGCTCAACAAAATGCTGGCTAGCAGCTTCTTTGCGAGGGTTCCAAAGTATCGGTGCTGTTTCTGTTCGAGGCCAATAGTCTTGTTTGTATTGGTTACAGGCGATGCAAGCATAAATCAGATTTTCTAACGTATCTGAGCCTGACTTGGTGCGAGGCTGGAAATGGTCAATCGTCAGCATACCACCAGCATCGATTTCAGTGATTCCACAAAATTCGCAAGCGCCCTGAGCGCGGTGACGCACCTGTTCTCTAATTGACGCGGTCAAACTCATGCAGATTGGGGGAGAGTAAATTGCTGCTTGAGTTGAGCGATCTCTGCACGCAGTGATTTATTTTCTTGAGTAATCTGCTGAAGTCGCTGAACGCCAGCAGTGAGTTGTGAGAGTGTAATATCAACCTGCTCTTGTAGTACAGCTAAATTTGGAAGCGGCACCTGGGAAACGTTCAGCATTGCTGTTTCCGCTGCATCCTTTTGGGCATACCAAGCCTCAAGCTGCGCTTTTTCTTGGGTTGTTAGCAGTTCACCGGTTGTCTCGCGATTATGCAGTTGCATTCCGAGTGCATCACTGAGCATAAAGACTTGCCATCTTAAGATAGATCTTATTTTAGCCCGATCCCTCATCAACCAGTCGATCTGGATTGCTAAATCATTGCCAATATAGCAGTCATGTAGGTTGGGTTGAGCAACGAAACCCATGCCCAAAACAATTATTCAAACCTATCCTAAAAGCTCTGAAATCAGCGTTTGTCTCTCCAAGCTAAAATGGAAGAACTAAGTCCTAGAGATATTTAACCTATGACAGTACAACAACACTTCGACTCCGCTCAGCGCAAACCCCGCTATAGCAAAGAAGAGTTTGCTCAGCGGGGCGGCAAAATCTATGAGTCTCAAGTGCGATCACAGGTCGAAGCCAATAATTACGGCAAAATTGTGGCGATCGACATTGAAACTGGAGCCTTTGAAGTTGGTAATGATAGCCTGACTGCTGCTAAACAACTTCTGAAGCGCTATCCTGATGCACAAATCTTTGGTATTCGGATCGGGCATCGCGCGGTTCATCGCTTCGGTTTTCGCTACATCCGTATGATCATTGGCAATGTAAATACAATCCGAGAGGCAATCATACCGTTAGCAGTGCTCGGTGAAAATAAGCAAAAACAAGAAATTAGAGCCGTCATTGATACTGGATATACAGGTTGTCTAACTTTGCCATCCGCTGTCATCACAAATCTGGGTTTAATCTGGTACATGCAGCAACAAGGCATTTTGGGTGACGGAAGCTTCTGTATGTTCAATGTTTACGAGGCTTTAGTGATTTGGAATGGTCAGATTAAACCCGTTGAAATCAATGAGTCGGAGGCAGAGCCTCTAGTGGGAATGGGTTTACTTGAAGGTTTTGAATTAAAAATTCAGGCAGTTGCTGGTGGATTGGTGACGATCGCAGCATTACATTAAGTCCCTCTTTGTGCCGTCTAACTACTGTAGCCGTTACTTTGGGGGCTGTTCTCGCTGCCAAAGCCAGATTAAGCCAGCACCTACGCCGCTTTGCAGCAAAAGATTCGGAAGGGTTTCGGCAAGTTCTTCCCCTGCGATCGCCTTCATCAAAAATACAAACGCGCCCAGAAAAGCCGAACCTGCCAGAGCAACATAGAAAAAACGTCTAAATCCTCTACCAGGCGCAGCCGCTTCAGCACGTAAGCGATTCATCTGTTCTTTGTCGAGTGGCTTTGGCATAGGAAAACAAAATTTTCAGGACAGGCAACAGCGGCTGAAACGATTTTAATTCTTAATCTAAGGCAGCGGCAGCAATCGGCTCTTGCCTTGTTTCCGTAGGGTTTGCCGGAAGTTCAATCTGATTTAGAATTTCTACCAGCTCTCGCTCAAAAGCAATCTGAGCGCGGTTGGTACGACCGCCAACAAAAAGAGTTTCCCCTTCAATGAGCGCCCATACCTGAGAATGCGAAACATAGCTCATCAACACGCTCAGCATCAGCAGGCCAAACCCAGTATAGACAAAGGGAATACCAGGGTCTGCCTTAATTTGCAGCCCTGTACTGCCAATAATCTCCATGAGCGATAGCTCAACCCCTTCAACCGAAAGCTTCATGCCGTTGCGTAACGAACCCACCAGCTTGCCAGCAGTGTCATAAACCACGACAGTGCCCTGAAGGTCGCGCGCAATCAGCGCCACCCCAGCGCTCATATCCGGCTTAATGGGTACCCAGGTGCCCCAAATTCGCCCCTCTGAGACGGGGAGACGTGCCATAGGGAGTTGAAAAATGGGGCTGTTGTTGACGCGCACTTTGACAGCGGCGATCGCCCAATCCGTCTGATACACCGTCACGCCATTGTGCTTGAGGGGCTGATTGACGTGAATGGTTTTGCGATCGACCTCTTGACCTTGGGCATCCAGCACCGATAGGTCAGAGTAAAACTGATCGATACTGCCCTCATTGGTGTAGTCAATCCAAAACCGATTCACCTTCATCGACCAGTCTTTGGGGATCTGCGCCTCTGCCAAAGAACCTGCTTCAACAATATTTTTAACGCTGAACGTTTCGCCACTGGGCACCATTTCCTGTGCCATAAAGCCTGTAAAAGATCCCCAAATGGAGCCAAGCAAAATCAGAATCATGCTGGCATGTACCACAATGGGGCTAACCCGACCCGCTAAACCCTTACGGGCATAGAGGGCGTTGTCGGCCTGAAAAATTTTGTAGCGTCGTTTCTCAAGTCCCTGCACCAGCCCAGATAAAGACTCTGTGGGCAGGCTAGTGCTCAGAGCCAACTTCTCAAACTGTCGGGGTTTTTCATAAAATTTCCAGGTGCGGGCGGCCTTGAGTGCCGGAATTTGTCTGCTGTAGGTACAGGTGGCTAAGCTCAACCCAAATAAAACCAGCAGCGATAAAAACCACCAGGTTGAGTAAACGTGGTTTAGCCCTAGGGTTAGCAGCACCTTCCAGCTTAAAAAACCAAATAAGGCCGGGGCTTCAGGGTAATTCGCCTGGTAAAACGTGATGGGCTGTCCCTGTTCGATGACGGTGCCAGAAATGCTGAAGAAGGCGATCGCCAGCAGCAGCACAATCGCCAGACCAAAATCTGCCAGAAACGGCAGCACATCCTTACGGAAAAAATTCATGATTGAAAACGTGCGAAGAACCGTCATGCCATTAAACCCCTAGACGAACCCCTAGGCCACCGCAGGCCAAAACCGAGTCATTAAAGAAAATACGCCAAACCCCACCAGCAACACGCCACTCACCGGATTAATCCAGCCAGACCAGCGGCGAATTAGCAAAAACTGCTTTAGCGTTGCCGTAAAGGTCCCCACCACAATAATCGGCAGCACATACCCAGAGGTATAGGCCAGCAGTAGGCCAGCCCCCAAAGCCGGATTCTGGGTGCTAGAAATCCAGGCCAAGAGCGTCGCCAACACGGGCGTACTGCACGGGGATGCCACTAGCCCAAAGGTTAACCCCAGCAAAAAAGCGCGAACCCCCTTCGGCACATTCTCTAGATTCCAGTTTTGGCCTACAGAGAAGGTCGGTAGCCTTAAGGGCAGTGCCTCCAGCAGATAAAGCCCCATCAAAATCGCAGTGGCGCTCACCGCTAAACCTAGGCCAGTCCCCACCTGTCCGTAAACTTGCCCCAGCAATGCCGCGCCAATGCCCAAACTAGCCAGCGTCGTAGAAAGGCCAAGGGCGAACCAAGCCGACTGCACCATCCCCTGCCACCGACTCTGTGCTTCATAGCCACCAATGTAGCCCACCGTAATAGGCAACATCGAGAGCGTGCAGGGCGTAAAACTGGTGAGTAACCCTACCCCAAAGAGCAGGGCAAGGCTAAAGATGCTTAAGTGGCCGAGCTGATGCTCTACAAGGGCATTCGCCCACTGATTTAAGGAATACAGGCTCAGCTGCACTTGATCAAAAAAGTTCATCGCAGCGGATGTTGCCCAAGTTAACAATCTGACTTAATTCTAACGAGCGCGGCGCAGCAAGGGAACCACGTTCGACTCCTCACTTTCACGGGCAACCCGAATCAGTAGCCCCGCAATCACCAAGCTGGCAATCATCGAGTTACTGCCATAGCTAAACAGCGGGAAGGGTAAACCTGTCGTCGGCAGTACCCCAACCGCCACGCCAATATGCAGAAAAGACTGACCTACCATAAACACCATAGCCCCAATCGCAATGAGTCGATAAACGGGGTGAGGCGTTTTGATTGCCACTTTGAGCGCCAAAAAGCTATAGAGCATCAGCATCAAAATCAAAAAGATGCTGCCGACCAAACCAAATTCTTCGCTAAAAATGGAAAAGATAAAGTCTGTATGCTGCTCAGGTAGGTACGAAAGCTTCTGTTGAGATTGCCCAAAGCCTGTCCCCCAAAGGCCACCGGAACCCACTGCTAAAAGGCTCTGAATGAGCTGATACCCATCCTGCATGGGGTCGGCCCAAGGGTTCAGGAACACCAGCCGCCGCCTTTGATAGGCAGAGACGCTAACGCTCGCAACTGCAACTAAAACCCCCGCTATAGCCGTTCCACCCAGCTGAAAATACGGTAGCCCTGCGGCTAATGCGACCAACCACAGCGCAATACCACACAGCGCGGCGGTACTTAAGTTGGGCTGGATCAAAATTCCTAGTAGCGTTAACGCAAAAAGCCCCAGCCACATTAGCTTTTCTTGTAACGCTAAGCGAGTCCAACGCGCAAAGATCTGAGCGCTTTGTAAAATCAAAAGGGGCTTCATAATTTCCGTCGGCTGAAGCGGAAACGGCCCAATCTGAATCCAGCGTGTTGCGCCATTTGCCGTTGTGCCGATGAATCGGGTCAGAAAAATCAGCCCTAACACCACAAAAAATAGCACTGGTGCAATGGTTAAAAACCGTTTCAGCGGCATTCGCACTGCTACGGTAAACCCAATTAGCCCTAGCAGCGCTCCTAAAAGCTGGCGCTTAAAGTAGTACAACCCATCCCCATATTCCACCAAGCCCACATGGAAAGAAACCGAATAGAGAACGGTTAGGCCCATAAAGAGCCAAATAAACGTCAGCCAATGCAGGAAGCGGGCTTCTGTGGCCCAGTGCTCAATGGAGGGATCTAAAAAGGGGATGATACGGCGAAGGTTCACAAGCAAAGACCCGAAGCAAAATTTGGTGACAGTATAGCGGACTATTTCGGCGATCGCACCCCTATGTACCTTCCACCCTACCTCTTGCCGCGACAGAATTAGATTCGCTGGCGGAATATATTTTCTCTCTGGCTTCTCTTTTTGGCTTTACGCTCACGACAAACGGACTTCTCCCATGAATGATAATCTTTCTTCCCCCATTCCCCAGTGCTTCAGCGGCAGCTGCCACTGTGGCGCAATCCGGTTTCAAGTTTGGGTGAAAGACTTTACCGTCATTGCCTGCAACTGCTCCATTTGTCAAAAAAAGGGCTTTCTGCATTTGATAGTGCCCCCCGAACAGTTTGAGCTGCTACAAGGCTCAGATTTTTTGCAGACCTACACCTTTAATACGGGTACCGCCAAGCATCACTTTTGCAAAACCTGCGGCATTGCGCCCTTCTATCGACCGCGATCGCACCCCAACCATTACGACATCAATCTTCGCTGCCTTGATGATGAACCCTTAGAAACTCTCCTAGAAAGCTTTGATCTACAGTCCTTTGAGGGGCGTGAATGGGAGCAAAATGTTCACCAAATTACGGATGCGCAATAATGCTTTAGCCCTGCCCCACCCTAGAATTTCTTATCGGCATTCTCAAGACACTTATAAAATTTTCTGGACAATTGCATCAAGATCGTCTTAGAATTAGATCTTGCGGCTTTTAAGGGAACCTATGCACGCCCAGGAGATTATCCGCTCTATTGAAGCGGAGTATCAGAAAAAAGAATTGCCCGAAATCCATGTGGGCGACACCGTTAAAGTCGGCGTCCGCATTCAAGAAGGCAACAAAGAACGGATTCAGCCCTATGAAGGGACTGTCATTGCCAAGCGTAATGGCAGCATTAGTGAGACCATCACCGTCCGTCGAGTCTTTCAAGGCATCGGTGTTGAGCGAGTCTTCTTGCTCCATTCCCCGCTTGTCGACAGTATTACGATCCTTCGTCGCGGGAAAGTCCGTCGTGCGAAGCTCTATTACTTACGTGATCGAGTGGGTAAAGCGACGCGTGTTAAGCAGCGTTTTGATCGGCCACTCTAGATCTTCTTTGCTTTTATCTTATTCTTTGTGTTGGCAAGCCTCTCTTGAGAGACATATCAATCGCGGTAAGATAAGAAAACAAAGTTATTTTAGCTTAGTGCTTAACGTATTCTCGCTAAGATGAAAGCATGCGCTCTTAGTTCAGTTGGTAGAACGCAGGTCTCCAAAACCTGATGTCGGAGGTTCGAGTCCTCCAGGGCGCGCTTTTCATCCTTAGCGCGAAAGTTAGCCAAACACTTTGTCCTGTCTTTGCCGAAAGAATTGTATTCTAATCAATTCATTCAATAAGCATTTCAACAGTGTGAAGGAGTCTAAGCTGCACTGAACCGCTGACCGATTACAAGCCATTGGCGATTGGGTGTTAGAAACGGTGACTAAAAACGATCTCGAAGTAAAGCAAGCAAAACCAGGATTAAACCCTAGTGAGTTTGTAAAAGAAACGAAAGAAGAATTTGCCAAAGTCGTCTGGCCAGATCGACAGCAGTTGATTAGCGAGTCTGCGGCGGTCATTTTCATGGTTGCCTTATCAGCACTTTCTATTTCTTTGATCGATAACTTGTTTAGGTGGGTTTCTACGCAGGTTTTTTCTTAGTTTATGTCTATGTCAGACGAACATTCCGAACTTGCTCCTGCCGAAGACTCCTCAGTTGCGAATGCTTCTGAGATTAAGCACTGGTACACTATCCAGGTTGCCTCCGGCTGCGAGAAAAAGGTTAAGCAGAATCTAGAGCAGCGTCTTCAGACTTTGGACGTAGCGGATCGGATCATTCAGATCGAAATTCCTCAAACGCCAACGGTCAAGCTGCGTAAAGATGGCTCCCGCCTGACGGGTGAAGAAAAAGTCTTTCCTGGCTATGTGCTAGTGCGCATGATCTTAGATGACGAAACTTGGCAAGTTGTCAAAAATACGCCAAACGTTATTAATTTTGTGGGTGCCGAGCAAAAGCGTCGCTATGGTCGAGGCCGAGGGCACGTTAAGCCCATGCCCTTGAGTCACTCTGAAGTTGAGCGGATTTTCCGTTCGTTTAGAGAGCAAGAGCCAATTCTCAAAATTGACATGGCTGCAGGGGATAGAATTAAGGTTCTCAGCGGCCCCTTCAAAGACTTTGATGGCGAAGTTATTGAGGTTAGTCCTGAGCGCAGTAAGCTTAAGGCTTTACTGTCCATCTTTGGTCGGGATACTCCGGTCGAATTAGAGTTCAATCAGGTTCATAAAGAGAATTAGCAATGGCAAAGAAGGTTGTTGCAGTCATTAAGCTCGCCATTACGGCAGCTAAGGCTAACCCCGCGCCCCCCATTGGCCCTGCCTTGGGTCAACATGGCGTAAACATCATGATGTTTTGTAAGGAATATAACGCACGGACTGCTGATCAAGCAGGACTCGTGATTCCGGTCGAAATTTCGGTGTTTGAAGATCGAAGCTTCACATTTATCCTCAAAACGCCTCCAGCTTCTGTCCTTATTCAGAAAGCGGCAGGTATTGCGAAGGGTTCTGGTGAACCCAACAAGACAAAGGTTGGCAAAATTACGACAGCTCAGCTTCGTGAAATTGCGCAAACTAAGCTACCTGACCTCAATGCAAATGACATTGATGCGGCCATGAAAATTGTCGCAGGTACGGCTAGAAACATGGGCGTAACTATTTCTGATTAAGCAATCTTTGCTTGTCCAGGCATCCGTTTAGCCTATTTAATGTACACCTAATCGGGGGAGAGGCAATGTTGCTTCGTTAGAACCCCAGGAGCTAAAAAAAGTGAAAAAAGTTTCTCGTCGCTTGCGCGAGCTACACAAGCTTGTTGAAGAGCGTGCTTACCAGCCTTTAGAGGCTCTAGAGCTTTTAAAACAGACTGCGACGGCTAAATTTCCTGAGTCTGCTGAGGCTCATGTCCGCTTAGGCATTGACCCTAAGTATACCGATCAGCAGTTGCGTACGACGGTTGCCTTGCCTAAGGGCACAGGTCAAGAACTTCGCGTTGCCGTAATTGCCCGAGGGGAAAAGGTTGCAGAAGCGACCAATGCTGGGGCTGATGTTGTTGGCTCTGAAGAGCTGATTGATGAAATTCAGAAGGGTCGATTTGACTTTGACCTTCTGATTGCGACCCCTGACATGATGCCCCAGGTGGCGAAGGTCGGTCGGATTCTGGGGCCACGAGGCTTAATGCCCTCCCCGAAAGCGGGTACCGTGACCTTTGATTTGGTGAAGGCGATCGCCGAATTTAAAGCAGGGAAGCTTGAATTCCGTGCTGACAAAACAGGTATTGTCCATGTTATGTTTGGTAAAGCTTCTTTTTCTGCCGAAGACCTGCTAACCAACCTTAAGGCGCTGCAAGATACGATTGAACGCAATCGTCCCTCTGGTGCTAAAGGCCGTTACTGGAGAACCCTGTTTGTTTCATCAACAATGGGACCCTCCATTGAGGTCGATATCAGCAGCCTTCGTGACCTAAAAATTTCTGACATGGCCTAGGTCATCTCAGTCAGCCTAAAAATTTCCTTTTGTTCTGCGGCTTGAATTAATTTAACGAATTAAGTTCTCGACCCCACCAAAGACAGCAGGTGCATTCGCTTAATTTCCTGCCAAGGTTCCGGTCTCGTAATCTAGAGCTACCTTAGTCATTTTTGGCTTTTAACTCTAGTTTTCATTCTGGTTTTGACCCTTGGCATATTGCTAAGGGTCTTTTGGTGTTTGACAAGGAAAGACGAAAATTCTACTACACCCAATCCAGGAGGTGAACAGTATGGGTAGATCGCCAGAAAATAAACGACAAATCGTGGCTGAACTTAAAGCTACGCTTGAAGATACTCAAATGGCATTTGTCATTGATTATCAAGGGCTAAGCGTTGCAGAAATTACAGATTTGCGGAATCGTCTTCGACCCGTGGGCGCAACTTGTAAGGTGACTAAAAACACCTTTATGCGTCTCGCCGTTGACGGCAACGAAACCTGGCAACCTTTAAGCGAATATGCCGCAGGATCTTCTGCATTTATATTTGTTAAGGGAGACATGAGTGGCGCAATTAAGGCCTATCACGAATTCCAAAAGGTTAGCAAAAAGACCGAACTTCGGGGCGGTGCTTTAGACGGAAGTTTGCTTTCTCAAGCTGACGTTAAAGCGATTGGAGACTTGCCTTCTAAAGAAGTGCTTATGTCACAAATTGCGGGTGCGCTCAATGCCATTACCGCCAAGGTTGCGATTGGTGTCAAAGAAGTTCCTTCTTCCATCGCACGGGGCATCAAAGCCTATTCCGAAAAGGATGCTGACTAGAGACACTGTAAAGGCGCAAAGTTTTGCACCCCTACGATGGACTCAATTCATTGATCGTTTTCATTCACACTAATTCACACTACATTTACGCCTAGGAGAGGATTAAATGTCTGCTGCAACCGACCAAATTTTAGACCAATTAAAAACACTTTCATTGCTAGAAGCTGCTGAGCTTGTTAAGCAAATTGAAGAAGCCTTTGGCGTCAGTGCTGCTGCACCCGTGGGTGTTGCTGCTGCTGCCCCTGCTGCTGCTGCTGAAGCAGTAGAAGAAAAGACCGAATTTGATGTTGTGCTTGAAGAAGTTCCTGCTGACAAAAAAATCGCAGTCCTGAAAGTTGTCCGTACCCTCACCGGTCTAGGCCTCAAAGAAGCCAAAGACTTGGTTGAATCTACTCCTAAAGCTGTCAAGGAAGCCGTCTCTAAAGATGACGCCGAAGCTGCTAAGAAAGAGCTTGAAGAAGCGGGCGGTAAGGTCGCAATCAAATAGGCGATCGCCTTTATTTGAGATGCTTTGACAATGCTGGTAATGCCAGAGCATTGTGAATCGGGAGTGGAAGCTTTGCCTTCGCTCCCGTTTTTTTTCAAGCTCTTAACTCGCCCCCCCTTGTCAAGGGTGACTTACAGGCAGACACTGGACTGTAGAGAGGATTGGCAGCCTAGAGGTTTTTATGAAAAAGGTAATGACGATTATTTTGGGTGGTGGAGCCGGAACAAGGCTCTATCCCCTTACCAAGCAGCGGGCAAAACCCGCTGTACCCCTTGCTGGCAAGTATCGACTGATTGATATTCCAGTTAGCAACTGTATAAATTCAGGCATTAATAAAATTTACGTCCTCACGCAGTTTAACTCTGCGTCACTGAACCGCCATCTTTCTCGCGCCTACGTCTTCTCTGGCTTTTCTGATGGGTTTGTAGAGGTGTTAGCCGCGCAGCAAACGCCCGAAAACCCCAATTGGTTTCAGGGCACCGCTGACGCGGTACGTCAATACCTCTGGATGCTGACTGCCTGGACAGAGATTGATGAGTTTTTGATTTTGTCCGGCGATCACCTCTATCGCATGGACTACCGACATTTTATTAATCGTCACCGCGAAACCAACGCAGATATTACGCTTTCCGTCATTCCTGTTGATGAACGGAGGGCGTCTAGTTTTGGTCTCATGAAAATTAATCAAGATGGTCGAGTCGTTGACTTTAGCGAAAAGCCAGAAGGTGATGCGCTGCGACAAATGCAGGTAGACACTACGGTCTTAGGTTTATCGCCTCAAGAAGCGCAGCAGAAGCCCTACATTGCTTCCATGGGCATCTATGTGTTCAAGAAACAGGTGCTGTTTGACCTACTGAGCGGAATGCCTAACGCCACTGACTTCGGTAAGGAAATTATTCCGGCGGCGGCTCAAAAGAACCATAACGTCCAAGCGTTCTTGTTTAACGACTATTGGGAAGATATTGGAACCATTGAGTCTTTCTATGAGGCAAACTTAGCCCTCACCAAGCAGCCTCAGCCGCCCTTTAGCTTCTACGACGAAGAAGCGCCGATTTACACTCGGTCTCGGTATCTGCCGCCTACGAAGCTTTTAGACTGTCAGGTGACGGAATCTATTGTTGGAGAAGGCTGCATTCTCAAAAGCTGTCAGATTCATCACTCGGTATTGGGGGTGCGATCGCGCATTGAGTCTGGAGCCGTCATCGACAACTCTTTGCTCATGGGTGCTGACTTCTACCAGCCGTTAGCAGAGCGTGAAGCCGCTGCGGGAGAACTGATTGTGCCCATGGGTATTGGTCGAGATACGCGCATTAGCCGCGCTATTATCGACAAAAATGCCCACATTGGGAGCAATGTGCAGATTATCAACAAAGACCGCGTTGAAGAAGCCGAGCGCGAAAGTGACGGCTTCTATATTCGTAGCGGAATTGTGGTGGTACTGAAGGGTGCCGTGATTCCAGACGGAACTATTATTTAGGGTCTCCCCAAATATTTAGGTAGCTAAAGGTTCAGGCACTCAGTGGCGTAAACAGCCGCTCTAAAGCAGCCTGAACTGCATCAAGATCATAGCCAAAGGGTGGTTTCATGGGGCGGTAGTCCGTTGGATGTGCCGCCCCATGCCGAAGCACGGCATTAACCACCATGCAGGGTTCGGTACTGAGATTAATTGCGCCGTGAGGAATACCTGGTGGAATCGTCACAACCGCTGGGATAGACTCACTGAGTGCAATGTACTGATACTGACGGTTCTGCAAGCCCACTAAAACAAAGCTGCCCCGCACGACTAAAATTTGATCCGTTTGGAAACGATGGACAAATAGTTCATCAATTGTCCCAGCAGGAATATTGACCAGCATGGTTTCATGGCTGGCTTGTGGCGTATAAAACTCCGCCATTCCCCCACGGATAGACTCTAGTGGACGAACCTGAATGCAGTTTTTTATGCTCATGGCGTACTGATCCACAGTGGAGGAAAATGATCTCCTTACAAATTCCACTGTAGCGCAACAATCTTTTAAATAATGTTGCATTAATGACTTTGTGTACCCCTTGATGATATGTCCTTTTGTCTGAGAGAATTTTGCTCAGGTAATCAGGATGTTAGAGGTCTGGTCTAGCGAATGGGGAAGACGGGTAAACCAACACCGATAGACGGGCTTTCCTTCGGATAGAACGCCAGTTTCTCGCTCTGTCGCAATGGGGAGTGGATTATGAGTCATCCAGGGTGCAGAGTCAGCGCTAGGCCGAAATGCTGGATGGGCGCTAATGACGGCACGCATTTGCTCTGCTACGTCTAAGACATCGGATTGAATAAACAGAAACCCGTCGGGCTGGATGTGCTGCGCTAGGGTTTGAATGAGTTCTGGCTGGGCAACCCGACGCTTTTGGTGGCGCTTCTTAAACCAGGGGTCAGGAAATTGAATGGTAACACCCGCAAGCATTTGGAAGCCAAGCAGAGTGGCGAGAGAAACATTGATATTACAGAATAAATAGTGGAGATTTTTAAGCCCTAGCTCGTCGCGTACTTCATTAGCACGAACCACGAGGGGTTCTCGAATTTCTACTCCAAAAAAGTTCCAGTCGGTCTTGGCCTGCGCCATTTCTAGTAAAAACTGACCCCGAGCACAGCCGATGTCGAGATGGAGTGGATGAGTAGGCGCTTGAAAGAGGGTTGCCCAGTCTGGGGCTGCAATAGAGCTTTGATATTTATTGCTTAGGGGATTAACGTGCTGCCGCACTCGAACCGCACTCATTGCAGATTACTCAAAAGTTTCTAACGTATTGGATGAAATAAGGTGAGCTGTAAAAGCTCACCTACAAAAGAACGGGCCAGGAGGGATTCGAACCCCCGACACCGCGGTCCGAAGCCGCGTGCTCTAGTCCACTGAGCTACAAGCCCATCAGTCTTTATCATGGTAGCAAAGAATCGTGACCCATCAGCGATTTTGATAGGGGTTAGCGGTGAGATTTCAGCGTGCAGTGCGGTTGATCCCTGTGCCCAACCTCGTAAAACGGTGTAATTTATGTAGGGAGAGGGTTTATGTCGCAGTGGTGCAGAAACTTTAGTGGATCTTAAACAGGTCATCATTGTCTTTAAATCTGGCGATCTTCAGAGTCAGCGGTGTGCAGAAGCCTGCGCCCGTCAGCTTGAGGCGAGAAACTGCCAGATTTTGTTGGGGCCTAGTGGCGCTAAAGATAACCCGTTTCCGGTATTTTTGGCTTCTGCCAGTCAGCCGATTGATTTAGCGGTGGTATTGGGCGGCGACGGGACGGCGTTGGCAGCAGCCCGACACTTGGCTCCCGTTGGGATTCCGATTTTGGCAATTAATGTAGGGGGACACCTGGGTTTTTTGACGGAACCCTACGAAGCCTTTCAAGATACAGAGAACGTTTGGCAGCGGCTAGCTGAAGATCGATATGCAATTCAGCAGCGAATGATGCTTCGGGCTTCTATTGTGGATTCTGTCAGTCTTAAAACTGGGGTGGCAGAAGAGCTAGATGAGCCGACCTTCTTAGCGCTCAATGAGATGTGCCTTAAGCCTGCTTCGGCGGATCGGATGATGACTTCGATTTTAGAGCTGGCGATCGATGGGGAGGTCGTAGATCAATATCAAGGAGATGGTCTGCTGGTAGCAACGCCCACGGGTTCGACTTGCTATACATTGGCGGCAAATGGGCCGATTATTCACCCTGGGATGGAGGCGATTGTGGTGACACCAATTTGCCCATTGAGTTTATCGAGCCGTCCGGTGGTGTTGCCGTCTGGTTCTGTGGTGAGTATTTGGCCTTTGGAAGATCGAGAGCTAAGCACTAAGCTGTGGATGGATGGGGTGTTGGCGACTTCAATCTGGCCTGGGCAGCGGGTGGATGTCAAAATTGCGGACTGTAAGGCTCGCTTTATTTTGCTGCGCGATAATTATTCGTATTACCAAACGCTGCGAGAGAAACTGTTGTGGGCAGGTGCGCGGATTCAGTACAGCAGTGCCAATCACCGCAACTGATGATGGGGATTTAGGATGGGGGCTGGAGAAAATCGCCCTAAGCCTTGCCGCACTCGCATCACACGCAACCCTCTCACTGGGTAGGGGTGGGTTAGTCAGTAGCGCCATGACTAACCCACCCCGCCCTTCGGGCACCCCTCCGAGGAGGGGATTTTTCTCAGACTTGTGTGTACACGGTAGCGCTAAGCCCTCACCGCAAAAACATCCGCAGCACCATAAAGGTCAACCACAGCGAAAAAATGCCAAACCCAACAAAGATAGAAACAAAGTTTGTATTATTGGCAGGCTGATTAAGAGACGACGCGGCAGTGGTTTCAGCCGTGTTGATAAACGTATCTTGATCTCGAATGATGGCTTGCGGAATGAGCGATTCAGATTGGGTTCCTACATTGGGCATTTTTCTGACCGCCGTACCGATCGCCAGAAATTCGATGATGCCGCCGCCTAAGTTATACACATAAGTCTTAATGCCCACCACCTCATCGGCATTACAGCGCCGTGCACCTTCGGTAATGTGGGCTAGTGCCTGCTCTCGCGCTTCGTAGATGAGGGAAGTGAGTTCGCTAATTTCACCGCGCACGAAGGATTTGAAAAATGATGTAATGCCGCCGACAAGCCCAAGGGAATACACCGAAACGCCTAACACCAGCTGCACAGGCATGTAGCCTTGATTAATGAGGCACCACATTTCTTCATTGGTAAGGTCGCTGGTGATGGGACTGTCGTAATAGCCTTTGGGTAGGGCAGGATGGTCGGACGCGGTGCCAATCATCAGCATTTCCTGCATTCCGGCTAGGGGAAGAATGGAGGTTTTAATGCCAACCACCGCATTGGCTCCAAACGCACGCGCCTCCGATTTAATCCGTTTTAGCGCGAGATGACGCGTCTCATTAAAAATCTGGGAGAATTCTTTGATTTCGCCTCTGGCTAAACTTTTTAGGCTGCCAATAATGCCGCCGCCGAGACCAATCGAATAGGCTACATTGCCAAATACAAAATGCTTGGGCACAAATCCGGCATCAATTTGACAGTACAGCGCCTGCCCATCCGCTGAGCTAGAGAACTCAATCTGCTCTGTTTTAGCCCCTGCCTCATGGATACAGGAACCGATCGCCAGAAATTCGATATTGGTGCCATGCACAATCAGCTCGTTGGAGACACCTGTGATGCCAATACCGCCGTGCCGCGATGCCTCTTCTTGCATCCGTGCATAGGCGCGTTGACGACCTTCGAGAATGACGCGGGTGACTTGGGAAACTTCGCCCCCAAATAGGGTTTTTAAGCCTGACCCGATGCTGCCCAGCAGGCCGATTGAAATGACGCTATTGCCGATGACTAAATCGCCAGGGGTAAACCCTTGTTTGCCAAGACAATAAATTTCGTTGCCAGATAAGCCTGTAATAATGGGCATTCGCCTAATTCTCCTGAAGCACCATTGCCGTTGAGTCAATCATTCCCAAAATAGGCGATGAAGACCTCATTGACTGGGCTGGGTGCCAGTTTAGCTGCCTGCGATCGCCGCATTAATCTGGCTCAAAATCTCCGTCTGCTATGGGGCCGGGAACATTTGCGCGCCAAGTTTAGAGAGAACATCTAAGCGCGCTTGCATGAAGTTGGTTTCAACCGTAATCCTTTCACCAAACCCTAGCGTTTTGTCATTGTTGAGGCTGTAGGTTGGCCATACGGGGCTATTGGCGGGTGTTGGGGTGCTGGTTCGTGCAAACTCAAACCAGTAATTGCTGATTCGCTTTGCCACAGCGCGATCGCCATTGGTGAGCTTCCCTGCGATGCCCTGATCCAACTCAACCGTATTCATCACAAACGCAATCTCGCCGCCGTGGGGTACACCGTCTGCCCACTGCGATCGCAAGCCCGTGGGCACATAGCTAAAGTAGTAGCGCCAGGTCGGTGCATACCGCGCATGAAGTGCGGCGAACCGACGCCCTGGTGCAGTAAAGACCGCATCTCGAATGAGCTGAAGCCCTAAGGTTTTGTCGTCCTTAACCTCAGGGTAGAGAATCTCAACCGCGCCGCGCAAAGCACCCAGACGCTGCACCAATGCGGCTGGATCCATACCAAAGGCTGTCGCAACGCTCGCCTCATTACTGTTGCTGCCAATAATAAGGGGAACTCTTGCCTCCTCTCCGCTTTCAAACGCGCTTAAAATGGGCTTTGGCAGCACCGGATCTCCGCTAATCGCCACGGGTGAGGTTGATAGCCCCACGCTTTTCAGTTGACCAAATTTCTCTGCAGCAACTGACCGTAAATCCCCTGACGTTGAGGCTGCACCACTCAACCCCACGGCACTTGCAATTTTGCTGCCCACCTCAACCGCGTTGGCTCGACTGCTCTCAGGAGAGCCGTAGGGGCTTTGGGCAATCCCTTTTTGAAACAGCCCCTTGGCTAAGGGGGATGCCATCAGCGCCAAAACGCTCTGTCCTCCGGCTGATTCGCCAAAAATGGTCACATTGTTGGGGTCGCCCCCAAAGGCCGCAATATTTTGCTTCACCCATTGAAGCGCCGCAATCTGATCCAGCAGTCCAAAATTGACCGGCCCACCAGGGTTTTCTTTTTCGAGGACTGGGTGGGCAAAGAACCCCAGTTGCCCTAGACGATAGTTTAAGTTAACGACCACAGCCCCCTTACTCGCCAAAGGTGCGCCGCTCCATACGGGCAAGGTTGAAGCCCCAATGATATATGCGCCCCCGTGAAGCCAGACCATGACGGGTCGTTTCGTGGATGGATTGGCACGAGGTGTCCACACGTTAAGGGAAAGACAATCTTCGCTTTGGGGGCCAATGCTGCCCGACCAATCCATTGAGGCGTCGAAGGTGGGCTGGATACAGGCGTTCCCGAAAGTATTTGCCTTCCGAACCCCTTGCCAGGGTGGGGCGGGCTGCGGTTCGCGCCAGCGGAGCTTACCTACCGGTGCGGCTGCATAGGGGATTCCTTTGAATGCGATCGCACCCCCATCGACGCTTCCTGCAAGTTGCCCTTGTCGAGTGGTGACGTTGAGGGGGGTTAGCGAAGGTTGAGGGTTAACCTTTGATTGAGGTGCATTAGTCTCTGGACTGCGTTTTGTCGCCCCTAAGCTCCCCAGCACAATGATAAGCGCACCCGCAATCCAGATTGAGCGTGACATGTTTTGCCCCATTCGATAGTTTCTCCTGCGGGTAGATTAACGCTTATGCCGCCACTGCTGCGATTAATGTTTCTATTCAACATTGATTGTGTATAAAAGTGAAATGGGGTCTAAAGCTGTTTTATAGTAGAAAAACTATTGACGATCATTCTTAAAAGAGATGTTCAAGGCTCAGCCGTCTTTTTGGCACATGTTACTGCCTGCCTTGGGGCTGCATGGACTGCTGCTAGCCTATCCTATTGAGATGAAGGGCGGCTTAAACACGACGCTTCCAAAGCCTGGAAAACCCGTGCGGGTCATTACGCTACCTTCTGCGTCGCTGCTCTCTCAAATCAAAAAACCAGGGGTGCGTAAACCTGTTAATCCGTCCTCTAAGGCTCAGAGTACATCATCGCTTCAGCTCAAGCGTGCAATCGCGCCGAAAATTGTGGCTGAACCGCCGAAGGCAGCCTCTAACCCCACAGCTTTAGTCAGTAAACCTTTGCCAGCGCCCAAGCCTACGCCTTCAGCACCGCCTACATCTCCAGTCGCGCCTGCTAATGAATTTCAGATGGAAGGTGCCGCCGCAGGATGTATTGGCAGTAAAACCCAAGACTGTTTTGCATTAACAGAACGTGATGGACGTTTGGTTGCCAGTCGAATTGAGGAGAATTTTCGCAAAAAAGGCTATGACCTTTCTTCTTTAGAGTTGGAACAAGAGCATGGAATGAAGGTCTATCAGCTCTCTAAGCGAGGACAGCCAAAACAAGGGCAGCCAAAAGATTATCTCCACGTATTTTGGGATGAGACTGGAACCGTCTATTTCCGTAATCCAAGCGTTTTGAGCTATGCAGAGCTGGCAGTAAAAGCTCGGCAGTAATGCTGTCGCAGAATTTCTGAGCGTTCTTTAAGAGGACTGTTCGGGGAAAATGCGTACTGCTGCTGGGTCAATAGCAAGCTGTACGGTACTCCCCACTGCGAAAAGCTGATGAATGGGCGATCGCACGTAAATCGTTGCGCCATCGGGTGTACTGAGGCGATAGCGATACTCGCGGCCTAAAAATTGGCGATCGCAGATTTTAATGGGGCTATCTGCATCTACTTTCATCTGTAGCCCCTCTTGCAAAATCATGGCGATGCCCTGCTGGGCTTCTGTTTGGTAGTCGGGGGGTGCCGCAAACCAGCCAATTTCTGTCTTCCAGCCGCCGTCAAGCCACTGCGCCCTTAAGCCATTGGCCTGGGTCACAAACTCAGACACAAATTGAGAGGCAGGCTCGTAATACAGCTTTTCGGGCGTATCAACTTGCTCGAGACAGCCGTGATTTAGCACCGCAATGCGATCGCAGACCGACAACGCTTCTTCTTGATCGTGGGTCACAAATACGGCGGAAGTCCCCGTTGACTTCAGCACATCCCTAATTTCTTGTCGGAGTCGCAGCCGCACCTGCACATCTAAGTTACTCAGGGGTTCATCTAGCAAAATGAGCGCGGGTTTAGGCGCTAGGGCACGCGCTAGGGCAACCCGCTGCTGCTGTCCACCCGATAGCTCGTGGGGGTAACGCTGTTCTAGCCCTGTTAAGCCCACACTGGCGATCGCCGCTTCGGTCAGAGACTGAATTTGGGTCTGAGGCATTTTACGACGCGGGTTTTGCAGCCCAAAGGCCACGTTTTTCTCCACGCTCAAATGCGGAAACAGCGCATAGTCTTGAAACACCATCCCCACATCGCGGCGCTCTGGCGCAACCCAGTGGCGACGGCTTGCCACCGTCTGCCCCGCCAGCGCAATGGTGCCAGCCTGCGGTTTTTCAAACCCTGCAATCAGCCGCAGCAGCGTGGTTTTGCCACAGCCAGAAGGCCCTAGTAAGCCTAAGATTTCGCCCTCAGCAAGATCTAGCGTGATGGTGTTGACTGCTGTGAAGGTAGACCCTGCAAACTGTTTAACAACGCCGTCCAGCGCAAGAATAGAAAAAGATTGAGGCATGGAGATTTCGGTCGCGACAGGCTTAAGCGCAAAGACTTATTGAAAGTCAACATCAACAAATTCTACCCATAGTAAAGTAGAAAACGCAGGTATAAAGCCAGAGACTGTAATGCAGTTGCAACAAATTCAAGAGAACAGCGGTCGCGCTCAGCGCAAAATTAGTCCCTGGAGTATTGCTGTAAGTGGGCTTGCTGCGCTGCTGTCTTTACCTGTCGTAGCCGTGATCACGGGCATTTTCTCTGACGCAACGCCCATTTGGGAACACCTTCAGGTCACGGTTCTGGGCACCTATATCAGCAACTCGCTTGGGCTGATGGTGGGCGTGGGGCTACTGACGATCATGATTGGGACGGGGACGGCTTGGTTGGTGACGCTTTGTGAGTTTCCAGGCCGAGGCCTATGGGAGTGGATGCTGCTGCTGCCTCTAGCGGCTCCGGCCTACATTTTGGCCTATGTTTATACCGACCTCTTGGACTACTATGGGCCGGTTCAAACTGCACTGCGAAGCTGGTTCCATTGGCAGAGCGCCCAAGATTACTGGTTTCCTGCCGTGCGATCGCGCTTCGGAGCCATTTTGATGCTGGCGCTGGTGCTGTACCCCTACGTTTACCTCTTGGCGCGATCCGCGTTTTTAAGCCAGTCTGTTTCTACGCTAGAAGCCAGCCGCAGCCTGGGCTATAGTCCATGGCAGAGCTTTTGGCGCGTGGCCTTGCCGATGGCGCGTCCCGCAGTGGCAGCAGGGGTGTCTTTAGCGCTCATGGAAACCCTGAATGACTTTGGCACGGTGGAGTATTTTAGTGTGCCGACCTTTACCACGGGCATCTACCGCACCTGGTTTGCCATGGGAGAACGCAGCGCAGCAATGCAAATGTCGGCGCTGCTGCTGGTGTTTATTTTTAGCTTGGTCATTTTAGAGCGCTGGGCGCGACGACAGCAGCGCTATTACCAAAGCGCGAATCGCTATCAGCCTTTACCCAAGTATGCTCTGCATGGGTTACGCGGCGTTGCAGCAATGCTGGCCTGCACCCTACCTGTCTGCGGCGGGTTTTTAATCCCAGCGGGGGCTTTGCTTCAGCTCATGTTGACTGGCGGCAGTCCGGCAGCACAGACAGATTCTGATTTCCCAGCGGCAGGGGCAACTGCTGCCGTTGAAGATCGGTTTTGGAGTTTTGCCAGTAATAGCCTGCTGTTGGCGGGAGTGACGGCTTTGATTGCCGTGGCGATCGCCGTAATCTTGGCTTATGGTCAACGGCTAGATCCCAGTAAAACCAATCGCCTTGCTACCCAAGCCGCAGTGCTCGGCTATGCAGTTCCAGGTGCGGTGATTGCGGTGGGGGTGATGGTGCCCTTAGGCTATTTTGATAACGCAGTAGACGGGTGGATGCGATCGCAATTTGGCATCTCAACGGGTTTACTGCTAAGCGGTACCATCACGGCCTTAATCTTTGCCTACTTAGTCCGGTTTTTAGCGGTTTCTTGTGGCCCTATCGAAAGTAGCTTGGGCAATATTAGCCCCAACTTAGACGATGCCTCCCGTAGTCTAGGCTATGGGTCGTCTCAGACCCTCAGGCGCATTCATCTTCCTCTTTTACGGAGTGGACTATTGAGCGCAGCGATTTTAGTCTTTGTAGACGTGATGAAAGAATTACCCGCAACCTTAATTGTGCGGCCTTTCAACTTCGATACCCTAGCCATTCGGGTTTACAACCTAGCCTCAGATGAACGTTTAGCAGAAGCAGCCCAGCCCGCCCTGGCGATTGTGCTAGTGGGGCTATTGCCTGTATTGATCCTGAGTTGGCAGATGACGCGAGGCCGCCAGTCTGCGCTACCTCCAAAACTGTAGGAGCGATCTGGTTGCACGATCATTGGTTGAGGTCAAACAGTGATGGAAACTTTTCCCCGAACCTGCCGCTGTTCGAGATGGCGAATGGCTGCGGGGACTTCGCTCAAGCTGTAGCGTTGGTCGATAAAGGGTGCGATTTTTCCAGCTTCTATAAAATCTCTCAAAATAGCGAGATCTGCTTGATTGGGTTCCGACACCTGACATTTTACGTTCCGGCGGCTAATCTTTGAAATCCAAGATCCGAGAAACATGACCAAGAACAATCGAGCGGTGGAGCCACCGACTAGAACGTAGGTGCCCTTGGGCGTTAATGTTGGTAGATAATCGAAAACCGAACGATAGGCAGCAGCATCTAGGATTAGGTCATACCGCTGCCCATTTTTGGTGACATCTGCTTCCGTGTAATCCATGACGTGGTCTGCACCAATCGCGCGCACCATATCGACCTTGCTTGTGCTGCATACGCCCGTCACTTCAGCGCCCAATGCCTTGGCAATCTGCACGGCAAAAGACCCCACTCCGCCAGATGCGCCATTGATCAAAACCTTTTGTCCTGCCTGGATCTGCCCTACATCTCGTAGACCCTGAAGGGCGGCAAGGGCAGAGACCGGGACGGTTGCGGCTTCCTCGAAGGTCATATTGACAGGCTTTAACGCCAACGCGGTTTCGGGAGCGCAGACGTATTCGGCAAACGCACCGAAACCGCATTCGGACAGGTCGCCAAAGACTTCGTCGCCGGGCTTAAACTGCGTCACATCTTTACCAACGGCTTCAATCCGTCCTGCCGCATCAGTGCCGAGGATTTTGATTTTTGGCTTGAGTAGCCCCCCAAAGATAAAGCGGATCAGGAACGGAGTCCCTCGCATCAGATGCCAGTCGCCAGCATGAACGGAGGTGGCATGAACCCGCACCAGCACGCCGTTGTCCGGCACGATGGGTTTGTCAACCTCTTCCAATCTCAACAAGTCCGCTGAACCGTACTCTATTTGAATGATCGCTTTCATGGTGTCATCCCTTTAGCCTTGCAGTGTAAGCCCATCCATTACGTTATGAAGAGCCATTACAATGTAATTCATGATTTTGAGTCAAGGTCAGACCGGACTCTATCGGCTCAATGATCAACGCCATGAATATGGGACTTTTGGAAGCGATGGTTCTCAAGAGAAATTGGCGGCGATCGCCCTATCTAGAGGCTACTTCCAACCCGCGCGATCGCAAATTTTCAGCGCCAAAGCGTTGTTTTTGCCATAGACAGAAGCATTCAGCTTATCGGCCTTGAACTTACCAAAACTTGTAAGGATGGGGTCAACGGGCGCTCCGACCTGAACCGGATACTCGTAATTACTCTTGGCAAAAATTTCTTGCACTTGGCGACTGGCAAGATGTTCTAGAAATAGACTTGCCGCATCTTTGTTGGGTGCATACTTCGCAACGCCACCACCGCTGATATTGACATGAGTTCCGCGATCTTTTTGATTGGGGAAGAAAATGCCTATTTTTGACGCAATATCGCGATCTTCAGCTTTATCAGATTTTGCTAGTCGTGCAACGTAGTAGGTATTGACCAGAGCAACGTCTCCCAATCCGGCTGCGACTGCCTTAATTTGAGCCGTGTCGTTCCCTTCGGATGGGCGAGCAAAATTCGCCACTAATCCGCGCGCCCATTCTTCGGTCTTAGCTTCACCCTGCGCCGCCAAAATTGAGCCGACCAAAGACTGGTTATAGACATTGCCAGATGATCGAACCAAGATCCGACCTTTCCATTTACTATCGGTCAGCGCTTCGTAAGTAGATAGATCTTCTGGCTTCACCCTTGCCTTGTTATACACAATGACCCGCGCCCGTCGAGTAAACCCAAACCAGTGCCCTTGGGGATCTCGTACGCTGGCATCAAGCCCTGTCAAAATGCGCGAAGAAACGGGCTGAAACAAACCTGCTTCTTGAGCACGCCAAAGGTTGCCTGCATCTACGGTCATAATCACGTCTGCTGGACTATTTGCCCCTTCGCTCTTGACCCGCTCAATGAGCTTGTCGCCTGGGGACTCTACCAAATTGACCTTAATGCCCGTTTTTTTAGTAAAACTCTCATAGACTGCGGTGTCGGCGCTATAGTGCCTCGCCGAATAAAGGTTCATCACCCGTTCTGCTGAACTGCCAACCTTAGGGTTCAGGATTTGATGAGCGGCAACCGCAGCGGCTGCGGTTCCAGAAGCCAGAAAAACTCGTCTTGTAATTGCCATGGTTACGGTACTGCTTGAGATATTGAAATTTTGAACGGTCGCGGAAGACATTGATGCCCAACAGCCTAAAAAGCTGAGGAAAGACGGAATGCTTTGAGGATATCGGGCAGCTTTCTGGCTCCCTCAACCCACAAACGTACCTGCTATTTCTCGCTTCAGACCTAAGCTTATTGATACTTAATTGCAATATACTCTAAAACTGTAGTTCTTCTAAAGCTATTAATTACTAAATTTTTATTAAGATAGTAGCCTTAAACTCATTAAAATCAAGCCTCTATGATCAGGGGCAGCTGTTTAGGAGGCATCAAGTATTGCTAATAATTCTGCTTAGAGATATTGAGTATTTTTAAAGTTCAGATTGCCTCTTGAGGGAATGTCTATAACTTCACTCTGAAACCGTTCTTGAGATGAGTATGGTTTGCGATCGCCTTTACAATGGGGTTCAACCTTGCCACTAGACCTACTGTGAACCCTGCCGATTCCAAACTTTTGCTCATTGACGGTCACTCCTTGGCCTTTCGTTCTTACTATGCCTTTGCCAAAGGCAGAGAGGGAGGGCTGCGCACCTCCACGGGCATCCCTACCAGCGTGTGCTTTGGGTTTCTCAAAAGCCTGATTGAGGTCATTAGCG
>JANNDV010000188.1:0-12492 GCA_031387975.1 Acaryochloridaceae cyanobacterium OTE_75_metabat_521 | reverse complement strand
GCCTTTTGTATGGGACGCGTAGGAGTTTTGCTGCTGAATTTAGGAGGGCCAGAGCAACTCAGTGATGTCCGTCCCTTTTTGTACAACCTATTTTCAGATCCTGAAATTATTCGCATTCCCTTTCCTTGGCTTCAAAAGCCCCTGGCCTGGCTTATTTCAACCAGCCGCGCCCAGAAATCTCAAGAAAACTATAAGCAAATTGGCGGTGGCTCTCCCCTGCGCCGCATTACAGAAGAGCAGGCCAACGCTCTTCAAACCAACCTGCGCGGCAAAGGGCTAGATGCATCGGTCTATATTGGCATGCGCTACTGGAATCCCTTTACCGAAGAGGCGATCGCCCAAATCAAAAAAGACGGCATGCAAGAATTAGTCGTCTTGCCGCTCTACCCGCAGTTTTCCATCAGCACCAGTGGGTCTAGCTTTCGACTTCTAGAAGACCTTTGGAACGCAGACCCTGAACTTCAAAAAATCAAGTACACCGTCATTCCATCCTGGTATGACCGTCCTGGCTACGTCGAGTCAATGTCTGACCTCCTGCGCCAAGAGCTAGACCAGTGCGCGGATCCTGAGAAGGCGACCATCTTCTTTAGCGCCCATGGCGTGCCCGTCAGCTACGTCACTGAAGCCGGCGACCCCTACCAATCCGAAATTGAGGGCTGTACAGAACTCATCATAAAAGCGCTCAACCGACCCAATCCCTACGTTTTGGCTTATCAGAGCCGCGTTGGCCCCGTAGAATGGCTACAGCCCTATACCGAAGATAAGCTCGAAGAGCTAGGAGAAGAAGGTGTTAAAGAACTTGTCGTCGTGCCCGTTAGCTTTATTTCTGAGCATATTGAGACACTCCAAGAAATTGATATGGAGTACCGCGAGCTGGCACAAGAAGCGGGAATCGATCATTTCCGGCGGGTGCCCGCCCTCAATACCTATCCCAAGTTCATCAATGACTTAGGTGATATGGTGATCGAGGCATTGCGCGACCCATCCGTCGCATTTGCCGAGGTTCTACGCCCTGGTAAGGAAGTTAAAATGTACCCTCAAGAGCGTTGGGAGTGGGGGTTAACCTCCGCCGCAGAGCGCTGGAATGGTCGCCTTGCCATGCTGGGCTTTATTGCTTTGATGATTGAAGTGGTGAGTGGTCAAGGGCCACTCCATGCGATCGGGCTGCTGTAGTCTCGACATATCAGTCTCGAAGCCCTTTAGCCCTAGCGCACTACTTATATCGCGCTAGGGTTACTTCTAGCGTACTTAACAAGGTATGTCCGGTCATCAGGCTGCTAGACCAATAATAATGGTCGCTATCTATTCGGTAAAACCGCTCAAGGCCAATGCGCCGTTCGCGATCGCCCAAAACCCAAAACCGCTGCACAATCGAGTCTGGCATTAGCCATCCTTCGCCTTCGGTTTGTCCGTACTGGCTATGCTGTAGCACAAACGTATACTGCTGGTGCGCAGTAACACCAATATGCCCCCGATACTGAAGCGTAATATCAGTGATATCCCCTGCGTTATCTTCCCCTACTTCATTCGCTAAAGACGGACGCGAGATTTTACCCACCAAGCTAAACCACTCGTCGCTATTCCACACCACCATGACTTTCCCGTGAACCGGAACGCAAGGGCCTTCGCGATCTAATAGCCAATGCCCTTGGAGCTTCCAACGCCCGTCCGCCATTAAAAACGTATGGTCAGCAGCAGCAGACGGAGCCGATTTTTCAGCAAAGTTGATTGACATCTTAGGCAGATTCTCAAGCAGAAGGGACAGCGGCAGCGTTCAGCATTGTTGTCTAAGGCGATAAAACAAGGTTAAGGATGCTGAAATATTGCGACTTGCCTTAGTTTGCCCTTCTACTCCATCAGAAACGCACCAGAGTTTAAATGCATTTGCCGTTACCACCAAATGCTTAAAGTACCGATCCCCAAGGCACATGAATGTCGCCTAAAGGAACCGCCTGTACTGCGCCAGTGGCAGACGGCAGATTGCCCGAAATCCCTAAAATGCGCCAGTGTGCCAGCACCGCAAAGGCGATCGCCTCTTTTGCATCGGCATCAACCCCCACGTCATCCGTGGTCAACACCGGAATCGCACTGGTGAGCAATGTCTGGATTCGTTCCCGCAGATAGACATTTCTACTTCCCCCGCCACAAAGCAGAACCTGATCTGGCAGCGTGTCTAAAAATGTTCGATAGCTGTGGACGATGGATGCCGCCGTTAATTCCGTGAGGGTGGCTAATATATCGGCCTCACTGAGCTGATAGGCTTGGGCATCTTGAAGACACGTCTGCAAGTACGCAGGGCTAAACAACTCCCGCCCTGTCGATTTAGGTGGAGATTCACAAAAGAACGGCTGCCGGAGCCAGCGCTCTACCAATGGCTGACAGATGGTGCCCTGAGCCGCCCATTGCCCCCCAGCATCATAGGTTTGCTGCCCCTCGGTAAACTGAGAAACCGCTAAGTCTAACAGCACATTACTGGGGCCAGTATCCCAACCCTTGACGTTGTGTTCTAGATCTAGCGCTGAATCTAGGGGTGGCAACACCGCCACATTCCCGATACCGCCTAGGTTTTGGACACATCGCCCCAACGTAGGATGGCTGAGTAAACACACGTCAATTTTGGGCACGAGCGGCGCACCTTGCCCCCCAGCGGCAATATCGGCAACGCGAAAGTTGCTGACGGTTTTGGTTCCTGTTACGTGGGCAATGATATCCCCGCGACCAAGCTGAAGACTATAGCCCAACTGCCCCGATTGAGGTGGACGATGGAATACGGTCTGACCATGGGAACCAATCAGCGTAGCCTTGGAGGCGTGAGCGGCCTGAATTGCGATCGCCGCATCGGCAAAGGCTTGGGCGATCGCATCATCCAAGGTCGCCAGCCCTTCTACCGACAGGGGAGTACCGGCACAAACCTCTAAAATCTGCGATCGCAAAACAGGGCTATAGGCATAGGTCTCAAACGCAACCAGATCCACCCCTAAATCCCGTTCAGTGCCAGCAATATCAACCAGCACCGCATCAATACCATCTACCGACGTCCCGCTCATTAACCCAACAATCCGCTGCATGGCGCACCCCAACAAAACCTTTCTCAGTTGTAGCACCGAGCCACAAGTTCACGATATTTTACATTGATTGCCGAAACACCTCTTTAGACGTGGGGATCAAACTTAAATCCCCAACTTTTAAGCTAATTCTCTGAAATAAAACGCCACAACCCTACTTTTTAAGGATTATTTGTCAGCTTAGCAATTTCTGATAAAATATTACAAAAGTTAAGATTTTAATATAAATCCCTCATGACTTTATTAATTGTTGGTGCTACCGGAACCTTGGGCAGACAAATTGCGCGTCGAGCCTTAGACGAGGGATATGAGGTTCGCTGTTTGGTTCGGAGCGCCAGAAAAGCCTCGTTTTTAAAAGAATGGGGTGCCCATCTCATTCAGGGGAACCTGTGCAATCCATCCACTTTAGGCTTGGCCTTAGAAGGCGTAACGGCCATCATCGATGCCGCCACCACTCGCGCCACCGATAGCCAAAGCCTACGGGACGTAGACTGGGACGGCAAAGTCACCCTTATCAAGGCTGCAAAAGCAGCAGGCATTGAGCGATTTGTCTTTTTCTCGATCATGGGCGCAGATCGATACCCAAACGTCCCCCTGATGAATATTAAGAACTGTACAGAAGCATTCTTGAAAGAATCGGGGCTTAAATACACCATTTTGCGACCCTGTGGTTTTTTCCAGGGGTTAATTGGTCAATACTGCATTCCCATCCTTGAAAATCAGCCTGTGTGGGTGACAGGTGAAGAAACGCCCATGGCCTACATGGACACCCAAGATATTGCCCGTTTTGCCGTACAGGCACTTAAAAGAGAAGCCACCTATCACAAAACCTTTGATTTATCTGGTCCTAAAGCTTGGACTGCCGAACAGGTTATTAAGCTCTGTGAGCAAGCTTCAGAAAAAGAAGCCAAGGTGTCTCGGATTCCGGTAGGTGTTTTGAAAGGGCTACAAAAATTTGTCGGCTTTTTTCAGTGGGGATGGAGCGCGGCTGAGCGTTTAGCCTTTACTGAGGTCATTACGTCAGGGCAACCCCTCAATTCACCCATGGAAGAGGTTTACACTGCGTTTGAAATTGAGCCAGACAGCATTGCAACCCTTGAACCCTATATGCAAGACTATTTTAATCGCATTCTCAAAAAGCTTAAAGAGATCGATTACGACAAGCAGCAGCAAAAGACCAAGAAAAAGCGATCGCCGTTTAAATCATCTCAGTCGATCTAGTCAATTTATTTGGGTCAATTGACCCTGCTCCGGTTTAGATGCTCTGCGTCTAAACCGTTGCCGATCTTAAAAAGCAGAATAGCGGAAGAGGCCGAATCGCGTGGGGAAAGCCGGAATTGTTTATAACGACAACAAACCTATTGCCTGTAATACAGCAAAGGATATTACCCATCACCTCCAGGCTGCGGGTTGGGATGTTGTTCTAGCAACGGGCATCGGCGGTATTTTGGGCTACTCTCGGCCTGAGGTTCCGGCCTGCTACTCCCAAATTGAAAACATGGTGCCCCCCGGGTTTGATCAAGACATGGCCTTTGCCATTGTGCTGGGTGGCGATGGCACGGTGCTGTCTGCCTGTCGTCAATTGGCTCCTGCGGGGATTCCGATTCTGACCGTCAATACGGGGCACATGGGTTTCTTGACCGAAACCTATCTCAACCAGCTCCCTGAAGCCTTAAGTGCGCTGATGGAAGGTCACTACACCGTCGAAGATCGGGTCATGCTGACGGTACAGGTGATTCATGAGGGGACGGTGTTGTGGGAGGCACTGTCTCTCAATGAGATGGTGCTGCACAAAGAACCGCTGTCTGGTATGTGTCATTTTGAGGTGGAGATTGGAGAACACGCCTTAGTTGATATTGCCGCCGATGGCGTCATTATTTCAACCCCGACTGGCTCTACGGCTTATGCACTCGCAGCAGGTGGCCCTGTGATCGCTCCTGGCGTTTCGGTGGTGCAGCTTATCCCCATTTGTCCGCACTCGTTGGCTTCGCGGGCGCTGGTGTTTTCAGATACTGAAGCGGTCGAAATTTTTCCAGCCAATCGTCAGCAGCTTATTTTGGTGGTAGATGGCAATGCGGGCTGTTATATGCTGCCGGATGATCGGGTGCGGGTACAAAAATCGCCCTTTTCGGCACGGTTTATTCGATTGGGTTCACCAGAATTTTTCAAAATTTTGCGTGAGAAGTTGGGCTGGGGCTTACCTCATATTGCAAAGCCAACTTCCGTTGAGCTGCCTTGATATCTTTGGATTCTCCCTTACTTATTACCAAAATGTTATTCAAACAAAGATTCAAGGCTTAAAAATCAGGCAAAGCTTTCTTTTTCCAGGCTTCAGTAATTCTTTGATACTGACTTTCAAATTGACGATTGGCACAGGGTAGAGATTGTGCTTTTTTCTCTAGATTGCTAGAGTTCTTGCCAGAATAAGCTATCCATATCATCAATGGAAAACCAAACGAGACACGAGATCCTAACGTTATGATCGAAAAAGCTGAAAGAATAAATACTCCCAATGCAGCGCCTATTCCTACAAGCGCATGATACATACAATAGCGAACCAATGCTTTATAGGCATTTAAAGCTTGTCGATCAGAAATTTCGGAGTAATTATTAAGAAATAGATTTAGACGATTTTTTGTTTGATTTAAAACAATAAAATAAAGTCCGCCAAGACTTAAAAATCCAGCAAATATTAAAAAATCCACTTTAATTTATCTCTATCCTTAAATGAACGATTTCAAAACCTAATATCTAGTAAATATCTAGTTAGGACTTATAAGAACTCAGTCTTCTTTTGTAGTCGAAATAACGATCAAGAGGTTTACTCCTGGTTAGATGTACAACTAGAGTGACATCAAGAAAGAACAATATTAGGCTGAGAAACATCTCAATCATTGTTTCATGGGCTATAGTGACTAAAAGACTAACTGGAATTCCTAAACTAGCAAAGACAACTATCAACCATTTCGCCCATTTCTGACCTTGTAGAGCAAGGTACATTAGCAGTACAGTCAAGACCAATCGAATCAGACCTCGATAGTCCTGATCAATTAAAATCATCACTAAATCGAAAGTTAAAAAGCCAGCAAATATCCATATTAATTTGCTCTTCGCTTTTAAGGCAGCACTATCTAACTCAGGTAGCTCATTCATAATCAAAATCTAATAGGCAGAGTCAACTCTTGATTCATACAAAATTGCCTTGAAATACAGAAGATTTAATGTATTTCTCTCTAGATGTAGGCTTAGAATGAAGAGTAAAGCTCAAAAAGCTTCTTTCTTAGGGTGCCCAATATTCAAACGAAGGTATCACTTGGCAGATGGCTCTTTAGCTGATCAGCGTGGCCCGAGTTGAAAACCAGAATGACAACCGATGCAGCACTGGTAGCTCACGCTACCTTGCGCTCCATCACCAGCGCAATGCTGACCCATTCCCCGCGATCGCCATAACGCTGCACACACGCTTTCGTAAATGGGATCCCCAAAACCTCTCGTCTCGATCACAAAAGGGGTTCATGGCTCACTCTGCCGAGGAATCAACGCCGCTAGCTAAATGATGTAGTCATACCATTGCAGCCGTTGGGGTTTGTGCCGTTAGGATCTGTTTATTGTTCAGTGGAAATCCCATCGCTTCTCGCTGCTGTAGATAAAGCTGTGCAACTTGACGTGCTAAATTCCGAATTTGAGTGATGTAGCGAGTTCGCTCGGTGACTGAAATGACGCCTCTTGCATCTAATAGATTGAAAGTGTGTGAGCACTTAAGAATATAATCAAAAGCTGGCAGAACTAATGCCTGAGTCACAAGGCGATTCGCTTCTGTTTCATAAAGTTGAAACAACGTAAATAACGATTCGGGGTTAGACGCTTCAAAATTAAACGTAGAACTCTCAATTTCGTTTTGAAGATACACATCTCCGTAAGTAAGGGTGTTATTCCATTTGATATCAAAGATAGAATTGACGTTTTGAAGATACATCGTCAGCCGTTCAAGGCCATAGGTAATTTCAACTGAAACGGGACGGCAATCAATACCACCACACTGCTGAAAGTAGGTGAACTGCGTAACTTCCATTCCGTCTAGCCATACTTCCCAGCCTACACCCCAAGCCCCTACAGCCGCGTCTTCCCAGTTATCTTCTACAAACCGAATATCGTGGTCTTCGGGTTGAATGCCCAATTCTCTAAGTGAGTCTAGATAAATATCTTGAATGTTATCGGGCGAAGGCTTTATGAGCACCTGATATTGATAGTAATGCTGTACTCTATTTGGGTTTTCGCCATAGCGTCCGTCGGCAGGTCTACGGCAGGGTTCGACATAGGCAACAGACCAAGGTTCTGGGCCAATCGCTCTTAAAAATGTATGAGGGCTTTTGGTGCCTGCACCTTTTTCGGTATCATAAGGCTGGACGATTAAGCAACCGCGATCTCCCCAGAATTGATGAAGCTGAGCTATGACATCCTGAAAATTCAAAATAATATTGCCTTCATAGAAGAACCCTTAAATAATTCTATCTAATCCTGTCCTAAGTAGATGGGCATAATTAAATTACCGATGGGGTTTGCTTGAGCGGCGGTGTCCTGAGCTTCTCGTTGGCGTAGCCTCGCCTCTGGCGATAGGGAGCTTATCGCTTTGGCGTAGCCTTGCTTTTGGCAATAGGGAGCCGAAACCCTACAAAATTTTATTGCCTAACTCATCAAATAGCTTTATGGCTTCAAAGTAAGACAATGTATCTTCGGCCAAAATCTCCTGATTTAGCTTATGGAGCGGTAGCAAAGGAATATTGCCTGCAAAAGCCGACCATGCCGCAAAAGTTGTCCCCGAGGCCATTACCATATCGCAAAGTGATAGCTCAATTAAGCTTTCCACAAAGTGACCTTGTCCTCCCGCAATTCCGGTCGAGAAATGTACGTTCAGTCCAGCAAATTTTTCAGGATCTTGCGGCTCATCAGCCGTCAAGACAAAGCCAATACGACCCTTATGAGCAAATACATCTTTGGCCTGTTTAATCCAATCTACATATTGATCGAATTCAAACAAGAATCTTTTGTAAATTTCTCCTGAAGAACGATAGTCTCCTTGTCGAATAGCGACTCCAATTAAAAAATCATATTCTTGACGCAAATCATCTATAAATGACCGAGCAATATCGACATATTTTGGATGAAATGCTAATGCCTCTTGAACAAACTGTTTATGTTTTTCTAGTAAAGACCAACTGCGAATACTCCAACCTGCTAAAGCCGTAAAATTTTTATTGCTAAAGCAATCTGCCGTTTCTGGTAACGCTAAGTCTAGATATTGAATACGTTTCCCTAAAATAAAAGACCAGCTATAAATATCTTTTGCAATCAATGATTGACATTGAGGGAAAATAGCACCGTATGCATGAATTGAGCGTGCAATATTTACAACAAGCTTCTCTTGAAAACTTGAAGCTAACTTTGAGCTTAACTTTGCTTCAAGTATAGGCGCTAAATATTTTAAAACTGCGAATGAATTATGATCTGTTGGGCACGTGCAGCATAAATTCTCTGAGGTGTTTTTTAATAGCTTTGAATAAGGAATAAATCCGAAATTAATGAAGTCGTACTTGCCTTGGTGTTCGTTTAAAAATGCCACAAAATGTGCGTAAGAAAATAATTGATTTCCTAGCCTTCCAGAACCATAAGTGTAGATAATAAGAGGCTTGACGCAATTCATTTTAATAATGTTGAATTAAAATCTATCGTATAAATCTCTAATTGCAAGTAGCAAGCTTAGGTTGGTACAGCTATGATCATAAGATGTTGTTGTGTAGCATAAGTCTTTTTATGGTTAGATGCCTAAGTGAAATTAAGCATTAGTCAATCATAGTGAGGCTGTTGGCTGACTAAATTCATAAAACAAACTCTAGATTACATCAGTATGGCTCAAATAAGCCTAATAAATTCTTACTGAGCAAGATATGATTTGAAATTATAGTTGAATACACAATTCAATCAGCAATCATTCATTCGATTAATAATGGCTAAGTGTAAAGCCATCTTCTTATTGTCCTCTCCTTGATTCTATTTATGATATCTGTCTCTGTTATTATCCCAGCTTACAATGCAGAAAAATTTATTGTAGAGACAATTCAATCTCTTCAGCGGCAGACCTTCAGCGACTTTGAAATCATTGTGGTCGATGATGGTTCAACCGATCAAACTGCGTCTCTTGTGATGCAGATCGAAGAACCAAGACTGCGCGTGCTTTCAGTCGAGCATCAAGGGCTGTCTGCAACGCGTAATCGAGGCGTTGCAGCAAGTCAGGGCGAATTCATTGCTTTTTTAGATGCGGATGATCTATGGACTGCCAATGCACTTGAACTTCATGTTGAAGCACTGACGGCCAATTCTGAAGCAGACTTATCCTATGGTTGGACGTATTTTTGGAACTACGATCTTAAAAATGCATCAGATGAAACCAAGTTGATTGCTCCTCGTTCTACTGGTACGACCGCCTATCGTGAAATGTTAGAGCGAAATATTGTGGGCAATGGCTCTAATATTTTTGTGCGTCGATCAGCATTTGATGCAGTCGGTGGTTTTGATCAAACTTTGACCCATGGTGAAGACTGGGAATTTTGTTTTCGTATTGCACTTCAGGGAGAAGTTGCTTTAGTACCCCAAGCGTTGGTTTACTATCGTCAGCACAGCACATCTATGTGTTCAGATTTTGAGCCTGCAAAAATTTCTTTTTTCACAGCTTTGGATAAAATATATGATTTAGCCCCGCCCGAGTATAAAACTTTAAAAGTGAAAGTTCAGTCGAGTATGTATATCTATATTGCTAATTTATATTTAACCCGTACAAATACAAAAGCAGGTATTAAAAGTGCTCGAAAAAACTGGATTGATGGCGTTTTAAAATGGCCTTCAAATATATTCAAAAAACAAACAGTTTCTGTAGGGGTAAAGTTGTTTGTTTTTTCGATATTTTCAAGCAAGTTTTCTAAGTCACTACTTCAAATCTTAGATACTAAGTCTAGTTAATCTTTGCTGAAGGTCTTATGTCTTAAATTGGTTTCAGCCTAGTTCCTTTTTTGTCTTAAAAATTCACCAGGAATTTTAGGATATGGTTTGAGCGCTTAATCAGGAGTCAATAAGAACTCAGATTGACAGCCCTAAATTAACGCCTAAAAAGGCATGTACTATAAATAGCGCTAATGCTGCGCTTCCGATATAGGCGTGGACAGATCGCAGCATGCCTTGGCCACCAAATTTGGTTGCGGCTAATAGTGCGTTGGCAGACAACAGCACAAGAATTGTTGAACCCGTCCAGAAGTGAGGACTTTCAAAGATGGGCTTATCTTGCATCACTAATGACAGCACTCCACCCGTATAGCCCATCGCAATGAACACAAACATGAGCGGTGCAATTTTACTGTGTTCAGCTTTTTTGGCTGCTGCTGCATCTGGATCTTTAGTTACCAGAGTGCGCCCCTGCCAGCCCGTAATGCCGACAAAAGAACCCATTACAAATAACACAATCCCCATCATGGCTGGGTGCCCCCAGTGAACAATGGGTTCTGGTACGCCAAGGCTTGAAAACCAGGTGGCGATGGGTTCTAGTGCATCTCGTAGGCCAGACATCAAATTCTCCTCACTAAAGAATAAATGATTCAGAAAGTCTAAATTTTATGGGAGTCTGCGATCGCCCTCAGAAATGATCCTGAAGCGACATGACTTGGCAATTAAGCGCTACTGGCATGGGGTGTGGGGATCGAACAGCGAGACGAGAACAGACTCAGAAAACTTTTGTGCCAGATTACGGCCAAGTCTGTCGCCTCAATAATGCCCCACAATTTAAGCCTTTGAAAGCTCAAGGCTGCGAAGGGTTCCCAAAACATTGGGTAACTATATCTAGTGCATACCCTATGGCTGCATCACGTAGTGTCCATTCATCTGATTCGTCTGAACAAACGGATGCTTTGAATATTCAACGTAGATGGACAGCGAAAAGCAACGCCTTCTGAAGCCCAAGGAAACAGAACAAGTAAACAGAATTAGATGACCTGAAGGCTCTCAGGGGAACCTACCAACTGATTGGGTAGATATTTGACAAGATTTGCTAGCTCCTGAAGCTGGCTAATGGCTTCAGCGCCTTCTAGCTTCATCAGTTCACGATCATCACGCATTTCGGTCCAGGTGATGCCGTAATCTGACACAAGGAATCGGATGAGGTGGTTGTCACCTAAGCTCACCATGAAAGATGCACCATTCATTTGAATGCCGCAGGTATAGCAAGAGGCCGGATAGCCGTTGTGCTCAAGCACTTTAGAAAGAGCCTGAAGGCTCATTACAAGGTCTTGAACAAACTGACGATGTTGATCGGCAAGTCGTAGAAACACAGGATTCTCCCAATCGTCACAATGTCATTGTATCTATCTTTAGACTTTTTTAAACATTCATTCAAAAAATGACTTGATTTTCGAGTACCGGTTATGCGTCTAAGACTGGAATGAGTTTCAATTCGTTCCAAGGTCTTTAGATCTGGCCTAGATATCTCAAAGATTTAGCCTTTGGATCTAGATTGCCCTAAAGCGCTGTCTCTTTAATCAAGGGGGTTAATGTGGTTCGGCTTAGCAATGGGCGAATCGAAGTTTTGAATGTAGCACTTTTAACACGGATTGGGTATGTTTTGGGGGTTGATTAACGGGTCATGGCAATAAAGGTGCAATGACGTGGGCTATTGCGATCTAGGAAGGGCGAATGAAATCCGGCCTGGATGATGGACTGCTGAAGGTCGAGGGTAAAGTATTCGTCTAGATGGGGTTCGGTGCTTTTGAGGAGGGTAAAGACGTAGGGCGGCAGTGTGGCAAACACGTCTGACTGGGGGTTCATGTCCATAATGGCGAGATGTCCACCGGGTTTGAGTAGACGGTGGGCTTCTTGCAGAATAGCTTGCGTGGCGTGTTGCGGTAATTCATGGCACATCAAGCAGGTCGAAACTAAGTCAAAGCTTTGATCTCGAAAGGGAGTGTCTTCTGCGGCGGCGTGAACCCACTCAAGGGATCGTTGGGTTTGCTGGGTGCGGTACTGGGCGATCGCCAAAAAGTAAGGCGACAAATCCAGCCCTGTCACAGCGGCATTGGGGTAGGTATCTTGAAGGGCAAAGGTGCTCATGCCCACGCTGCAACCCAAATCTAGAATGGTTTGGGGATCGGTCGGGATTTGCTGTTTAAGGCGGGTGTGAAAACTCTCTCTAAGGCGAGAATCTCCTAACTTTGATCCCGTATCTGACCAGATGCGGGCATGAGCGGCATAGGCGGCAACTTCTACCTCTGTGGCGGCCTCCCAACTTAGGTTTCCGGTTTGATAGGCATGGAAGGGCTGTAGGTAATAGTGGGGATAGGTCAGATTAGGATTTTGAATCTCTTCCAGCGCGGTATTCCAGGTATCTTCT
>JANNDV010000137.1:0-16053 GCA_031387975.1 Acaryochloridaceae cyanobacterium OTE_75_metabat_521 | reverse complement strand
GCGGTTAGCATTTCACAGATGAGCGTTGCGCTTTCTTCGTTATCTTCAATCAAAACAACCCGTGCATTTAGCTCACTGGCAAAGCGCGATCGCACTAATTCTTCTTTACTGGTCAAACGCTGTTGATTCGGAATCTCGACGGTAAAGGTCGAGCCTTTTCCTTCTGTCGAACTGACTTCAATCCAGCCTCGGTGCATATCTACCAACTGCTTGGCAAGGGCTAACCCCAAGCCTGCGCCGTCGTAAGAACGACGGTAGGAGGTATCTAACTGCTGAAATTTTTGAAACAGCAGCGGCTGTTGAGCGGCTGGAATACCGATGCCGCTGTCTTCTACCTGAAAAATAGCGGCGTTGGGTTCAACCCAGACGCGCAGGGTTACTTCTCCTTCCTCTGGCGTAAATTTAATGGCATTAGACATGAGGTTAAACAAAATCTGTTTAACGCGCCGTGCATCTGCCACAAATCGATCGCGTTGGGGCGCAATTTTAAGGTTTAACCGGAGCTGAATCTCTTTTTTCTCAGCCGTTTCGCGCAGTACCTGGACGCTTTGCTGGGCTAAGGCAGTGAGTGAAAACTCAGTGAGGTTCAATACTGCTTTCCCTGATTCGGCTTGGGAAAAATCTAAAATGTCGTTGATTAGCTCTAGTAAATGCTCGCCGCTGTCATGGATGGTCTGGAGATAGCCGCGCTGCTTGTCGTTGAGTGGCCCTAAAGACCAGCGGATGAGGGTTGCAGACATCCCAATAACGCAGGTGAGCGGAGTGCGTAGCTCATGGCTCATGGTGGCTAAAAACTCGCCTTTGGCGCGGTTGGCAACCTGGGTTTCGGCGAGCGCGTCGCTTAATTCTTGGGTGCGCTGTTCGACCTGTTCTTCGAGGGTTTGCTTTTGGCCTCGCAACTGCTGGTAGAGCTGAGCCTGATGGATGGCGATCGCCAAATGTTCTGTGATCTGATCTAAAAACTCAACCTCGCGCGGCTTCCACTCATGAGGCTGTGTGCAGTGGTGTGCAATAAGCAGCCCCCAAAGCTGATTTTGTACCAGTAGTGGCGTAACCAACTGCGCTCGTACCGCATAGTCTTGATGCAGCAGCCCGACTGGCCCATCCAGCAAATCTAACGCGCTGGCGACAACTGCTGAGGTTGCAATCTGCTCCCCTTTGCAGTAAGCCTGATACGCTGTCGCGCTGGTAGCCCACTGGTGCTTGGCCGGAGTCAGCGGCGCAATCACTTCGCCGGAGCAGGACTCGTAGGCAATGTTCCCATTACGAGCCGTGAATGTGGCGGTTGCCCGTTTTGACTTTGGGGGTGATACTGGCGCATCAAACTGATAAATCAAGAGCCGATCAACCGAGAGGCATTCTTGAATTTTATGGACGGCAGTTTGCAAGATAACGGGCAGTTCCAGACTCTGACGAATTTGAGTCGTGACTTGGTTAATGAGCTGCTCTTGCCGTACCTGCTGATGAAGGGCCGCGTCCACAATGGGGCGGCAGGTGGACGCAGAAGGAAGCTGTTCTGCTGTGAGATGCTGCTGCCCCAGCAGGTCACACAGTTGTTTAATTAGTGCTTCATAGGCAGAGGCTGCACCGGAAGACTGGACTGGAATCGCAAGCGCTTGAGTAAACTGCGCCTTTAGGGAGGGCTGTTTTGCAACCTGCGATCGCATTTTTTTGAGAAAAATGGCAATGGTTTCGGCTTCAAAGCTTAAAAAAGCGGCTTCCGTTACTTTAGCCCCAGCCAACTCAGCTCGCAGCAAAACCCGAAATTCAGCCGTCACGATGACCAAAAACCGTGAGGATGCCACAATTCCTGCCGCCGTCAGCAAATCGTCGGTCAACGTAACGCCGCTGTTTTGCGCGCTACTTTGGCCCAAGTTCAAAAGTGCCGCTTTAAGGCTTTCAACCTCGCAGGGCACTCGGATTTCCCCTAAAGAAATAGGAGTGACGCTGGAGGAGCGCTGCGCTGTCATTGGCTTAACCTTCTCCAGACTGTTGATTTAGACAAACCATCGTTGTTCTTTCCTCACCATCAACCTTTTTTCACGCTTCTGCGATGCAGAACAAAGGCTTAAAGGTTGTCTTTGTGTTTTCATGCAGTCATCTTGTTCTATCGCAAATTTTGGGTGCCACGACAGAATCTACTAGATCCTTTAACGGTTCAAAGTAGAAATGCTTATGAATGTCCTGCCAGTTCATAGGGCAATATGTCATCCTAAATACAAGAGACATGACCTGTCTTAACTGTTTTTAGCCCTCCATACCCCTTTCATCTGTGCAAGACGCGCTTATTATCGAACTGCCTAGCCCCCAAAGCGCAATATCGCTGGCGGGTGAACAAGAGTCTAATCTCAAAACCCTTGCAAAGCAAACGGGTGCGCGGCTGCTACTGCGCGGTCAAGAACTCAGTATTTTTGGCACAGACGCGCAGACCACCCTCGCGCGTGAAATGATCTACCTACTGCAACACTTTTGGCGTGAAGGTCGTGCTATTTCGGATGTGGATATTTTGGCAGCTCGCCATGCCCTCAATACCGACAAAATGGAGGAATGGCGATCGCTCCAAGATGACGTATTAGTCAAAACCCGACGGGGAGAAGCCATCCGAGCCAGAACCTTTCGCCAAGGGCAGTATATTAAGGCGATTCGTCAGCACGCCATTACCTTTGGCATTGGTCCTGCTGGCACAGGTAAAACCTTTCTCGCCGCCCTGATTGCGGTGCAGGCACTTTTAGACAATGAATACGAGCGCATCGTTCTGACCCGTCCGGCCGTAGAAGCAGGCGAAAAGCTCGGCTTTTTACCCGGCGACCTTCAGCAAAAAATTGACCCCTACCTGCGCCCTCTCTACGATGCGCTCTACGAACTCATTGATCCAGAACGCATTGCGTCTCTCATGGAGCGCGGGGTGATTGAGGTCGCGCCCTTGGCCTACATGCGAGGACGCACCCTCAACAACGCCTTTGTCATTTTAGATGAAGCCCAAAACACTACCCCTGCCCAGATGAAGATGATGCTGACTCGCATCGGCATGAAGTCTCGCATGGTGGTGACGGGCGATTTAACCCAGACTGATCTACCGTCTCATCAGACCTCAGGACTGGCGATCGCCCGTAAAATTTTAGAGCCAGTCGAAGGCATTGCCTTTTGCTATTTATCTAAAGGCGATATTGTGCGCCACCCTCTCGTTGAAAAAATTATTGAAGCTTACGAAATTTACGAAGGGGATGCGCTGTCTTAACCTGAAGTTACCTTTAGCGCCAACTTTAAGAAAGGGCTAGCTGTTTAAGTACAGCTAGCCCTTTCAGGTTTTCTATTTAGAGCAGGATAGAGGACACGTCACGCCAAGCTCATTGTCAACAAGAGGAAAAGTCCCTTCGGCACTAGCAGCATCCATACCCCTCAATGCTGTTTGGATTAGGCCTGCTAATTTGCGCTCTGTCCTTTCGGAACAGTTTGCCATTTCGGGGACTACGTGGGCCATGCGGGGGGTATGACAGCCCAATCAACATAATCAATATAGCGATTACGACATCTCTTTCTACACCGTATATTTACTGGACTTATCTCAATTTCTCTAATGCTGGCTTCCGTGTTTCTCGGGTTAAGCGCGCGCCATTTGATCGATTTAAAAGGCTTCAGCACTATCCGAGATTTTAAAATCCTTTTCTAGAAGGCTTTATAGGGTTTCCTATGGTTTGATGACCATTGCTTAGTGTTGAGATTGAGCGGCAAAAGACCCGTAGGCTTGAGGGGTTAATTCACGTACACTAATAGTCTATCGGTAGCTTATCGGTAAACATATCGGTGCGATCGCCCATTATTCATCTTCGGTCAATCAAATTTTTGTATGGGACAAAAGCGCGTTCTTTCTGGGGTACAGCCGACAGGCAGCCTACATTTAGGTAATTATCTAGGCGCCCTGCGAACCTGGGTGAGTGAACAATACGAGTACGAAAACTACTTTTTTATTGCAGATCTTCACGCCATTACCGTCCCTCATGACCCTAAAGTTCTAGCCGAAAATACCTACACCCTAGCGGCGCTGTATCTCGCCTGTGGACTCGACAGCAAACACACTACCATTTTTGTTCAGTCTCAGATTTCAGCCCATGCCGAGTTAGCTTGGCTGTTTAACTGTATTACGCCCCTCAACTGGGTTCAGCGGATGATCCAGTTCAAAGAAAAGGCCATTAAGCAAGGCGAAGAGGTCAGCATTGGTCTGTTAGACTACCCGGTGCTGCAAGCCGCCGATATTTTGCTGTACCAGGCCGATCTCGTACCTGTAGGAGAAGACCAAAAGCAGCACCTCGAGCTAACCCGAGATATTGCCACTCGCTTCAACGCTCAGTTTGGCAAGCCCAAGGCTCCCGTGCTCAAAGTGCCAGAACCCCTCATTCGTCCAGAAGGGGCGCGGGTGATGAGCCTAACGGACGGCACCAAAAAAATGTCTAAGTCAGATCCGTCTGAGCAAAGCCGCATTAATTTACTCGATTCCCCTGATGAAATTCGCAATAAAATCAAGCGCTGTAAGACAGACCCCATGCGCGGTCTCACCTTTGACGACTCAGAACGCCCAGAATGCCAAAATTTGCTCATGCTGTACATGCTGCTATCGGGTCAGTCGAAGTCAGCGGTTGCCGCAGAATGTGCTGAGATGGGCTGGGGACAGTTTAAGCCGCTCCTGACGGAGACGACGATTGAGGCACTAAAGCCCATTCAAGAGAAGTACCGCGACCTAACGGAAGATCGCAGCTATATTAAGACCGTTTTGCAGCAGGGACGTGACCAGGCTGAAGCAGTGGCTCAGCAAACGCTTCAGAGGGCAAAAGATGCCCTCGGCTTTGCGAGAGAATGAACATAAAATAATATCCACGGAAATAACATCCAGGTTGTGAGGGGTGGGTTTTGCCGATAAATTTGGGATTCCCCAAGGTAATATCAGCTAAACCCGCCCTTACCGGATGGCGCGATCGCCAAGACTGCTGCACTAATCTTTTAGCCCAATGACATCTGCCGTATCTACCCCTAACGTCTATGCTCCCGCGTCAACCTTTGAGGCGGCACTTCGGGCGGGTGAATTTTTAATCACGGCTGAGGTTGCGCCACCCAAGGGAGGGTGCCCTCAACACATGTTAGATCAGGCATTTCATCTGAAAGATTGGACTCACGCCGTTAACATCACCGATGGCAGTCGTGCGGTGATGCGGATGTCTTCTCTGGCTGCGGCGCTGCTGCTTCAGCGGCACGGCATTGAGCCAGTGTGTCAAATGGCCTGCCGCGATCGCAACCGAATTGCACTTCAGGCTGACTTAATGGGCGCATCTGCCCTGGGTATTCACAATATTTTGGCGTTGACGGGCGACCCTATTACAGCAGGGGATTTCCCCAAGGCGCGTGCGGTGTTTGACCTAGAAGCAGTGCGTCTGCTCCAAACCATCCAAAAGCTGAATGGGGGGCTAGATGCCAACGATAAGCCTTTGCCCGATGGCGCAACGCAGCTTTTTGTCGGGGCTGCCGTTGACCCGCAGCTCTCTAGCTGGTCTAGCTTACAGAAGCGATTTGAGCGCAAAGTTGAGGCGGGTGCCCAGTTTTTTCAAAGCCAGATGATTGTCGATTTTGATCGGCTTGAAAAGTTTATGGATCAGATTGCAACCCCCCACGGCAAACCCGTGTTAGCCGGAATTTTTCTGCTGAAGTCGGCTAAAAATGCGCGCTTTATTAACCGAAATGTCCCTGGTGTTTCGATTCCCGATTGGATGATTGAGCGCCTAGAGAAAGCCGCTGACCCCCTCCAAGAAGGGATGGCGATCGCCGCTGAGCAGGTGCGGATGGCGCGGGATCTCTGCCAGGGTGTACACATGATGGCGGTGCGGCGAGAAGACCTGATTCCAGCCATTTTAGAGCTGGCAGGACTCAATCCCATCCCGCCGCGCACGCCCTGACAAAAGTAAGGATCATGAATTAAATAAGTTCAAAGGTAGGGGCAGGTTTAGCCAAAGTTTTATAGGACACTACCAGAGCGTTTAGCCAAAACCTGCCCTTCCAAAGTTTTTGGCTGTGGCTATGCCTTCGCCTTCAGCGTCTCTGCTGGTGCGGCGGCGGGAGGTAAGACCGGCATTGTGTCGGGGGGAAGCTCCAGAATCTCGTTGTACATCTGGTTGTAGGCGATCGCCGATTTTGCCCAGCTAAAGTCTTGTGCCATGCCGCGCCGCTGAAGCGATCGCCAAGCATCTCGGTACTGGAATCCTTCCCAAGCTCTGACCAGACAGGTAAATAAATCCAGCGGCTCGTAGCGGTCAAAGCAGTATCCGGTTCCGCTGCCCTCACTGGGGATGTGGTGCGTCACTGTATCGACCAAGCCACCTGTGCGACGCACGACAGGCACGCAGCCGTACCGCAGGGCAATGAGCTGGCTAATGCCGCAGGGTTCAAATCGGCTAGGCATTAAAAAGGCATCTGCCCCGCCGTAAACTTTGCGAGACAGAGATTCGCTGTACAAAAGCTGAGTCGAAACCCGCCCAGGGAACCGTGAGGCCAACTGCCAAAGCTGTGTTTCGTAGTAGCGATCGCCGGTTCCCAACACCACAAACTGCGCGTCGGTATAGGACAAAAACCGATCCATCATTTGCAGAATCAGGTCTAAGCCCTTTTGCTCTACCAATCGAGACACCATCCCCAGCAAAAAGGCTTTAGAATTCACCTCCAGCCCTAACTCCTCTTGGAGCGCAATCTTATTCGCCTTGCGGTTGTCTAAGGTTTCGGCGGTGTAGGTTTTGGTTAAATACTTATCTTTGGCGGGGTCATAGACCTCGGTGTCAATGCCGTTGAGAATACCGACCGTGCGATCGCCAATAAACGACAGCAGCCCTTCCAGCAGCTCGCCATACTCCGGCGTTTTAATCTGCTCTGCATAGGTAGGCGACACCGTATTAACGCGATCGGCATACTGAACCGCCGCCGCCATCAGGTTATGCCCCTGCATGTACCAAGGGCACCAGGTAATTTGATCCAACTTCCAGCGCCAAGGCCCCTGATAGGCCAAATTGTGAATCGTAAAGACCGTGCTGATATCCGGTGACTGATGCATCCATACGGGCAACATGCCCGTATGCCAGTCGTGGCAGTGAAGCACCTGGGGCTTCCAGTAGTTCCAGCAAAACTCCGCTGCCCCATTCGAGAAAAACGTAAACCGCCAGTCTTCGCTCTCGCCACCATAAATATTCCGTGGGGCAAAGGATGGATGCCCCATTAAGTAAAGCGGTACATCGGTTCCAGGCAAGACCGTTTCATACACTGCAAAGTGCTGGAACATTGCATAGCCCCACCAGACCGGATCCTTTGGAATCTCCATTTTGTCGTCTAGGAAGCCGTAATAGGGCATGAAGATGCGGACATCATGCCCCATACGGCGCAGAAACTTAGGCAGCGCCCCTACTACATCCCCCATTCCTCCGACCTTGGCGATCGGAGATGCTTCTGCCGCGACAAACAGAATTCGCATATTACCTTGTTACCTTGTGCTGGATTCTAATAAGACTCGTCTGTGCTCCCACTTCGATGGACCGTCCATAATGAACCGTTCATAAAGCCCTGTCGTTAGTCTAATGGTCGAGGGTAAAGAATCCAACTAGTCACAGTAAATTGTGTTAGCAAACCAAAATTCTATCGAGATTGCGGCATTCTAATCAAGATGGGCTAGAACCCGTCTAGCCCATCTTGATTAGAATGCATTTCAGATTTTTGATGCTGAGAATGCTGTCTAGAATCCGCCAAACAGCGCGCGCAGAACGCTAAAAGAGCCAAGCGGTGAGGTGACGGTACTAAACACATCACCAAACGCAGCTAACCCAGACTTACCCACAATCACCACGTCGTTATTGCGCAGGGGTGGGTTGCCTTCTTCACTGACGGGTGCATTAAATGAAACCTTAATAACTCGCTCTGTAACGGTTCCATCTGGGTTCAGCCGCACCAGCTTGACCGAACTCTTATTGGCTCGCCGACTGTCAAACCCACCCGCAGAAAGCACAGCGGTGCTTAAAGGCGTATTGGGCTTGATTTTGACGGTGCCGGGACGAATGACTTCTCCCACTACATTGACATCAATGGTTGAGGGTGAAAGCGTTGCATCTGATAAGAACTGCTGCTCCTCTGCCGTCAAGGGGACTACTGATTTTGAAACGACCACCGTATCACCTTGCTGGAGCGGTATATCTTGCCGGATATCACCTTCTACAAGCAGCCGCCACAGATCAACGGATAAAAGCTGCTCATTGCCCATGCGAGAGACACGCCGCACCTGGATTTTACGGACATCAGCTTCTGGCTTAATGCCGCCCGCGAGCTGAATCGCTTGAGAAACCGTCGGTAAGTTTCTAGAGGTTGATCCCGTCGATGTCCCTTGGCTTCCGGCTTGTCCAATGACTGAATTGGCGGCCTGAACGACATAAGGGCCTGGACGGAACACCTGCCCTACAACGGCAATATTGAGGGGTTGGGTATTGTCTGCTGCAAAGCTTGAGTTGACGGCTGCCGCAAAATCCTCGATGGAGGGTTTCTCAGAGGCCTGTACCACCACAATGTCTCCATCTCGGAGTCGGATATCTTGGCTAATGTCTCCTTCTCGAATCAGCCGCATGAGGTCTACTGAAATCGTGTCGTAGTTACTGGGCTGATCAAATTTGGAACGTCGAATTTGGATATTGCGGAGGTTTGCGGAGGGGGTTACGCCACCCGAGAGCTTCAAAAGCTGCGAAACGGTTGGAATTTGATCGGTTCCAGTAAAGGGATAAGTCCCTGGTTTAACTACTTCCCCAGACACAGCTAGGGTAAGCTGACGCGGTTTGACTAAAACCAGCGTGAGGTAAGGTCGCTTAAAGTATTTTTTATATTGGGCGCTAATGTTGGTCTCAGCTTCTCGGATGGTTTTGCCACCGACAAACACGCGTCCTACAAAGGGTAAGGTAAGGCTTCCGTCTACTAAAACGCTGTAGGGTGTCGCAAACAGTTCATTTTGACCAAACATGTCCAGTTTAATCTGGTCGCCTGGGCCTAAGACATAGTCTGCCTGGTTAATGTTGGATAGGTTGGCGGGGGATGAATTGCCCAGACCAGGAAGAACGGGTGGTGGAGAGATCTGCTTGCTAGATGATGAAGGTGCTGCAGCAAGAGCCGTTGTAGAAACAAAGGTTGATAGAGCAATCAAAACTAGCGATTGAGCAGGACGAGTCATTTTTTTATCCAAACCAGGATTTAACAAGGTTAACTGAATGATGGGTACAAATCTTGAGACGTAGAGATTCAACGGATGTTTCTAGTCGCCACTAATGTGGCATATTACTCTCAAATTTGGCAATACTAGCCCAGTGACTCTCTGAAGTCAAAGTTAAATATATTTTTAGAGGGCATTTTTTAAAAAATGAACGATTAGTCGAGAAAATGCCGTTTTCCTTTGATGTCTGGGCTGTATATTGATTTTTTGAATCTTGTGCTCACCGTTTCATTCGTTCTATCTTACAAAAAAATAGTGTTTTCGGCGCATTTATTTATAATTTTAAAGCGTTAATTTTAAAGCGGAAAATGGGTATTCTATACCGCCGTTAATATTATTTTCTTGCTAATGCTTCGGTTTAGAATACCTTTGGCCTTAATTTTGACGTTGATCGAGCCTGTAGGCTGGTGAGTCTTAGCGCATTAAACTAAAGACATGCAGATCCTACTCGGTAACTAAACAATTCATGACGAGCCGACGAATTATTGACCTTTTGCGCCACGGAGAACCTGGAGATGCAGTTACCCTCTCTGGATGGGTACGCACGAAACGAGAGCTGAAGGGCTTTGCCTTTCTTGAGGTGAATGACGGGTCATCGCTTCAGGGGCTTCAGGTGGTAATGGAATCAACGTTGCCAGACTATGAGGATCTGCTGCGATCGCTTTCTACGGGCGCATCCATTACGGTTGAGGGGGTTCTGGTGGCCTCTCAGGGTAAAAACCAGCGGGTGGAGCTAAAGGCACAGGCCGTAAAGGTCTGGGGAACTGCCGATCCAGAAACCTACCCGCTGCAAAAAAAGCGCCACTCCTTTGAGTTTTTGCGGACGGTGGGCCACTTGCGATCGCGCACCAACACAATGGGTGCCGTATTTCGCGTTCGCAATGCCTGCTCAGCCGCCATTCACGACTTTTTTCAGTCACGGGGGTTCATGTGGGTACATACGCCCATTATTACCACAGGGGACTGTGAGGGAGCCGGAGAGCAGTTTGCAGTCACAAACTTCAACCTCAGCCAAATTCCTAAAGCAGCAGACCAGAGCGTAGACTTTAGCCAGGACTTTTTTGGCAAACCCACCTACCTCACCGTTAGTGGACAGCTTGAGGCTGAAATTATGGCAATGGCCTTCAGCAATGTTTATACCTTTGGCCCCACCTTTCGCGCCGAAAACTCTAATACATCTCGCCACCTTGCCGAGTTTTGGATGGTAGAGCCAGAAATGGCCTTTTGCGACCTCAAGGGCGACATGGATTTAGCCGAAGCCTTTTTGAAGCACATCTTTAAGTCTGTTTTAGAGCAGTGCCCCGAAGATATGGCATTTTTTAATGAGCGCATTAACCCCTCGGCGATCGCCACCGCCGAAACCATCATCCATTCAGAGTTTGCGCGCATTACCTATACCGAGGCGATCGCCCAGCTCGAAAAGGCGACCCGCACTTTCGAGTACCCCGTCGAGTGGGGGCTAGACCTGCAATCAGAGCATGAGCGCTACCTCGCCGAAGAACTCTTTAAGCGTCCGGTCATCGTCACGGACTATCCCGTTGGGATTAAAGCGTTTTACATGCGCCTCAACGAAGATGAGCGTACCGTTGCTGCGATGGATATTTTGGCACCCAACATCGGCGAAATTATTGGCGGTTCTCAGCGCGAAGAGCGGTTGGATACACTAGAGCGCCGCATGGCTGCGATGCACATTAGCCCCGAAGACTATAGCTGGTATCTTGATTTGCGCCGCTACGGCACAGTACCCCATGCAGGCTTTGGGCTTGGGTTTGAACGGCTGGTACAGTTTATGACCGGAATGGCAAACATCCGTGATGTCATTCCGTTTCCACGCGCGCCCTTAAGTGCCGATTTTTAGGATGAGCCAAACCCTATGAAATACTGGCTCATGAAAACCGAACCCAACGTATTCTCCTGGGATGACCTTCAGAAGATGCCTGGGCAAACCACGCCTTGGGAAGGAGTTCGCAACTATCAGGCACGCAACTTTATCCGCGATGAGATGAAGATCGGCGATCGCATTTTGTTCTACCACAGTAATGTTAAGCCTCAGTCCATCATGGGTATTGCCACCATTGTCCGTGAAGCCTATCCAGATTCTTTTGCCTTTGACCCATCTAGCCCCTACTACGATCCTAAAAGTAGTCCAGAGGCTCCCCGATGGATGATGGTAGATGTGCAGTTTGAGTCAGCTTTTGTGCCACCCATTACTTTGGATGAGCTGAAGGAACTGCGATCGCCAGAACTAGAAGATATGATGTTGTTACAGAAAGGATGCCGACTCTCTGTGCAGCCCGTAGCAGCGAAGCAATGGCGTGCTGTTTGCAACCTTCGTCCTTAAGCTTCGTCATGTCCATTAAGCCAACTCGATTTTAGCAAAGGTAAGAGCATCATGGTTTTAGCTCTATCCTCGTATTCTAAAATTCATAAATCGCTCAGCTCCAGTATCCCGAATATAGGCATAATGCTGGGATTGCTTGCAGCCCCAGGTTATGCGCTCCCAGCGGATTTTGGACTACGAGCGCCTGCTCAGGTTGAAACGCTCTTACAAACCCCCGTACATAATCCTCAGGTTAAGTCAGATAGTCCTTCAGACAAAAGCCTTACTGTTCCAGGTTTGTGGTGGGCTAATCAACAGTTTGGGGACAAAATGGTGCAAGACTGGTTTGCTTACCGCCATCCTGAAGATCGCAGCAGTCAAGTAAGAGCCATTATTCGCCCAGATCTATGGAGTCGCTATACCTATCTAGAGCGCTACGCATTCTTGAAGCGCTTTGGAGCAACCAGCAGCGCGGCAGGATATCATCTACTGGTTTTAGATCGACAGAATTATCTCTTGGGAGCCTATACCTGCGAATTTTCAAATCAAGTGCAGCCTGCTCCTCTCAGTCCGTGGGAACAGCGATTAGCGCCGTTGGCATCACCGCCCATCAAGGCTCCTTGTAGCGTATGGATTAGTCCTGTGTACGGCTCTGAGTCTTTCTAGCGTTCCTGAGAAGCGAAAGTGGTCATGGCCTAATGGAGTCATGGCAATGATTTGGGCAATCGTTTATTGACTATTTTTACCTAGGGGATTGAGCCTACGTCCGCATTTGCTGCCACAGAGACTGATATTGCTGGGTTGTTGACTCAGTCATTGGCTCTAGAAGCTCACTTTGGCTAAACCAGCCTTGGCTGGTGAGAAACTGTGCCGTAGCGCCTGGCGGCAGACTGTCTTGACGGACAGAAGACACCGCATCAGTAAATTGAGAGAGTGCCTTCGCAACATTAGGCTGCCACCAAAATTCAGCCCATTGTTTTAGCAGCTTTCCATCAGTAGAACCTGTCTTAGGCCAAACCCAGACATCGCTCCACAGTGCAGTCCCTGACTGCGGGATGGCAAATCCAATCTCGGCTTCATCATTTAAGGCAGGCAGAATATCTGTAGACCAGCCCACAGCAGCCCATGTATCTTCAAGCATCAAGGGCTGAAGGTAGTGACTAGAGCTATAGAACTTAGCCTGTTGATTGAGGGCTTTGAGTTCAGCCGTGAGAGATGGAATGGTCGCTAAGTTTTGGGTGTTGTAGGAGTAATTGAGCTTTTTAAGGGTTAGACCAATCACTTCACGGGGCTGATCGAGTAAGCTAATTTTGTTTTTGAGTTCTGGTCGCCACAAATCAGCCCAGTCAGTAGGAGTCCAGCCGAGATCTCGAAATTTATCTTTACGATAGGCGATGACGGTAGCACCCCAGCGGTAAGGGGCACCCCAAATTTCTCCCGTTGCAGATAGCTGACCTTGGCGATCGCGTCGCACCATTTGCTGCCACTGTGGGTCTAAGGTATTCCATCCCGTTATTTGGTCAGTTGCCCACGGGCGAATTAGGTCTTGGGCGATCGCTGCCTGTAGCCAGTAGTCTCCCAGACTGGTGAGAGGATAGAATTTTGAAGAAGCTCCTAGGATACGGTTGCTCATTGACTCAAACAGATTGGGCTGCCGAGCCGAATCTGCTGTTTTAGGGTCTGAGCCTTTCTGAAGGTCTAAGAAAAGCTGCTCGGCATTTGAAACTAACGACAGCGTCAAATCTGCTTCAGCTTTAATGTCAGACCGAAAGCGTGACACGAGTTGGGGCGGCAAACTCCGCGCTAAAAGGCTCACCTGTAGCGATGAAGCATTTCGACGGCACCCCATTAAGCTTTGGCTCAGCGCAATAGTTCCAAGGCTAAGCAGAAAAGAACGACGATTCATCAATGATTAATTACAAAATCGAGCTGAACTGGATGAAATATCCCTGTCCTATAGTGTTTATCCTATCCTGGCAGGGGCTGAGTCAAGGCGTTTTGAGCAGATTTCCTGCATTCAAGGGAGATCTTTTGACTGGTCGCACAGTTTTCTATCGTGAGCAGTTCACAAGCTGCTGCTTTAGCTGTTGTGCCACATCTAAACCCACTTCAAAAGCATGCTGAATGGTTGATCCAACACACCATTCGCCGCAAATCCACAGGGGCTGACCTAAGTTTGCTGATAGTGGATGCCCTGGATACCCATGAGTGGCGATCGCATATCGCCAGCGATGCACCTGCAATAGCTCCGGCTGTGCAAGCCAAGGCGCATGAACTTGAGCGATATGATTGAGCATTTGCTGACCCACCGCCGCAAGGTCTGCCGCCTCAAAATGCTCCGCAGCAAAGAGGGGTACTGTGAATTGCAAAACAGGGGCCAGAGGGCATTTCTCGTTTGTGGCGATCGCAAATCATCCGCGCAATAACCGGATCGTTTTGGCACCGCAACTCTGACCAAGGGAGGCTTTGCCATGGTGCTGAGGGGGTGTAGCCTGCGATCGCCGTAATGCAGGGGTCAAACTGCACGTTTTGAAGTGCCGCTATTACAGCCGCAGAAAGCCCATCTTGAACGACAGGAATACAGAGATCTAGTGCTTGAGGTGCCGGAATTGCCACTACAACCGCTTTAGCCTGAAAGATCATCCCCTCTGTCGTAATCTGCCAGATATTGCCGTCGAGATGAAGGCGAGTTACGCGCTGGTTCAATTCAAGTTGTAGGGTTTTAGCGAGTTCTTTGGCGATCGCCGTCATACCCCCTGACGCTGCGTAATACTGAGCAAAGCCTGAAGACTGGATAGGCTCTAAAGACCATTGATCTTGGCTCAAGTAAGCGTCATAAATTTGATTCCCTGACCAAGGCTGAATAGTCTCTTGCTCAACTAAAGCAGCAATGTAAGCTCCGTAAGGCGATTCATCATAAAGATCTCTCTCTACAGTTGGCGCACCATGGTCTACCAAACTTAATGAGAGATGTCGAGTCGCCACACGCCCTCCAACACCACGGGATTTTTCAACTACTACAACGCGATATCCACCATTCTGAAGAATCAGCGCACAAGCTAACCCCGTTATTCCTGCTCCGACAATAACTACATCCCACATCGTTTATAAAACATGTAAAAGTTCCCACCCAAATTAACACCTCCTTCAAACAGGCTACTCTACGGGAGGCAAGCCACGACTTTGCTCAGCCCTTAATCCAAGTTTCTAAAGAAACTCTCGTAAAAGCCCTACCCACTCAACCATCTGGAGGGGGTAGGGGGGACACAGCCGTTCCTTAGCGAGGGGCTTGGGGAAAGCATACCCCCAATATTACGAACCCACTAAGTTCGCAACAACCCCCGCCCAAAAGCAAAGCCCCTCAGTGATGAGGGGCTTTGCTTTTGTTAACTGTTTATCCTAGTCATTCAATCCACTTAGGAGAGAATTAACCATTGATAGCAGGCGCAGTCATTGCCACAGGCGCAGACTCACCAGCAGCCAAATCGAGGGGGAAGTTGTGCGCATTTCTTTCATGCATTACTTCAAATCCCAAGTTCGCTCGGTTCAATACATCTGCCCAAGTATTGATGACGTTACCTTGGCTATCCACAATGGAATGGTTGAAGTTGAACCCATTTAGGTTGAATGCCATCGTGCTGATGCCCAAGCTCGTCATCCAAATCCCTACTACAGGCCATGCTGCGAGCAGGAAGTGCAGGGAGCGGCTGTTGTTGAAGGATGCATACTGGAAGATCAATCGACCGAAGTAGCCGTGCGCTGCAACGATGTTGTAGGTCTCTTCTTCTTGTCCAAATTTATACCCGTAGTTCGCAGACTCGACTTCAGTTGTCTCACGAACTAAGGTGGAGGTCACCAATGAACCGTGCATTGCACTGAATAATGAACCACCGAAGACGCCGGCGACGCCCAGCATGTGGAACGGGTGCATCAAGATGTTATGTTCGGCTTGGAATACGAACATGAAGTTGAAGGTGCCAGAAATACCCAGGGGCATTCCGTCTGAGAAGGAGCCTTGACCGATGGGGTAGATCAAGAATACTGCGGTGGCGGCGGACAATGGTGCGGCGTATGCAACACAAATCCAAGGGCGCATGCCGAGGCGGTAGGACAACTCCCACTGACGGCCGAGGTAGCAGGCACAACCTAAGAGGAAGTGGAATACGACTAGCTGGTATGGGCCGCCGTTATACAGCCACTCGTCTAAGGAGGCTGCTTCCCAGATGGGATAAAAGTGTAGGCCGATGGCGTTGGAGGAAGGGACAACTGCACCACTGATGATGTTGTTTCCGTACATTAAGGAGCCTGCAACTGGCTCACGGATGCCGTCGATGTCGACAGGAGGGGCTGCGATGAAGGCGATGATGAAGCAGATTGTTGCAGCGGCTAGGGTGGGTATCATCAAGACGCCGAACCAACCGATATATAAACGGTTGTCGGTGCTGGTGATCCAGCTACAAAA
>JANNDV010000123.1:0-5676 GCA_031387975.1 Acaryochloridaceae cyanobacterium OTE_75_metabat_521 | reverse complement strand
CATCTTACTGCGAGACATCCCAAACCCCGCCGAGGCGATCGCATCTAGCCGCAGCGAAGCCTCCACCGTCGCCAGTTCCTTCTTGCGTGGCTCCCGCACCTGTAGCTCCGATAGAGGCATCGGCATCACCTTAACGGGCACCGTCCGCACCTGAGTCATGCTATGCTGAAAAAACTCCACTAAATCCTGCACCACAATCGCCTGGGCACCGCGCTCGCCCAGCACTAAAATATCGCCCACCTTCTCACGGACGATGCCTGTTCCCAGGATGGAACCCAAAAAATCCCTGTGAGAGGCAGGGTCAAAGAGAAAATTGCCTGCAATGCTGAGAGCCGTCAGCTCAACCTGCTCGATTTCGAGGGGTAGTTCGGAACGAGCGATCGCCAGACGCTGACGCTCGGCTTGGGGGTATCCGCCCCAGGCGATCGCTGAGACTTCGGTGAGTTTGGCTAAAACGGCCTGAGCTTCGACCAATTCTGGCGGCGACAAAAAATCTGTAAAGACAACTTCCCAGGTTTTGATCGCCTGATCAGTTTGGTCTAGAACCCGTGAGATTCGGTCTAGGTTCTCTATGCCTTTCAATAAGTCGGTCTTCGGTAACATGCCCAGTCACAATGCCTGTGTTGTCTATCTTCTCCAGTATCTTTCATTTTTAGGGTTGATGCTGGGGTGGTGGGGGCAGACTCTTGGTGCGGAGCTATCGCCTTATGATTGAAACAGTGGTTTTCATAAGGCCGACACATGCCCGATCCTGAAAAAGTAAAGCAGACGATCGCCACTTCGCGTCGCAGACGGCTAGAGATGGAAATTTCTGGGATTGAGCTTGAAGAGGTCATTGCAAAGCTAGAACATCACAATCGCCAGCAACGGCTAAACAGGATTAAGCAAACTTTGTCTAGGCTTGATGCTGAATCCTATGTTGCTGGAGAAGATCCTTCTCAGGTCGCGGCTGCGTCTCATTCTTGAACCAACTGCGATCGCCCTATCATTGAAATAGAAGTTTTCATGAAAAACTGATTTCTAGGGACAACATGCAGCTTGAGGAAGTTTTAGGCTTTGTAAAGCAATTATCGTTGGTCGATAAGGTTCGTTTGATAGAACGGGTGGCTCCTGAAATTGAGCGAGATTTAAAGACGACTCAAAAAATGCCTAAGCGATCGCTATGGGGCATCTGTGCTGACTTGGGCAATGCTCCATCGGCGGCTGAGATCGATCAGACTCGTCATGAAGTGTGGGCAAATTTTCCGAGGGAGGATTTTTAATGCCGGTGGCTGTAGCAGATACCCATGCAGTGATCTGGTACATTTTTGCAGATCGACGGCTCTCTGAAACGGCTCGGACTATTCTTGAAAAATCTGCTGTTGACGGCAATCAAGTGGCTTTTTCTTCCATCACGTTGGCTGAAATTGTATATCTCAGTGAGCGTGGGCGGATTCCATCTGAGACTCTGGCTCTCTTGTTAAACGCAGTAGATACAAAAGATGCCGTTTTAGTGGAAACGCCGTTTGACCGCCACATCACTCAAACGATGGCAATGATTGACCGCGCACAGGTTCCAGATTTGCCTGACCGGATTATTGCTGCTACGGCTGTACATCTGGGTTTACCACTCATCAGCCGCGATCATAAGATTCAGTTGTCTGCTGTCAATACGATTTAGTAAGGGCGGATCGCCAGTCGCTGTCGCTCGCCTGGGGGGTAGCCACCCCAGGCTATCGCGGAGACTTCGGTGAGTTACGCCATAATAAGTATCGTAACTTTCACAAAGCTAAAGCTTCGATAGCCCAGTAAGCGCAATGGAATTAGAAGAATCAGTCAGAGATTTGGAACTTTCGAGAATGGATGGAACCCCGCATATCAAAAACCTTGATGAAGTTAACGAGATTGATATTTTTGTCTCATATCGCGTTAGACCTGACGAGAAGCTCGCTGGAGAACTCAGGATATTACTCGAAACTTCAATTGAACCTAAACCCCGCGTCTTTGTTTCAGGACTCGGTGGTCTTCGGGCAAGTGCAGACAGCTACCGCGAACAGCTTCGCCACGCTGCTACCAATGCTAAAACATACGTTGGGTTAATCACAAAAGCATCCGCTGATCGTGAGTGGATCTTCTTTGAAGCGGGAGCTGCCTTCGGTCGTGGTGTTCTGTATGCCCCTATTCTGATCAATATTTCTGGAAGCGATCTCCCATCATCTATTGGTGGGTACCAAGGAGCTATGGCAAATGACCCGTCGTGTATGCAAAACTTCGTGGAAGATATTGCCAAAGCCATTGGAGCCAGAGCCAAGCTTCAATTTGAGAAGCGATATCACCGATTCGCAAAAGCAGTGGAAAGTTACGGAAAACCCGAACCCGTGCAAGAGTTGTCCGGCATTCCATTGGCGATCAGCCTATTAGAACTAGGTCGTATCGAGGAAGGTGAAAAACTCTTTGATGAGCTGGCTGGAGCTGCTGACAGTCTTGAAGCTAAAGCGGACATTAGAATAACCAAATTATTCTTCTTGAAAAATGACGTAGATAACCAAGGAATGCTTGAGCTGCTTGAGACCCAGCCCGATGAAGTAAAAAGCACTGCCATCTTTAAACTATGGTTAGGTGTGCATGAGACAAATCCAATACGAGCCATTCAGATTTTACGTGAAGCCTATGCGGATACTCTTGATGGCTTTCGTCGCCAGTTGGCGCTAAATAAACTTGTTCAGAATGAGTTTGAGATGGGGCATACGCGTGAGGCAACGAAACGGCTCCTCGAAGCCTTTTCTTGCGAAGACCGTCACCAGCGAAGCAATGCCGCTGCCCAACTTGCTGATTATCTTGGCGACAACAATCCTATTCTAAAACTACTACTTCTCGTCGAAGCAACATTGGAGCCAACTTTCGACCATTTTCTAGATACGGTAGACTTTTGCTGGCAGCAAAGCTACGTTGCGGTGGGTCTCCATATGGCCTGGAAATGCTTACCTCAGCAGGAGAATGAACAATCATATCTATATAGAGGTCTTTTGAGAGAAAAAGCAGGTCTCCGCTCCCTTGCGTTTGAAGATTGGCGTGGTGCGGCACAATATGGTTCGTCCGTCGCTAAGTCGAATATGGCAAATGCACTTAACGTAGGTTCCGTGGCTGCTGCCGGACTGGAAATTTTGCGAGATCATGTTGGTGACTATAATTCTTCTGATCCAGGCTTTCCGTATGCTATCAGAGCAGACCTTGAACGTTCACTAGCGAAGGAGAGAAAAGATGAAGCTGATCTTCGATCATACGGAGATCAGATCGTCAAGTCCATCCATCGTCTCTTTGAGGGATGGAGACATTTGAAGGGAAGCGTGCCACTTACAGATGGTCGATGGCAGGCACTAGGTAACATTGGCACGCTCCAGCTTACTGTCACAGAAGGCAATATCACGATTGAACTGGACAAAGCAGTTCTTACGTTACAACAAATTTTGCCATTTAACGGTTTCTACGTTGCGTTTAACAGCGGTGAAGTTTGTTTACTTTTTGTCATTCATAATGAGGTCGAAATAGTTGCGCTAAATGGAATGTCAAAGCTGGGAAATGTTGAATGGCTAGAACTGCTACCTTTGGACAAGAGCGCGCCTCTGATGCTGGAGGCCAGCGAAGAAGATGTTGATAGTCAAGAATACAATGGGCTGGATCCCCGATGATGTCTCGGCCAGTGGTGTTAAGTTTGGGGTCATCAAAAACCCACCACAGCAAAATATGGATATCAATGAGGTAACTTATTCCCATTTGTGAAGCTCCTGTTCTGGCAAAGGCTCAAAGAAAGCATCACCAAGCTTCCCAGTTAGCAATCCAGGAGTCCGAGGCTATAAACCCTCTTGCCCTAGCCCTAAGCGAAAATAGTGAATCAGGTCATACAATTATTCTTCAAGCTTGTCTTCGGGAATGTCTTGCAGCTCTTGAAGAATTTTTTGAATCAACATCAATCCAACTCTCCAAGGAACGTAAAGAAACCAATGCGAACCATCCAGATTTGAGCATCGGGAGCGAGCAGAAACGTATAGTATTCGGCGAAAAGCTAGGCTCCTGCCTCAGCGAACACAGCAACTGCAACATTCCGAGGCATTGCCACAGACTTACGAAGGGCTTTGATTCGCTCCAGCTCATGCATCGTCTGCGCCGTAAAATACGACTCTCCACAGCTCGAGCAAGACCACATCGGAATGCCCTCAATGACAAGAAGGTTCGCCCCCTTGCCGAAGATTCGTGTCACGTACTTCAGATGAACCTTATCGCTACTGCAATGGGCGCAGACGTTCTCAACAGAGGTAGACAGTGATGATAATGAGCTTCCCGCTGAGTCCGATTTTGGCAACGACTTCTCCTGTTGCTTCTTCGAGCGTTGACCCTTGGACGACGTACTTGGTTTCACGGGTTTCACGGTCTCGCTGTCGCTCAACGATTTGCCCTGTGAGGATGATGTTTTCGAGGTCGAGGATTGTGAGGTTGTCATCTTCAAGTTCGTCTGCGGCGTGGGTTGAAACAACGTAGCTGAGCGTACGGATCAGATGGCGAAGTTGAGTGATAGACACCTGGGTCATGTACGAGTGTCCGAGAACGGGCAGGGATCATATTTCAGGAGCATCACTCTAATTATATGAAGATATGATATCCAGACAACATGATCGCCAACCTAAACCGACTATGCAGCGTGCCGAGATAGCGACAAGGCTGGTTGTCTGGAATGCAACCGCCAATTCGAAGGGTCAGTGTGCCAAGCCAAACGTAAAACCCTGGCACCAGCGTATCCATGCTGGAGGCGATCACTCTTTTCTGCTCAGCATCAGCAAAGGACTTTGATACTGCTTTGGCAATGATGTCATGGATCTGCGTACGATTAAAGATGCCGAGTTGCCACCCCGCAAAGCTAGAACATCACAATCGTCAACAAAGACTCAAAAGAGTTAATTGATTCAGCTTGTTTAGAACATGTCCACAATTGCTACAAAGCTTTGAAAATGTCTACCGAGGGTCATTTAAACAAAGCTAGCATTATCCTTTTTCGGAAACACCTCAAACCAAACCATCCGACCTTCTGGAGGGGGTCTGGGGGACGCAGCCGTCCCTCAGCGGGGGGCTTGGGGGAAGCCCCCCCCAATATTACGAACCCACCAAGTTCGCAACACCACCCACCACCCTTGACGACAACCCCCACCCAAAAGTAAAGCCTCCGAGCATCCCGAAAAGGCACAAATAAAAGGGCGCACATACTTTGCGCCCCTACAAGAAATATCTATAAAAAAAGGCACCGCCCCTCATTATTGAGGAGCGGTGCCTTTTTTTAGCTTGACTATTTGTTCAATCCGCTGTTCGGGAAAGAATTAACCATTGATGGCAGGAGCGGTCATTGCAACAGGAGCAGACTCACCAGCAGCTAGGTCTAAGGGGAAGTTATGTGCATTTCTCTCATGCATCACTTCAAAGCCCAAGTTAGCGCGGTTCAATACATCAGCCCAGGTATTGATGACGTTACCTTGTGAATCAACAATCGAGTGATTGAAGTTGAATCCATTCAGGTTGAATGCCATGGTGCTGATGCCCAAGCTGGTCATCCAAATCCCGATTACAGGCCATGCTGCGAGCAAGAAGTGCAGCTGACGGCTGTTGTTGAAGGAGGCGTACTGGAAGATCAACCGACCGAAGTAGCCATGG
>JANNDV010000109.1:0-5737 GCA_031387975.1 Acaryochloridaceae cyanobacterium OTE_75_metabat_521 | reverse complement strand
CTAAGGATCATGGATTTAATAACCTCCAACATTGACCCTCACCCCCAGCCCCTCTCCCAGAACGGGAGAGGGGAGTAAGAATCTTGTCCCCCTTCTCCCGCTCTGGGAGAAGGGGTTAGGGGATGAGGGAGTGCAAAGCATATCGCTTCCAAGCAATTTTGTAAGTTATTTAATTCACGATCCTAAGCTTTGTTTATGGCTTAGTGATCGGGAGTTTTAACAGTGAACGTTACATCAAAATGATGGATGAACAAGCCGAGCAAGCTCAGCAGGTGTTGTCCCAGACAGGGCGAATGCGGGTCATCGTTCAGGATAATGGCCCTATTCATACCAGTAAAGTGGTTCAGCAGAAATGGCCTGAGTGGGAGGCTAAAGGGCTATATATGTTCTTTTTGGCGAAGTATTGCTCAGAAATGAATCCCATTGAGGGCGAATGGCATCAACTCAAGGCTCATGAATTGGGTGGGCAGATGTTTGAAGATGAATTGGACTTGTCTTATGCCGTCATCAATGGCATTGACGCTAGAGCAAAGGTAGGGGGATATGAGGTGGATCGCTATAAATTTCCCTCTCGAACCGCAACTTCGCAATGCTTCATACTTTAGCTTTTCTTCCCCCGCCTACTTAGTGAACTAGTTACGCTCTCTCTCCGATCGCCCTTCAAACTCACCTCAAAGAGAAGATTTAGATCTTTTCTCTTAAAAGTTTCGTAAAACCGTCATCTCACTCACCTAAAATACCTGCCTTAACCGCGTCATGAAAAATCCGTCCATCGCCTGTTTATGAGGCCAAATCTTAATCCAGCCTGGTTCGGTTTGTAGCGCTGAAAGTACAGAATTTGCAGCAACTTTTTCTACATCAAGCTGCCATTGTGGATGCTGCTCTAGAAATCGGTTTATGACACCCTCATTCTCTTTGGGATGCAGTGTACAGGTCGCATACACAATCACTCCGCTCCCTGGCTTAATGTGCTGCGTTGCCGCACTCAGTAACTGCCCCTGTAGCTCAGACAATTCTTGAACCGATTCTGGCGTTTGCCGCCAGCGGGCATCCGCGTGACGGTTGAGAGTGCCTAATCCAGAACAGGGTGCATCTATCAAAATGTAGTCCGCCAGTGGAATCTCGGCAGATAGGTTCCGACCATCTCCTTCCCAAAGGTTGACGGTATTGATTTGCAGGCGATTCAGATTTTGCTGGAGGCGTTTGAGACGAGATGCAGTGCGATCGCAGGCCCACACAGCCCCCCCTCCCTGCATGAGTTCTACCAGATGAGTCGTCTTACCCCCTGGTGCAGCACATAAATCAATCGCTATCGCCCCTGGTTCTGGATTCACCAGATGCCCGACCAGTTGAGCGCTGGCTTCTTGAATCGTCCACCAGCCTTCGCCATAGCCAGGGAGCTGATGAATGGGGCCAGAATTGCCCACAATTCTGAGGGCTTGGGGCAAAGGCGGGAGGGGCGTTGTGGTAACGCCGTAAGCTGCAAAAGCCGCCTGCACAGCATCGCGATCAGTCTTGAGCGGGTTAATTCTAAGGTCAATGCTGGGAGGCTGGTTCAGGGTAAGGCAAAGCTGCTCAGCACCTTCTAACCCCAGACTGTCGATCCAGGTCTGCACAATCCAATCAGGGTAGCTATGCAAAACCCCAAGGCGCTCGATAGGGTCTGTGGGTAAAATCAGCGGGTCTTGCGCTTCTCTGAGCCGTAGATATTGGCGGAGTAGACCATTCACAAAGCCCGTTAGCCCACCCATCCGGTTTTGCTTGAGCAAATCAACAGTTGTGTTGACCGCAGCAGAAGGCGGAATATGCTCTAAGTAGCGAAGCTGGTATAGCCCTAAGTGCAGTGCAGTGCGCACATCAGGGGGCTGGCTGAGAGCAGGTTTACGTCCCAGTTGATCAATGAGGGTATCAAGTGATCGCATTCGCCGAACGCACCCATACACCAGCTCCGTCAGCAAACGGCGATCGGCATCAGAGAACGTGTGGTGTGCCAGGACGCGATCAAGGGCAACGTCTGCAAAGGCACCTTTATGGACAGATTTAAGGGCAATCAAGGCAGATTGTCGTGCAGAGAGAGCATTCAAAGGTTTTACGGTGTGATTAAAGTAACTTTCAATTCGTTAGGGGCGGTTGCGCAATTACCTTTCTCCCTCAGCAGATCTACCTTGTACACACAAGTCTGAGAAAATCCCCTCCTCGGAGGGGTGCCCGTAGGGCGGGGTGGGTTAGTCATGGCGCTACTGACCCACCCACCCCTACCCCTCCGAGGAGGGGATTTATGAATCGGTTTACGGCAAAACCTTTGTTAAAGAAAGACTTTAAGATTTGTGTGTACACTGTAGCTCAGTAGCTATGGCAATACTCTAGTCAGCCAATTTTGTAAATCAGCAGCACTCGAAAAATTGAGCAATGCCTCTCCCAACGCTTCAAGCTGAGTGACGGAAAGCTTTATAACCTTAGCCTCAGCTTGAGCAGGCAGGCTCCCGACACGACAGGTCAATAGCTTTAGGATTAGCGATCGCTCTCGTTCAATACCCTGCTCAATACCCTGCTCAATGCCTTCTTGTAGAGCATCTTGATAAACTCGCGTCTGTTTTAATTCACTGAGTCCTAGCATTTGCTCAATTGCCTCCATGCTTAGCAACGGAAACTGATAAACCACGATTGTCTCTATTAGCTCTATTATGGCCTGACGAGAGAGCCTTCTCTGTTCATCAGCATCGAGGCGATCTAAGAGAGATTTGGCTCGCTCAGCCACTTGTTTTGGATTTGAGATAATGAGCTGAATCAGCCCAATGCCTATGGACACCTCAGATTCTTGCTGTAAATCTTCTAAATAAATCCGCTGAACTTGAGGACTGTCCAGTAGCACCCTATAGGCAGAGGTCTGTGATGGCTCGATACGGCGTTTTGAAAACAAAACAGCCGCCTGCCATTGAGTCATGGCTGGATTTTGACGCAGATACAGAAAAATTTCAGCAAAAAAGCGCTGATAAAAAAACTCATCTTCCTGAAACTGCACTTCGACGAAGTAGACCGTTGAGTCATTTGCCTCAGGACGGGGCACAAAAACCCCATCAATCCGAAAGGCTGTCTGCTTTAGCTCAACAGAGCAAAAGTCATAGGCATTTTCAACAGCAGGCAAACGACCCAACACATCAAACAAAATGTCTGGTGCAGTTTGGAAAAGCAGATAAAATAGCGAATCGGTCTTCAACTAAAGTTTTGGCGCGATGGATTTGGCTGTGATGACGGCTGCAACAGGCTGCGATCGCCCGTTATTCCCCACCTCTCTCGCCACGACCGAACCGCTCTGGAGCTTCGGCACATCTGCCACCGAGTGATTCACAATCGTAATCAGCGGATTAGACAGAATGCCCGACAGAGAAGTGGTAATGATCGCAAAAATAATGCCCACCTGTAGAGGCCTCATGCCAAAGGGCTGCCAGTTGATCACCGGATAGTTTTTGATCACCTCCGACATTTCGTTGGACTCCTTTACCACCATCATCTTCACAACGCGGATGTAGTAGTAAATCGAAACAACGCTGGTGACTAACCCCAACAGCACCAAGCCATAGGCTCCCGCCTGCCAACCCGCCCAAAAAATATACAGCTTGCCGAAAAATCCAGCCAAGGGCGGAATGCCGCCCAGCGACAGTAGGCAAATGCTCAGCGCCAGCGTTAGCAGCGGATCTTTCTGGTACAGACCTGCATACTCACTAATTTGGTCGGTACCCGTTCGTAGGGCAAACAGAATGACGCAGGCAAAGGCTCCTAGGTTCATAAACAGGTAGATCAGCAGGTAAAACACCATACTGGAGTAGCCCGCTTCGGTGCCCACCACCATGCCAATCATGATGAAACCCGCTTGACCAATCGAAGAATAGGCTAGCATCCGCTTCATGCTGGTTTGGGCGATCGCCACCACGTTCCCCAGCACCATGCTCAGAATAGCCAGCGCCGTAAAGATAAAGCGCCACTCCTCCACCACCGCCGGAAAGGCATCCGTCAGTAGGCGAATGGCGAGGGCAAACCCTGCTGCCTTAGAACCCACAGACAAAAAGGCCACCACAGGTGTAGGAGAACCTTCGTATACGTCAGGGGTCCACTGGTGAAAGGGCACCGCCGCAATCTTGAAGCTCACGCCTGCAATTACAAACACCAGCGCAATCAGCAGACCCAAAGAATTTTCGGTGCCGTTGCCTAGTGCCGCCGCGATATCCGCCAGATGGGTTTGACCACCGGATAGGCCGTACAGCAGCGATAACCCGTACAAAAAGATCGCTGAACTAGACGCACCAATCAGCAGATACTTCAGCGCGGCTTCATTCGAGCGCGGATCTCGCTTCATGTAGCCCGTCATCAGGTAAGACGCAATACTTAGCGTCTCTAATGACACAAAAATCATGACCAGTTCTTCTGCACCGGACAAAAACATGCCGCCGACGGTTGCTGCGAGCAAAATGCTGATAAATTCGCCCAGGTCACTCCCCGCCTGGTCGATGTAGCGAACCGACATCAAAATAGTAATGGCAGACGACAGCGCAATAATGCCGCGAAACACAATGCTGAAGTTGTCGGCATTAAAGCTGCCCAAAAAGGCAATCGTATTGGGCTGATCCCACTGGAGCACCAGCAGACCGACAGCAGCGAGGAGTCCGGCGATCGCCAGGTAGGGCGTCCACTTAACCGAAGTACGCCCCACGGTTAAATCGCTTACAAGAACAACCAGTAGCGTAATGGTAACGACGCTCTCTGGCAAAATAGCCAACGCATTAAGCTGACTTCCGAGATTGGCAAAGTCCATAGGGGTGCCGTGAATAACGTTCTAAGCTTTGCAAATTACCTTAAGCAAACCATGATTGGCTTAAGGCCGATGTAACACATTGAAAATTTTAACCCGCATTGCTGCCCAAGCACGATACCAGGATTCAATATAGATTATAGAAGCGCTATGATTTCTGCACGAGAAGACTTGACAACAGCGCCATTTTTAATTCTCTAATGTTCTGTATGTAGCCTCCTGATGCTTCATTTGCTTCAATCAGCTGAAACGAAAGCATATCCGTCTATTTACGGAATGTCTTTACAGTTGCATTGCCTACAATGGCTGATTAAGCTCGGTTTTGTTTCTTACTCCTTTGGGTTGATCGCGTCTTATGTCCACGCTGGTTATTGTTGAATCTCCCACCAAAGCCCGAACCATTCGGAACTTTCTACCCTCTAGCTATCGGGTGGAAGCTTCGATGGGTCACGTTCGGGATCTGCCGAGGGATGCGAGCGAAATTCCAGCGGCGGTTAAGGCTGAAAAGTGGTCTTCTTTAGGGGTTAATGTCCACGCTAACTTTGAGCCGCTTTACGTGGTGTCCAAAGATAAAAAGAAGTTGGTCAAAGAACTAAAGGAGGCACTTGCCGATGCCGATGAGCTGCTGCTTGCCACTGACGAAGACCGAGAAGGAGAAAGCATTAGCTGGCATCTCATTCAGGTTTTACAGCCTAAGGTGCCCATCAAGCGGATGGTGTTTCATGAAATTACCGATGAGGCCATTAAAGCGGCCTTAGGCAAATGTCGAGAGGTAGACCAGCGCCTCGTCCGCGCCCAAGAAACGCGCCGGATCCTTGATCGATTGGTGGGCTATACGCTCTCGCCACTGCTGTGGAAAAAAATTGCCCCCAGTCTCTCTGCCGGACGGGTGCAGTCTGTGGCGGTACGCGTACTCGTGCAGCGAGAGCG
>JANNDV010000036.1:0-31535 GCA_031387975.1 Acaryochloridaceae cyanobacterium OTE_75_metabat_521 | reverse complement strand
GCAAGCTGCTGATTTGCCATCTTAAGGTTCTGAGAATCGAGCTTAATCTTAGCGGGAAAACTATAGAAATTTCGCACTGGGGTAGGCGGCAGCGCATCAGAGCCAACCCAGGTTAGTTTGCCCTTAATGTCCCCAAACTCGCTAAAGGGAAAGGAATCTACCCGCACATCTACATCCATCCCTGGTCTGACAAATCCGATGTCCTTGTTTGTGATAAATACCTTGGCAAGCAGGTTATCGGAAGGCACAATTTTCAGGATTGGCTCACTAGGGTTTGCAACAAATCCTGGCGCTTTGGGCTTTAGGTCAAACACAATGCCGTCTGCGGGGGACTGCACGGCCTGATAGTTCAGCATCATTTTGGCCTGGTTGAGCTTATTGTCAATTTCGGCAATTTGTTTTTCATTCTCGATGATGGTTTTAGCAAATTGGCTATCAATTTGGGCAATTTGCTTCTCGTTGGCAGACAAAGTCCCCAATACGTCTTTGCGAGAGACTGATACGGTATTGTCTAGTTTTTCATTGGCCTGGGCGATCGCCAATTTAAGGCGTGCCTCCTCTTGTGCCAGCCGATCCACATCCGCTTGGGCTTTTTGCACCGTTTCTTCTTGCTTGACCTGCTCGATTTTGGCTAATCCGCCTGAGGCCACTACAGGCTGAATAGTCTGGAGAATGCCTGTGTTGGCGGTGAGGGATTTCACCGCGCTGGCCTGCTGGATTTGGTTTTGAGCCAGCTGCTTTTGAAGCTGCTCAGACTCTAGGCGAGCAGCTCCCGCACGGGAAGACTCTTCGCGGAGGTTAGACTGTAACCGCATCTGCTGCTCTGGATTCAGCGCTACGCCTGTACTATTCCCTTTGACCTGCGATCGATAGAGCTGACTTTCTTCCATCAGTGCCTGACGACTTTGGGCCAGGGCAATCATCCGCGATGGAACCGGAGTGCCAGAGAGCGGAAGTCTAATGCGTCCAGTCTCGTTCGCCGTCTGCTGCCGATAGAACGCGTTTTCTTCGAGGAGCGACTCCCGCACCTGCGCCAGCGCGGCAAGCTCTGACTGGGTGCCTTTGGGGTCAAGCCGCAGCAGCACATCTCCTTTTTTGACGCGCTGCCCTTCTTTGACCAGAATGGCTTTGACCACACCAGTGACTGGAACCTGAACGTCCTTCACTGCGCCCTGTGGCTCTAGCTGCCCCATTGCAGGAATCGCTTCGTCAAACTTAAAAAAGCTGGCCCACGCTAATACTGCGGCGGTGCTGCCCACCAGCGCCCAAATAATGACCCGTGACCACAACGGAGACTGTTGCAGCAAGACGGGACGGTCAAAGATTGCTAGGGAGGACGGTGTATTTTTTGCAAGCGCTCCCTTTGAGGATAGGGCTAAAGCATTACTACTGCTTAAACGCGTGCCGTTGCGGCTAGGCTCTGGGGGGGCTAGTACCATGGTGCCACCCCCGCCAAGGGTGCTGCCTTCTAAGTGAGCCACTTCAGCAGCGGCATTAGAGTCCATCAGATTGGAGCCTACTTGAAAATGGCCTTGTCGAACCGACCGAATGGCAGCAACTAGCTCCTCAGACGGCACTCCCTTCTGGAGGTAGCCATGAACGCCGACCTGGAGCGCTGGCAGCAGTGAGGATGGATCGTTTTGAGCAGACAATATCAACAGCTTGGTTTCAGGAAAACGCGCTTTAACCTCTTGAGCTGCCCCTAAGCCGTCCAAAACAGGCATGACTAAATCGAGAAGCAGCACGTCTGGTCGCAGCTTTTCGACCTGTTCAATGGCTTGACGACCATTTTCGGCAACACCCACTACCTCAATATCTGGGTAGGACTTGAACTGAGCCAAAAGGGCGAGTCGAATGGATGCTTGATCATCCGCAATCACAATGCGAATCATATAAAAATCCTAATTCAGTGAGGGATTGAGGCGCTAAGTTTGATGCGATGGACTGAATTAATGCGATGAACTGAATGGTTAATTAAATGAGTGTTAGACCTGCATTTCTTGCTGTTGATACAGGCAATAGTAAAGACTGCGCAGCTCCATCAGTTCTGAATGGGTACCCTGCTCTACCACCTTGCCCTGATCCATCATCAAAATCACGTCGGCAGTTTGCAGGCTCTTGAGCCGATGGGTAATAAAGAAGACGGTTCGGTCTTTGAACACTTTGGCGAGGTTTTCAGATACCTGACGCTCGGCAAGGTAGTCTAAGGCGCTGGTGGCTTCGTCTAAAATTAGCAGGCGCGGATTTTGCAGAATCGTACGGGCGATCGCAATCCGTTGTCTTTGCCCCCCAGAAAGGGCGGAACCGCGCTCACCCACGCGGGTGTTGTAGCCCTGGGGGAGCTGCATAATAAATTCATGGGCGTAAGCGACTCTTGCCGCCTCCACAATCTCTTCTGCCGTGGCGTCGGGGCGCGTTAGGGCAATATTTTCTTGGACGGTGCCGTCAAAGAGCAGACTGTCTTGAAGCACCATCCCCACCTGCTGGCGCAGGGAATATAGCTCCACCTTACTCACGTCGTAGTCATCCAGCAAAATCTGACCGCTTTTGGGTTCATAAAGGCGCATCAGCAGTTTCATTAGCGTACTTTTGCCAGAGCCGCTTTGGCCTACAACGCCCACAAAGGTGCCAGGAGTGATCTCTAAAGAAACATTCTGGAGCTGAAGCGGCCCACCTTCTTTAAAGCTAAAGCTGACGTCTCGATAGCAAACCGCACCCACAATGGTCGGAAGCGGAATATTAGACCGATCTTCTGGGCTGACTTCTTGGGGATGGTCCAAAATATCGGCTAAACGCTCTAGCGAAAGCGCCGTCTCTTGAAAGTTTTGCCAAAGCTGAATAAGGCGAAGGAGCGGACTGGTGGTATACCCAGCAATAATCCGAAACGCAATGAGCTGCCCTAGGGTGAGGGTACCTTGCAGTACCAGATAGGCTCCTACCCACAGCAGCAACAAGCTTGACAGCTTATTGAGGAAGTTGCTCATGGCACCAGCGGTGGTGGAGGTAATCACCGCGCTAAACCCGGCACTGACATAGCGGGCATAGCGCTCTTGCCACTGCCAGCGCGACTTTAGCTCAATATTCTGAGCTTTGACCGTCTGAATCCCAGAAACCACTTCGACCAGATAAGACTGGGTTTCGGCATTCCGCTCTGCCTTAAGGCGGGTCTGTTTGCGAATGATGGGCGAGACCAGGAGGGTCATTAGGCCAAAAAGCGGGACGGTTGCCAGCGCCACAATAGTGAGCAGCCAGCTATAAAACACCATCACCGCGATATACACCACCGAGAAGACAGCATCTAGAACGACCGTAAGCGCAGTCCCTGTTAAAAACTGACGAATGTTTTCGAGTTCGTTGACACGGGTGCCCAGTTCACCCACGGGGCGTTTTTCAAAGTAGCGCAGGGGCAGACGCAGCAGATGGTCAATCACCTCAGCGCCTAAGGCCATGTCAATCCGGTTGGTAGTATCGACAAACAAATAGGTACGGAAGCTGCTGAGGAGTGCCTCGAAAATGGCAACCCCGACGAGCAAAATTCCGAGCACGTTGAGGGTGCCCACACTATTTTGCACCAGCACTTTATCAATAATGAGCTGGGTGACAAGGGGATTGGCAAGGGCGAAAATTTGAACCACAAAAGAGGCAATCAGCACCTCAATAAGCACTTTGCGATGTTTTTGTACCGCAGGCCAAAACCATGCCAGCGTGAAGTTTTTCTGGGGGGTTTCGGTGGTGCGCTCTAGCAAAAGTACAGGGAATGGCTCGTCGTCTTCTGATAGCAGAATGGAAGGACGCTTGCGCACAATGCCGTGGTCTGGAATACCGAGCACTACTTCTTTTGCGGTCATGCGGTAGATCACCACCAGGCGCTCTTGCCAAAGCACAAGGGCAGGTGCTGGGAGCTGCGTTAACACCGCAGAAGATGCCTCAACCAGCTGAGCACGGATGCCCATGGTTTCGGCGATCGCCCCATAAATTTGCAGCGATAGGGTGCCATTGCGCTCAGACTGCGTCATCAGAATGCGGCGAATTACGTCTCGCCGAAACGGGACGTTCAGGTGTTTTGCCAGCATCTGGAAACACGCAAGCGCTCCGTCTAGCTCACCCCGTCCTGAAACGAAAGGGTATTTCCCAGACTTTTCTGCTAGCAGTGTATCTGGCTCAGGGGGGCGCTCTGGCGCTTCAGGGATATCTGCCCAGGCCAGCTCTAGCAGGGTGGGTTCAGCATTTTGGGTGGTGCTAGCAGAAACCGTGAGAGGAAAGCCGATGAGGCGCAGGGGTTCAGTCCCATGACTGAAGGGTGCGCTATCCGATGGGTTGACTGAGGTGCCGATCTCCGACTCAAGGCCACTGCTGCTAATGAACCACTGAAATGCAGGATTAAGCGCAGCTTTTGCGCGGGGGGAGAAGGTTTGGGCGATCGCCCCAGACCAAGCCGCTAGCGTAATCTCCTTGAGATCGGTGCTGCCATCGGCGCGTTGCAGAAGCTGCTGGCCTAAAAGTTCAAACACCTCTAAAACGCTGGGTCGCTGCTGGTAATACTGGGCAAACTCAGGCTCTTGAGCCATCAGCTGTAAAAAGGCGGCAGCAGGGAGGGTGAGACAGATGGTTTCTGTGGAGGCGATCGCCGTTTCAAGGGGGCGATCGCATATCAACCCGAGCCAGCCCAAGGTTTCGCCAGGTTCTAAAAATTGAAGCGTCAGGGGCATCTGGGTGCGTGGGTCGTAGCCAATCAGGCGAACTTGCCCCTGGTAAATAATAGAAAACTGAGTGGGTAAAACTTTAGCGGTAAAAATAGCTCGCCCAATTGGGTAGCGGAGGGGCTGACATTGCTGGACAATCTGCTCTAATTTCGCATCGGAAAGCCGATCAAAGCCCGGAACGGTCTTCAAAAACAAAGGAAGCGTAAGAGTTGGCCTGGTTAGATTCGCCGTCATGAAGATAGTTCCGCTGGGGTAGAAAGTTTAACCGCCTGAAGCTGCTGCTCTAGCCATTCTTGAAAACGGCGTTCTAATATTTGTTGACGGATAGAGTCATCAAGCTGAGCGGGGAGATACTGCTCTAACCGCACAATGACGAACCACTCTTCTAATTGCTGCGGAGACCAAAGTTGACCAGGCTTACTGCTAGAAAGAATTTGAAAAAGCTTGGGATGCATCGTAGATGCCGCCACAGGACCAATTAAACCGCCGCTCTGAGCCTCAGCGCCTTGAGAATATTGGGGGACGAGATCGGCAAAAGTCTGTTCTCCTTCTTTGATGCGAAAGTAAAGCTCTTGGGCTAACTCAGCATCTTTGGTTCTGAGAATTGAACATGTAAATTGATCGAGTTGAGACTTGTACTTCAAAAAATCTGTTTCAACGCAAGCGTTCCAGGTCATCTGCTTAAATTTTTCCAGCTTGATCCGTCCCAGAGCCTGTGCCGAAAGCTGTTCTGCACTCATGCGGTGATACGTTAACCAAGCGTTAGCCTGAGTCTCGTCTTTGATTTTTTGATGGGCATAAAACTGCTCCAGCGCCAGGGCTTCTTCTGCCGAAGTCAACGCAATATCTTGCGTTGCTTGCGCTATCAGCAGTTCTTTAAGGAATTGCGGCAGCATTTGATACTGGGTAAGTAGCCCAAGCAGCTCGGAAGGGTCTAGATGGCGATCGCCAAGCGTAACAGAAGAGTTCACGAACAAAGATTTCTCAGCAGTAAATTTACAGCAAAAGGCAGAAGTAGAGTAACAAAAGGTGGCCTAATCTTGGATATTTTTCAGAACCAAGCCTACCAAAATAGGCTCAATCAATCCTTCAAACACTTTCTAGCTCACTAGTGTCCAGATTTTATTATTTAATCGTAAACATTTGATTATGACTAGGTTAAAATCCTGTTTCTCGAGCGTATCGCAGTGTTTCCGCTTGATACTAGGATACTTAATTTTGAATTGGCTCAAGGTTAAAAATATCGGCTTGACAAAAGCTCCTAAAACGTTCTGCTGATTAATGATTGAGCTTTAGTGAACTTAGATGAACTTGTATTCCAGTTAACACTTGTTCGGCGTGATGGTCATGCTAGCTTACATAGGGGATTTAATTCGTGCCGTTTAATCTTCTGCATTTCCTCGAAAAGAGGCAAGATTTTTAGTTATCAGTATTTAGCTCAGTATTTAGCATTGAAATTCGAGTGAGCGTTTTACTGCGGCTTACTCCTTTTTGCAGAAAATTTTTCATCAACCGTTCAAAATATTTATCTTTAGTTGTGATCCTTCGGATCACAACAAAGAAAGTAGTGTGTTTGAAATTTGCTAGCTAGAACTTTTGGGAGACACTATTTATGGTTCTGACACAGGGTGATATCGCTTTTACCTCATTTAATGCGGACGAGGACGGTTGGTCATTTGTCACCTTTGTAGACATAGACCCTAATACGGTCATCTATTTCACTGATAACGAAGCGATCAGCCCAACCTCGTTTAACACGGGGGAGTCCTATTTTCAATGGACGTCAGGCGCGACTAAAATCAACGCTGGCACAGTTATTCGGTTTAGTGCTGTAGATGTTGTAACCCTTGCCGCCTCCGTCGGAACGCTCTCTCGTTCCACAGTTTCAGGCAGCGCTAACTATGGTCTCTCCACTGGCGCAGACGTTGTCTACGCTTTTCTTGGTTCTAGTGCAGCGGAACCCACTACTATTTTGACTGCGTTATCCACTGGGGATGTTGTAACCCCTGGTGATCCGATTGCCAATGCAGGGTTAACCATTGGCGTTAACGCCATCGTTTTAAGAACTAGCGCTGACTATGGTGAATACAGCGGCTCTAGAACGGGGCAATCTAGCTTTGCAAACTATAAAGCTTCAGTATTTGATGTGTCCAACTGGACGGTTGATCAAACGGATGGCGTATACGCTACAACGGTTCCAAATACGACAACCTTTACGGTTGCCAATGTAGTCGCCACGGTTGTAATCGTTTCCGCAACCGATGCCGCTGCGGCTGAAGCGGCATCAGACCCAGGCACCTTCCGACTGACCCGTACGGGTAGCACCACTAGTGCTTTAACCGTGAACTACACCCTCGCCAGCGGCACAGGGCAAGCCACCGCCGCCGATTACACACCCAATCTCTCTGGTGTTGCGACGATTCCGGTGGGCAGCAGCTTTGTCGATATCACCATCACACCCGTAGATGACACCGCTGTAGAAGGAAGCGAAACCGTTGCCCTTTCCTTGGCGGCAGGATCAGGCTACGTGATTGGTACTAGCAATACAGCTACCGTCACCATTGCCGACAATGATGTCGCGGCTGGAGCAATCAAGATCCATGACATTCAGGGGGCGGCTCACACTTCACCCCTAAATGGTCAAAAGGTTAGCAACGTACCCGGAATTGTCACGGCTGTTGCCACGAATGGCTTTTATTTGCAGGATCCTAACCCCGACGCCGACGACAGAACCTCTGAAGGGATCTTTGTATTTACGAGTGTTGCGCCGACCGTCGCGGCAGGCGACTCAGTGCTGGTGAGTGGCACGGTCGCCGAGTTTCGGCCTGGAAACAATGCCAATAACCTCACAATTACTCAGATTAGCAGTCCTGTTATTTCGATCTTGTCCCATGGCAATGCCCTGCCAACCGCAGTGGTTTTAGGCAATGGCGGACGAACCATTCCCAACCAGATCATTACCAATGATGCCGCCAACGGCAACGTGGAAAATGCTGCGACGCTATTCGACCCCGCCGAAGATGGCATCGACTTCTACGAAAGCTTAGAAGGGATGAGAGCTCAGATTAACAACCCAGTTGCAACCTCGCCCACCGCCACCTTTGGCACCTCTGAGGAAATTTGGGTGCTGGCAGACAACGGTGCCACCGCCACCAGCCGCACGGCTCGGGGTGGCAGCTTAATTTCATCGAATGACTTCAACCCAGAGCGAATTCAGATTGATGATTTGATCAATGCAACAACAACGCTGCCAGCGGTTGATGTGGGGGCTAAACTCGGCACCATTACTGGGGTGGTCAACTACGACTTCAACAACTACGAAGTGCTCGTTCCCACGGCTCCAACGGTAACACAGCCCTCTACGTTACAAAAAGAGGTCACAAACCTGTCTGGTAGTGCGGGTCAATTGACCGTCGCCACGTTTAATGTCGAGAACTTAGACCCTGCCGATGGTGCGACAAAGTTTAACAATCTCGCCGCGCGGATTGTGACCAACCTGAAGTCGCCAGACATTATCAGCATCGAAGAAGTTCAGGATAACAACGGCCCCACCAACGATAGCGTGGTCGATGCCAGCACCACTTATCAGACCTTGATTAATGCGATCGCCGCTGCGGGTGGCCCCACCTATCAGTACCGACAAATCGACCCCGTTGACGATACCAATGGGGGAGAACCTGGCGGCAACATCCGAGTGGGTTTCTTGTTCAATCCCGGTCGCGTTAGCTTTGTTAATCGTCCTGGTGGCACCTCCACCGCCAGCACAACCGTGACCGACGTTGGAAACAATGGCACCCCTGATCTGTCTGCTAGCCCTGGCCTTATTGACCCCACCAATGCTGCCTTCGCAAGCAGCCGTAAGCCCCTTGTTGGTGAGTTTCTCTTTAACGGACAGACCGTTTACGTCATCGGCAATCACTTTAACTCTAAGGGTGGCGACCAGCCTCTGTTTGGCCCCAGCCAACCGCCCGTGCTTTCCAGCGAAACCCAGCGAAACCAGCAGGCTACGATTGTCGCGGATTTTACGAAGAGTATCCTGGCGATCGATCCAAAGGCCAATATTGTTGTGGCAGGAGATCTCAATGACTTTGAGTTCTCGAACCCGCTCAGTATTCTTAAGGCTGCTGGCTTAACGCCCCTAACCGAAACGCTGCCTGCTAACGAGCGCTATACCTACAACTTCCAAGGCAATGCCCAAACCCTAGACCATCTTTTGGTCAGCAATAATTTGTTAGCCAAACTGGATGGCATTGATGTGGTTCACGTCAATTCTGAGTTTGCGGATCAAGACAGCGATCATGACCCTAGTGTTGCTCGGTTTAACCTTGCGCCTAAATCGACTGCGTTCCAACTGCAAATTCTTCACGCCTCCGACTTTGAGGCTGGTATTCCTGCGGTAGACGATGCGGTTCGCTTTTCTGCCGTGATTAACCGCCTTAGAACCGACCCCAACTTACCCAGTAACGTCCTTGCCAATACCCTCACCCTTGCCTCTGGCGACACCTACATCCCTGGCGCGTTTCTCAATGCATCCTCAGACACCAGCCTTAATGGCGTTGGGGGGTTGGGTTCCAGTACCGCCCCTGTCATTGGACGGGGGGATATCGGCATCCTCAACGCCTTGGGCATTCAAGCCTCGGCCTTCGGCAATCACGAATTTGATTTAGGGGTTAGGCAGGTTCGAGATATTCTCCGCACCGGAAGCGGAAACCCAGGTGCAAACTTCCCTTACCTCAGCACTAATCTCAACTTTCAGCCCGAAATTGCGCCTGCTAACCCCAACGGCAACTTGGCAGCCAGCGATCTCGCCGCAAATCAAACCACCGCCGAAGCCAGCACCATCAAGGGCAAGATTGCAAAGAGCACCGTCATTACCCTGCCAGGGAACGATGGCATTGCTGGCAATAGCGATGACCAAAAGATCGGGATTGTTGGGGCAACAACCCCGACGCTGCCCAACATTTCTTCCATTGGCAGCATTGCCGTGACGCCTAGTAATCCGATTGATTACGACGCACTTGCCGCTGAGATTCAGTCCACCGTCGATATTCTCAAGGCTCAGGGCATCAACAAAATTATTTTGCTCTCTCATATGCAGCAGCTCAATATTGAGCGCGACGAGTTAGCTCCTCGGTTAAAAGATGTCGATATTATTATCGGCGGCGGTTCCAATACGCTGCTGTCGGACAGTAATGATGTTCTGCGAGCGGGAGACACCAGCCAAGGCAGTTACCCCACCGTCAAAACCGCTGCGGATGGCAAGCCTATTTTGGTGGTCAACACCGACGGCAACTATAAGTACGTCGGTCGCCTCGTCACTGAATTTGATGATGCGGGCGTTTTGAATGTAGACAAACTCAACAGCAGCATCAATGGCGCTTACGCAACCGATGAAGCGGGGGTAGACCGAGTTTACGGAATCGATGTCGATCCTAGAGCCGTTGCCAACCCTAACGTTGTTGCGATTACTGATGGCGTGCGGAACGTCATTGCTACCAAGGACAATTTGATTGTCGGCAAGTCTAGCGTTTTCCTCAACGGAACGCGCGAGGATGTGCGTACCCAAGAAACGAACTTTGGGGACGTAACCGCAGATGCCAATCTGTTTTTAGCGAAGCAAATTGACCCCACGGTAACAATTTCGCTAAAAAATGGCGGCGGCATTCGCGACAATATTGGAGCAATTTCTGCTTCTTCAGGGGCTGTGAGCAGCAATGACATTGTTAAACTGCCCACACAGCCCAATCCGCTGGCTCCCAATAAAAAGACGGGAGATATCTCTCAGCTAGATATTGAAAATTCTCTGCGCTTCAACAACGATCTGAGCCTGATTACCCTCACGGCTCAGCAGCTTGAATGGGTGATGGAGCACGCCGTCGCAGGGACACGACCGGGCAGTACCCCTGGTCAATTCCCGCAGGTGAGCGGCCTGAAGTTTAGCTTTGACCCTACCAAAACCGCGATCGCCTTTAACAACGCGACTGGCGAAGTGACGACCCAGGGTGATCGCATCCGCAACCTAGTGGTGCTCAACGAGGATGGCTCCACGCGCGACATCATTGTGCGAGACGGTGTACTGGTGGGCGACCCTAACCGAACCTTTCGGATGGTAACGCTGAACTTCCTAGCCGGAACCACCAACACCAATATTCTAGGTGGCGATAACTATCCATTCCCCAAGTTCGTCAAAGATAATGCAGCCCTTGCCAACCGCGTCGATTTGCGAGGGGAAACCATTGACCTCAATGGCAACGGAAAAGTGGATCCTGCCCTTGCGCTGGCTCCAGGGAAGTTCACCTTTGCCGCAGCAGGGTCTGAACAAGATGCCTTTGCGGAGTATTTAGGCGATCGCCTTAGTACCAAGCCCTACAGCGTAGCGGATGTTGAAGCTCCGCTAGATACGCGCATTCAGCGCTTAGACGTGCGCCAAGATGGCGTGTTCAGCAACAATATTGTGCTACCCACCGTTGAAACCACGCCTGCTCTGCTCGACGACCCTAACAAGCCCTTTAGCGAAAGAGCAGATGCCGACGACCCCGCGATCTACGTGAATCCAACGGATGCGGCAAAGAGCTTGGTTTTGACCAGCGTTAAAAACGGCGGTCTGCGGGTGTATGACCTGTCTGGAAATTTGGTGCAGACGATTAATCCGCCCAATGCCGCTAACCCCAGCACCATTCGCTACAACAATATTGATTTGCAGTATGGCTTTAGCGTGGGGGGGCAAAAGCTGGATATTGCCGTGGCGAGCGATCACAACAACGATAAGCTAGCTATCTTCAAAATCAATCCCAATGCAGCCAACGGCAATGTTCTCGAAGACATTACTGATGTCAGCGCAGCCACACTGTTCCAGGCCGCTCCTTTTTCCGCCCCCTACTCTGCCTCTACTCGAAGTGCTTACGGATTAGCCCTGTATCGTAGCCCCATCACCAATGACTACTATGCGTTTGTCAGCCGTCGCCAAACCGGAGATGTGGCTCAGCTCAAGCTTATTGACAAAGGCAACGGCAAAGTTGGCTACGAATTGGTGCGGCAGTTTACGGTTCCGTCGCCCACGGCGGCTGGACGCTCGGCTCAGACCGAAGGAATGGTGGTAGACCAAGAAACCGGATTCCTCTACATTGCCCAAGAAGATGTAGGTATTTGGAAATTTCAGGCCGAACCGACGGGCAGCTCAACGGGCAAGCTCATTGATAAGGTGCGGTTTGAGGGGGGCAAAAACCTCGTAGATGATGCCGAGGGGTTAACCCTTTACTACGGCAAAAACGGAACGGGCTACCTGCTGGCCTCTAGCCAAGGCGATAACACCTTTGCTGCCTACACCCGCGAAGGCAATAATGACTACATCGGTCAGTTTGCAGTCGGCAACAACGGCAGCATTGACAACGTGCAGGAATCAGATGGTGCCGATGTTATTAATCTCCCCCTTGGCCCTAATTTCCCCTCCGGTCTATTTGTGACGCAAGACGGCAACAACGACCCCGCCTCTGTTGTTGCTGGGGAGAACGTCAGCTCCAACTTTAAGTTTGTCCCCTTTCAAAATATTGCCAACGCGCTACCCACACCCCTAAAGATCGATACCACCAGCTACGACCCCCGTAACCCGGTTGCGCAGCCGAAGCTGACCACCTACGACTTTACGAACCTACCGAAGTTAGGCACCACCTCCAAAGGCCAAGATATTTTCTTAGGCGGTTTCTCTGGTCTAGCGTTCCAAGGTCTTGCCCCTAACGGCAACCTGAAGTTTGTTACCAATACGGACAGAGGCCCTAATGGCGATCCGACGGGTCAAAATAGACCCTTCTACCTGCCCAACTTCCAGCCCGAAATCGTCAGCTTTGAACTCAACCGCACCACGGGCGCAATTACCATTACCCAGCGCACAGGGCTATTTCGCCAAGATGGGACGACTCCATTAACGGGTCTGCCTAACCTTCAGGCAAAAGCAAACGGTCTTGCCTACACCGATGAAATTGGCGTTGATCTAGACGGCAAAGTCTTACCGAACGATCCGTTGGGAGCCGATGTAGAGGGAATTGCGATCGCCCCCAATGGTGACTACTGGATGGTGGATGAGTACCGACCCGCCATTTACCACTTTGACATCAAGGGCAAACTGCTGGATCGCTTTATTCCCAAAGGCACTGCGACCGCGCCAGAACCTGATAGCGCACCCGGAACCTTTGGCACAGAGGTATTGCCAGAGGTTTATGCCCAACGCCGCAGCAACCGAGGGTTTGAAGCCATCGCCCTAGATGGCAATAAGCTCTATGCCTTTATTCAGAGTGCGATCGATAACCCCGATAATGCAGGCGATACGGCCTCTAGAGGTTCGCGCAATCTCCGCATTTTAGAATTTGACATCGTTTCTAAGACGGTCACGGGTGAGTATCTCTATCTTCTCGATGACATCACGGGCGCTGGCAATGCCAGAACCGACAAGATTGGAGATGCCGTCGCCCTAGGGAATGGCAAATTTGCCGTGGTTGAGCGCGATGACCTGGCGACTAACGCTTCAAACAAGCTCATCTACCAGATTGATCTGGCTGGGGCGACCAACATTAACAACCCTGCCAACTTCACTCTACCGACTGGCAAAACCATCGAACAACTTACTCCTGCCGAGCTGACAACGGCCAAAATTGCCCCTGTCAACAAGAGCCTAATTGCGAATGCCGCCCAGTTAGGCTACACCGGAGTCGAAAAGCTAGAGGGTCTTGCGTTGGTGGCACCCAATACGCTCGCCCTCATCAACGATAACGATTTCAACGTGAGTGGCAACTCTCCTACCGAAAGATTGGGGATTCTGGAGCTTCCTAAAAATCTGCCTGTTGCTAAACCCGCTTTCCCCAATGGGATTGCTAGTGGAGACACCACCCAAACATCTACAGTGCTGTGGACACGTGCTAATACCCTTGGCAACGTCACCTTCGAGTATTCGACCAAGGCCGACTTCAGCACCATTGTGGGCACTAAAACATCCACAGTGACCAAAGCCGAACAGCCCGTCAAGGTAGATGTGACGGGGCTAACCCCAAACACCGACTATTTTTATCGCGTCACCGATGCCAACGGGGCGAAGGCGACTGGAAAATTTAGCACCGCCGCTGCCCCTGGCACCACCACCGGACTTCGATTTGGTGTCTCTGGAGACTGGCGCGGTGAGCTAAGCCCCTATCCCTCAATCGCGAACGCCGATGATCGCAATCTAAAATTCTTTATTGAGTTTGGCGACACCATCTATGCCGATGTGCCCTCCCCTGGACTCCGTAATCCTGATGGTTCTGAAAAAGCTCAGGCTCAGACCCTAGATGACTACCGCGCCAAACAAGCGGAGGTTTATGGTTCTCGCTACGGCCAAAATACCTTCGGCGATTTAAGAGCTTCTACTTCAATTTTGGCAACCATTGATGACCATGAAGTCACCAATGATTTTGCAGGCGGCGCGCCCATCAGCTCGGACAAACGGTTTCAAAATTCCCCAGCCGATGCGACTAGCAAAACGCTAATCAACGATGCGCCGCTCTACGAAAATGGCGTACAGGCGTTCCAAGAATACAACCCAATTCGCGATCAGTTTTATAGCACTCCGGCTGACCCCCGCACCGATGGCGAGCGCAAGCTCTACCGCTACAACACCTTTGGTAAAGATGCCGCCACCTTTGTCTTAGATGCGCGTTCTTTCCGCGATCCCGAACTGCCCGATGTTACAGATACCAGTAATGCGGCTCAAGTGGGTGCCTTTCTGGCAAAATCCTTTGACCCTAGCCGCACGCTATTGGGTAAGCAGCAGCTTCAGGATCTTAAAAACGACCTCCTCAATGCTCAAAATAACGGCGTGATCTGGAAGTTCATCACCATCCCAGAACCCATTCAGAATTTAGGGGTGCTGGCTGCTGGCGATCGCTATGAAGGCTACGCGGCGGAACGTACCGAAATCCTCAAGTTCATCAACGACAACAAAATCAGCAACGTTGTCTTCGTGAGTGCCGATATCCACGGCACCTTGGTTAATAACCTGACCTATCAAACCGCGCCTGGTCAGGCTCAAATTGCCACCAGCGCCTTTGAAGTGGTGACGGGTTCGGTGGCCTACGATGCTCCCTTTGGCCCAACCGTTGCCCAGATCGCCGCCGCGATTGGCCTACTGACCCCCGCCCAGAAAGCACAGTATGATGCCCTCCCTGCTGCGGGTAAGGATGTTTTTATTAAAAATCTGGTCAATGGAGGGTTGACCCCCTTAGGGTATGACCCCGTGGGGTTAGACAATAACCTGCCCCAAGCCAACGGTCTCATTAACGCCAAGCTGCTGCAAGGCGATTATGTCGCCACCCAGACCTATGGCTGGACAGAGTTTAACATCGACCAGCAAACCCAAAAATTGACGGTGACAACCTACGGCATTGATGCCTATACGCGCGATCAGCTCCAGGCCAATCCTGCTGCGATTACGGCGCTTCAGCCCAAGGTTGTGAGTCAGTTTGAAGTGACGCCCACCACAGCGGATCTAGAGCTGAGCCAAACGGTCGATAAACCCGCGCCTCAAGTGGGAGACACCGTGGTCTTCAGTATTGCCGTTGCCAACAAAGGCCCAGCAGTGGCAACAGGCATTAAGGTTAAAGACCTGCTGCCGAAAGAACTTACTTTTGTGAGTGCAGACCAAACCCTTTACAATAGCCAAACCGGAATTTGGGACATCGCAAATTTAGCCGCCAACGGCACTGCAACCCTTAAGGTCTCGGCAAAAATCAACGCAACAGGCGTTCTCAAAAACACCGCTGAAATTGTAGCCGCCGACCAGACCGATATTGACTCAACCCCAAACAACGGCAAGTTAAGCGAAGACGACATAGCAAGCACGTCTATTACGGCTGCACCAGGCGTTACGCTTAAAGGCTTTGCGTCTCTGCCCGCCGATACCTTTGCCGATGGCCCTCCTTCGGGCAGTGCCGTTGCAAACCCCACCAATGGAAAAACCACGCCCTTTCCGAAGCAGCCTGTGCAGGGCTTTAGCGCAGTGCAGGTGGCAGATGCCAATTCGTTTTACTTCATGCCAGACAACGGGTTTGGGGCAAAGGGCAACAGTGCCGATTTCTTATTGAGGGTTTATAAAGTTGATCCGAGTTTCCGAGGGGCTGAACCCAATGGTGACGGCAGTGTCAACGTCCAGAGCTTTATTCAGCTCTCTGACCCTGACAAGAAGGTTCCCTTTAAAATTGTGAATGAGGGTACGGGCGATCGCCTCTTAACGGGCGCAGATTTCGACATCGAATCTTTCAACATTGCAGCGGATGGCACCCTCTGGTTTGGCGAAGAATTTGGCCCCTACGTGCTGCATACCGACGCGAAGGGAAAGCTGTTAGAGGCACCTATCCCCACCCCTAACGCGCCTAAACTCAACACCCTCAACGGGCAAGCCCCCATTGTGATTGGGCACCGAGGTGCAAGTGGCGATCGCCCAGAGCACACGCTAGCCTCTTACCAACTGGCAATCGAGCGCGGGGCAGACTTCATCGAGCCAGACTTAGTGGTCACGAAAGACGGCGTATTGATTGCCCGTCACGAGCCAGATATTACAGGCACCACAGATGTCGCTAGTCGTGCTGAATTTGCGAATCGCAAAACCACCAAAATGCTGGATGGTGTAGCGGTAACGGGCTGGTTTGCCGAGGACTTCACGCTTGCCGAAATCAAAACCCTGCGTGCGGTAGAGCGGCTTTCTTTCCGAGAACAAACCTTCAACGGTGTGTTTCAAGTCCCCACCCTGGATGAAATCATCGCCCTCGTCAAACAAACCGAAAAAGACACGGGCAAAAAAATTGGGATCTACCCCGAAACCAAGCACCCCACCTACTTTGCTGAGAAGGGATTTAACACCAGTCAACTGCTGATCGATAACTTAGTTAAAAATCAGTTCACAGACCCTAGCCGGATCTTTATTCAATCCTTTGAAGTCGGCAACCTGAAGGCACTGCACGACACCATCATGCCCAAGGCAGGCATTGATATTCCCCTCATTCAGCTCCTAGATGCCGATGACGTGCGGGACGACGGATCTCTGATTGAAATTCAGCCTTACGATTTCGTCAAGAGCGGCGACAAGCGCACCTACGCTGACCTTAGAACCGCCGCAGGCTTAAAAGAGGTTGCCACCTACGCCGATGGGATTGGCCCTTGGAAACGGATGATTGTTTCCGTCAAGACCGTGGATGCCAACAACGACGGCAAACCCGACGACCTCAACAATGATGGCGTAATTAACGACGCAGATAAGGTCACAACGGCACCCACCAGCTTAATCCAAGATTCTCACGCCGTAGGGCTGCTGGTTCACCCCTACACCTTCCGCAATGAGCCTCGATATCTTGCCTCTGACTATGGCGGCAATCCCGAAGCGGAACTGCGCCAATTTATCAACTTGGGCGTAGATGGCTTCTTTGATGATTTCCCTGGGACGGGGGATTTGGTGCGCGATCGCATTACCGCGCCTTTCGTCCGCTCTCCTCAAAATCCAGATGTTCTCAAGCAGCCTACCTTTGGTACCCTTAATGGTCAAACCCCTATTGTGATTGGTCATCGGGGGGCGGCGGGGGAGCGTCCAGAACATACCCTGGCCTCTTACAAAGTTGCGATCGCGGGGGGTGCAAGCTTCATTGAGCCAGACTTGGTTGTGACCAAAGACGGTGTGCTCATTGCCCGTCACGAACCCATGCTGGGAGTCGTCAGGTTAAACGCAGACGGCACCATCCAGCTAGATGCCAACGGCAAACCCATCCTCGACACCACCAACAGCAGCACCGATGTTTACCAGCGCCCAGAATTTGCAGGTCTGTTAAAAGTCAAAACGCTGGATGGGGTAAAGGTCGGGGGCTGGTTTGCCGAAGACTTCACCCTCAAGGAAATTAAGACCCTCAATGCGATCGAGCGTCTGCCTGCCCTCCGTGGCGCCACCTACGACAAAGACAATCTCAAAATCCCGACCCTGGATGAAGTGATTGATTTAGTCAAGCAGTACGAAAAAGAAACGGGCATCAAAATTGGGATTTACCCCGAAACCAAGCACCCCACCTACTTCGCACAGCAGGGCTTTAACACCAGTCAGCTTTTAATTGACACCCTCGTCAAAAATAACTTTACAGACCCCAGCCGCATCTACATCCAGTCCTTTGAGGTGAGCAATCTGCAAAGCCTCAAGAGCACCATCATGCCTGCGGCTAAGGTCAGCATTCCTCTCATCCAACTGACCGGAAACTCTGGCAAACCCTACGATTTTGTCGTCAGCAACGACAGCCGCACTTACGCCGACTTGGTAAAGCCTGCCGGACTCACGGAAGTCGCCAAGTACGCCACGGGCATTGGGCCAGACAAACGCCAAATTGTTCCTGCCAGCACCGTTGATAAAAACAACGATGGCAAACCCGATGATCTCAATGGCGATGGGCAAATTAGCGACGCCGATCGCGTTTTAGGCACTCCCACAAGCCTCATTCAGGATGCTCACAAGGCTGGCCTGATGGTGCATCTTTATACCCTCCGCAGTGATTCGTTCTTTTTAGCTTCGGATTACCAAAACGACCCCACCAAGGAATACAAGCAGTTTATTGACCTAGGCGTAGATGGCTTCTTTACAGACTTTCCTGGTACTGGGCGATCGGTTTTAGTCAACAGCTACTTTGCGGGAACGGGCTATACCGACGGCACCCAGCCCTACTACGGCAACGAGATCGTGTCTAACCTCGGAGGCTCTAGGGGCTTTGAGGGCATGGCAATTAGCTTAGACAAAAAGACGCTCTATCCACTGCTAGAGGGCACTGTGTTTGGCGACCCCGCCAATTCCCTTCGAGTTTATAAATTTGATGTTGCGTCCTCCAAATTTCAAGGCGTATTAGGCTTCTACCGCAAAGAAGATCCGAATAACTCGATTGGTGACTTTACGGTCATTAATCAAAACGAGTATCTGGTGATTGAACGCGATAATGGTCAAGGCCCAACCGCCAAGTTCAAAAAGATCTTTAAAGTAGACCTCTCGCAAAAAGATAAAGACGGCTACTTTGCCAAAGAAGAAGTCGTTGACCTGCTTAATGTTAAAGACCCCAACGATCTCAATAAAGACGGCAGTAATCAGTTTATCTTCCCCTTCCAAACCATCGAATCAGTGGTGGTTTTAGATGCCAACACCATCCTGGTTGCCAACGACAACAACTATCCCTTCTCAATTGGACGGCCTCCAGGAATAGACAACAACGAAATCATTCAGCTAACCCTGGACAAACCGCTGAATCTGGCAACGCCTGTTCTTAGCATTACCGCAATCAGCGGCACTGCCACCGAAGCCGACACAAAGGCAGGCGTTCTCAACGTCTCGCGCGTTGCGAATACCAGCACCGCTCAGACCTTTAGCTATACGGTCAGCGGCTCTGCAACCAACGGGGTAGATTATGCCAATCTGAGTGGGACTGGCACCATTGAGGCCGGACAAACTTCGGTAGAGATTAAGGTTGCCCCAGTGGATGATGCCATCGGTGAACCCAATGAGACGGTTTCACTGAAGTTAAACGATGGCACTGGCTATATCGTTGACCCGGCTAAGGCTGCTGCCACCGTCACTATTATTGACAATGATGTTTCAGTTGCCCCCGTGGGGACACCTGGAAATGATGACCTGGTGGCCAAACCTGGAACAAACTTTGATGGTCAAAACGATATTGTCTTTACGGGCGCTGGAAATGACACCGTAGACTTAGCGACGGTTGCTACCTCACCCACTGCCGGAAACAACCGCATCAATACCGGAAGCGGTAGCGATACGATTTTTGCAAATAAAAATGATCGCCTTTTCGGTGGTGCTGGCCCAGACACCTTTGATGCCACAGACAGTCAAGGGGGGAACCGGATGTCGGGTGGCGATGGCGACGATATTTTCTTCTTAGGGAAGGGCGATCGCGCCTTGGGTGGTGATGGCAACGACAAGTTCTATGTCCAATCTGGAGGCGATAACCTCCTTTCTGGCGGTGCAGGCAATGACCAGTTCTGGGTTGTGAATGGGGAAGTTGCGAGCGGTTCTAATACCGTCCTTGATTTCCAGATTGGGACAGATGTGGTTGGTTTCTTTAGCGCGACTAGCTTAGGGATCTCTGCAACAACGCTCAAACTCAACCAGGTTGGCACAGATACTGCCATCGTGTTTGGAACTCAAACCTTGGCAACCTTGAGTGGCATTCAAGCTTCTGGCCTAAGTTTGACCAACGCTAACCAGTTTGTTTTTGCTTAAGCTTAAGCTACAGAAAAGTTCAAATTTTAATGATTGACTGAATTGATAAACGCCCTGAAAAATATCAGGGCGTTTATCTGTAAAAAATTCTATCTCCACACAACCTTTAGATTAATCTCAATTATATACGCCATCCGAAAAGATTGGTTTCCAACTCCCATTTGGCATTTCTCCATTGAAAATCACCAGCGATTAAATTCAGTTTTGCTAGCTGAAATTGAGCAAGAACAACAGCGCAATCGCAGTGGTGAAGCTTTGTCTAATATTTTGGGGTGGCACAGTGCAAGTAATTCACATAAACTCGATAGCTTTATCGAGTTTATGTGAATTATTAATCAAAACGTACTAGAGGTTGCAACTTTTTTTGCGCCACACACAGCCCATAAAATACTAATCAAAACCCTGTTTTTTGATCGCAATCATGCTTTCTAGTTAACCTTCGATTAAGGAATTAAATTGCATCTTCTTTTTTGGTAAATTGGAGATTCATGTTCAAGATGGCGGTCATTAAATTTAGCTTGTCTTCAGGACGCGCTCCTTTAAAATTTCAAGCTTTTGCTCCTTAGGTGCGAAGAATTTATCTCTTGATCTGCTGACTTTTTTCTTTATTAAGGTACTCCATTGGCCATCATCATTTCAGAAGCAAATCCTTCTGGCAGCACTAGATCCTACGCCGCCGACTGGTTTGAGGTCACAAATACAGGTTCCGCCGCAGTAGACATTACGGGCTGGAAAATAGACGACAACTCACACGTATTAGCCAATGCAGTTGCGCTGCGAGGCATCACGAGTATTGCTGCCGGTCAATCAATAGTCTTCATTGAGAATTCTTCGACTACCGTTACCGATGCAACGGTACTTGCCAGTTTTCAGACTTCCTGGTTTGGAGCTAATGTACCAGCCAACTTCACCTTTGGCTTCTACGGTGGAGCGGGCGTTGGTCTCAGCGGTACTGCGGATGAGGTGAACCTCTTTGACACAGCGGGTAACTGGGTGACGGGTATTGGCTTTGGTGCAGCAACTCCTGGTGTGGCTGCAACCACGACCGCCGCAGTCATCCCTGGGCAAACCTTTGATAATAATGCTGGGATCAGCCTATCTGCGCTTGCTGCACCCACTCCCCTCGTTACGGTATTGAGCGCCGTTGGAACCAAGGGTGCGTTCCTTGCTGCCGATGGCACAGATATTGGCTCTCCAGGCAAGATTGCCTCGGCGGTGGCTCCCGCAAATCCTTCAGTCAATCTATCGGTCAGCAGCAACGCGGGTTCTGAAGCGGCTCCAACTGCTATTACCGTTACAGCAACTGCGACGAGTGCGGTTTCCGGCAACCAAACCATTAATTTAGCGGTTAGCGGCACCAACATCACAACAGGCGATTACACCCTTAGCAGTCCTACTCTTACAATCCTTAGTGGACAAACGGCTGGAACCGCCACTTTTACGGTGGTCGATGATACCTTGGTAGAAGGATCTGAAACTGCAACATTAGCCCTTAGCAGTCCCTCTGCTGGCATTTCGCTGGGTACCACCACCACCCAAAATATTGTTATTACAGACAACGATACTGCGCCAAAAAACACCACCATCGATCTGTCCACCTATGTCCAGGTGGGTCGCTACGATCTCCCCGAACCCTCTCAACCTGGTACCGTTACCCCCGCCAATAGCCTGTTAGCCCAAGAAGTCTCCGCCGTTACCTACAACTGGGACACAGACACACTCTTTGTAGTCGGGGATGGTTCTACCTCGATCGTTCAAGTCGATAAACAAGGGAAATTGATTGATTCAATGACCTTGGCTCTTGGGGCTAGCCCTCAAGGTACGGCCTTCTTTGACCTAGAAGGATTGACCTATGTGGGCGGTGGCAAGTTCGTTTTTACTGAGGAGCGGTATCGGCAGGTTGACTTATTCACCTATAAACCGAACACCACGCTTAACTTGGCTGATGTAAAAGTGGCTAAGCTTGGCACAGAGGTTGGCAATATTGGGCTAGAGGGCGTAACCTACGATCCGCTGACGAATTCTGCCACGACCGGAACTGGATTTGTTTTGGTCAAAGAGAAACAACCTGAAGGAATCTTTCAAACGAACATTGATTTTGCAACGGGTAAGGCGACTAACGGTTCGCCCACAACCGTCAACTCCACAGACCTTTTCGATCCGCTTAAGCTGGGTCTTGCGGACTTTGCTGACGTTTATGCGTTGTCCACACTGACTTCCCAGAATGGTGGGCCTGTCGATAGCAACCTTTTGGTGCTGAGTCAGGAATCCGGCAAGGTTCTCAATATTGACCGATCTGGGAATATCTTGAGTTCGCTGACCATCGATCCCAACGCGAATGGTCTTACCACTCCACTGTCCCTTTCCAAACCATTACCTGCCATCTCCGTTGTAGATCAGCAGCAAGAAGGGATCACGCTGGACAAAAACGGCTTTCTGTATATCACCAGTGAGAATGGGGGCGGAGATATCACTAGACCCCAGCTTTGGGTTTATGCGCCGACGGGGGGTTCCACTCCAAATCAAGCACCTACGGCGGTCATTCTGAACAACCCGGTCAAAACGATCGCCCAAAGCACCAGCACCACAGCTGCGGTAAAGGTAGCAGACATTGCGATCACAGATGACGGAAAAGGCACCAATACCCTAACGTTATCAGGCGCGGATGCAGGTTCTTTTGAGATTACGGGCAACAGTTTGTTCCTCAAGGCTAGAACCGCTCTAAACGCTACAACCAAGGCTAGCTATAACGTTAGCGTCAATGTGGATGACCCCACGGTAGGCAATACACCCGATGCCACAACGGCTTTTACCCTAGGAGTTACGAATGCAGTGAGTGCAGCTCCATCCGTCATCGTTTCCGAAGTGGCACCCTGGTCGAGTAGCAACAGCCCCGTTGGGGCTGATTGGTTTGAGATCACGAACACGGGCAGCAGCACCTTGAACATTGCAGGATGGAAAATAGATGATAACTCCAACGCGTTCTCCTCAGCAGTGAATTTAAATGACATCACCAGCATCGGAGCGGGTGAGTCCGTCATCTTTATTGAAACCACGACGACCAACACGCCAGAGATTGTCAAAGCAGCCTTCAAGTCTCTGTGGTTTGGCACCAATGCACCCGCAACCTTACAGATTGGCACCTACACAGGTTCTGGCGTGGGTCTCAGTACCGCAGGGGATGCGGTCAATATCTTTGATGCGAGCGGCAATCTAGTCACGGGTATCAGCTTTGGTGCATCGCCAGCGGCAGCCCCCTTCGGTACCTTCGTCAACCAAGCGGGTCTGGGCAGCACGACGCTTCCCCTGCCCATCATCTCCACCGTTAGTGTTGCAGGCGTTAACGGTGCCTTCGTTGCCCCGACCGACGCTACCGAAATTGGTTCTCCTGGCAAGTTGGGTGCCGTTATTGCTGCTAAAAATGTAGCCCCTACTGCCGTCGAGCTGAGCAGTACGATTGAGGCAATTGTTGAAAAAACCAGCACCACATCTCCTGTCAAAGTGGGCGATATTGCGATCGTTGACGATGGACAAGGCACCAACAACCTAACGCTGACGGGAGCTGATGCCAGCTTCTTTGAGATTACGGGTACGGGACTGTTCATCAAAGCCGGAACCAATCTAGATTCTGCTCTCAAAACAAGCTATAACATCACCGTCAACGTAGACGACCCTACCGTTGGGAACACCCCAGATGCATCTGCGGCTTACTCCTTAACGGTCATCAAACCAGCAGCCCAACCCCCTTCCGTCACGATCTCTGAGGTAGATCCTCAAGGTAGCGTCAATGCTGGGTACGGTGCCGATTGGTTTGAGATAACAAACACGGGCACCAGTGCCGTGGACATCACGGGCTGGAAAATCGATGATGACTCCAACTCCTTTGCGATCGCCGCGTCCCTCAAAGGCTTGACCAGCATCCCCGCTGGGAAATCGGCAATCTTCATTGAAACGCCAACCGCTGACAGTGCAACCATTGCAACCTATATTGCCAACTTCTCGAAAACCTGGTTCGGCTCCACCACAGTGCCCACCAACGTTCTAATCGGCACTTATACAGGCGCAGGCGTGGGCTTAAGCGGTGCAGGCGATTCGGTGAATATCTTTGATGCCAGCGGCAAACGGCTCACAGGCATCAGCTTTGGCTCCGTGGCAGTTGGCCCCACCATCGACAATAAAGCTGGTCTGGGCAGCAGCACGCTTCCGTTTCCGACTGTTTCAACCATCAGTTCAGTGGGTGTCAACGGTGCGTTCCTTGCCTCTGACAGTTCAGAAACAGGTTCTCCCGCTAATTATGTTCTGCCTGTGCTGAGTGTTGTGCCCACAACCAATGCCACAGAAACCAGCAGCACCCCTGGTGTTTTCACCTTCACTAGCGATACTAAAGTCGCCTCGCCCTTGACCTTTAGCTACACCGTTAGCGGAACAGCGACCAGTGGGACTGATTACGGCGCTCTCACGGGTTCTGTCACGATTGCCGCAGGTCAAACTTCCGTGGATATTCCTTTGGTTCCCGTTGATGACCAGCTTGCTGAAGGCAATGAAACTGTCACCCTAACCCTAGGCAAAGGAAAAGGCTATACCGCTGACGCGACTGAGTCTAACGCCACAATCACCATCATTGACAATGAACCCGCACCTGTGGGGACTTCTGGTAATGACACTCTCATTGCCACCCCAGGCACTAAATTTGATGGGCAAAGCAGCCTTGTCTTTACGGGCGCAGGAAACGATGAAGTAGACTTGTCGATCTCGACCGTTGCCAGCAATAATCGCATTAACTTGGGCAGCGGACCAGACACCATCTTTGTCAGCAAAAACGATCGCGTTTTTGGCGGGGCTGGCAACGATATCTTTGATGCAACCGATGGCAAAGGCGGCAACCGGATGTCTGGTGGCGCGGGTGACGATTTGTTCTTCTTAGGGAAGGGCGATCGCGCTTTAGGTGGTGATGGCAACGACAAGTTCTATGTCCAATCTGGAGGCGATAACCTCCTTTCTGGCGGTGCAGGCAATGACCAGTTCTGGGTTGTAAATGGGGAAGTTGCGAGCGGTTCTAATACCGTCCTCGATTTCCAGATTGGGACAGATGTGGTTGGGTTCTTTGGCGCGACTAGCCTTGGCATCTCTGCAACAACACTCAAACTCAATCAAGTTGGGGATGACACCACCATTGTGTTTGGTAGCCAAACTCTTGCTACCCTCACAGGTATTCAGGCTTCTAGCTTGAGCTTGACCAATGCAAATCAGTTTGTATTTGCTTAGAAGTAGCAGTCCACTCAGCCCAAAACATGATTTGCAAGGGCTAGGCTAGATCATTAAAACCTAAACTGTGTAGGCTTTTCAGGGTGACAGTGCTTCTAAACAGAAGTACTGTCACCCTATTCATTTATTAATGCCAGTAGACTTAAATTATAAAATTTTTACTGAAATCCAAAAAACATGAGACAAGACTGGTTTCCTACACCAATCTGGCATTTTCAGCAAGAAAACTATCAAACCCTAAATAAGATTTTATTGAATCAAATTTTACAAAAAAAAAGGAAGATCTCAGGGGACTTGATGTATCAAATGTTTTAGGTTGGCACAGTCAAGATAATTTTCATAAAAAAGAAGAATATAGAGAATTTATAGATACTGCTTCAAACATCTCCTTAACTATTGCTAAAGAAATGAGGTGGAGCCTAGAGCAGGTAAAGCCTATTGTCAATAACTGTTGGGCAATGGTGAATGAAAAGAATTCATTTAACGTGTTGCACCATCATCCAAATTCAATACTGAGCGGTGTTTACTACGTTAAAGTGCCAGAAAATTCAGGGAACATTTATTTTTATGACCCTAGATCAGGGAGCCAAATGCTACTGCCGCCCTATTCTCAGATGACGCCTTGGACTGTTGGCAAAATTACCTACAAGCCTACCGAAGGTCTTTTTATAATATTTCCTAGCTGGCTCTGGCATGGTGTTGAACCTAACCAGTCAGAGGAAAGCAGAATCTCTCTTAGCTTCAATATAGGTACATTAAACTTAATAAATCTAAATATTTAGGAAATGTTTTTTAACTAAAATAGCTCTGATTTTAATAGAGCCTTAAATTTTTCTTAACTGTTTTTCTAGAGCTTGATTATATATTGTAAGGGTTTGCAGATGCGCGCTATGGTTGCTCATTTGTAGGCCAAGCCAACCGATAGTGTATACAATCAGGAAATATCCATGACAGGCATTATTAGCACTCCTACAGCTCCAGGTAAAACCTCCTCTTTACCCTACGTTAATAACGTCCCAGGAACACCAGATTTTCAAATTCTCCCTCTCATTACAACAGGCGATGAAGTTCCTCTCTTAACCAATACCTTTAGTAGCACTCTAGCTCCTACGGTAAGCACTACTCAGCGTTTTGCTTTGACAGGTATTCCTGATGGAATTGGAACCCAACGCGTTACGGTTGGAGGCAAAACATACAATTACGTTTGGGTAAACCAAGAAATTCCTGAATCTGTATTCACTGAAATTTCTAGCACTGCACCTGGTCAAAAAATTAAGGGTGCTAGAGTTTCTTTGTTTGTTTTCGACGAAAGCTGGAATGTGATTGGGGGTAAAAACCTCATTGATAGTGCCACCGATGCAACGGGGACTTACACTCTCAATACATCCACGGGTCTATATCAATCCACCGTTAATGGCGTTACCACTAATCTTCAGGCTTCTGGTGATGGATCCTTTGGTCGTTTTTGCTCAGCGTTTCTGGCAGATACGGGCTTTGTTGATAAAACAGGTAAGCCAGTCCCAGTGTTTTTTGCGCCTGAAGAGAGCGGCAATACCAGTCGTGGCTGGGCTGTCACAACAGATGGAAATGCGGTCGCGCTAGATGGGCTAGGGCGGTATGCCAAAGAAAATGTCGTTGCGCCATTACAATTTCGAGACACGACGGTTGGTTCCAAAACGGTTTTATTTTCTACGGAAGATAATGCCGATGGGGAACTTTACATGTGGGTTGGCACCAAAACTGCCGCAGACCCCAATGGTTTCAAAAATGGAGATTTGTACGTTCTCAAAGTAGAAGGTGCAGATTATGTAGGGCAAGTTGCCGAAGGCGTTCAAAAGAAGGCTACTTGGACAAAGGTTGATAAATCGGCCGTTTTTAATGCAGATGGCACCCCAAAACCCAATGGCGTAGATCTTTCTACCTTTGCGAATGCAGCCGGTAATTCTACAAATTTTCAGCGCATTGAAGATTTTGCTGAAGACCCTACAAAGCCTGGTACCTTTTACTTTGTTACTACTGGTACAGCCCAGAAGCCTGGAACAACAAGTGCTGGAACAAACAACGTAAATATTGCTGCCACCCCAGCCGAAGCAGAAGATCCCTACGGTAAGCTTTATCGCTTTACCCTCAATACGACAGATCCAACTGCCGCCATCTCGAATTTTGAAGTTGTGTTGACAGGTGGCCCTGGTAAAGGTGCTAGTTACGACAATATCGTCGTTGACCGTAACGGCAATGTTCAGCTTATGGAAGATGAAACTGCCTTTGGCGGTGCTCTCTATGCGGCTGAAAATCGTGAAGCAGGGGTCTTTTCTTTTAACCCCAATAGCAAAGTTGTCACCCAGTTATTTTCTTTGGATGAAAATGCGGCTGGTGCTCAGTTTAATAACCCCGCAGCCAAGGGACAGTGGGAGTCTTCAGGTATCGTCGAGATTCCTTCAACGAATGTAGCAGGGACCAGTGGCTTCCTCTTTGACGTACAGGCTCATACAGTGCCAGGTACTGCCGATGGACAAGCCGTGAGTGCAACCAACCCGAATCGTTATGCAGAGGGTGGGCAGCTTATTCTGGCCTTGCCTGTGCAGGAAGCCAAAGTTTCTACCGCTGGCACGACAGGTGATGACACGGTCATTGCTGTTAAGGGTGCTGCCGTTGATGGCGAAAGCGATATCGTCTTTACGGGCGGTGGCAACGATGAAGTTGATCTGACCACCGTGGCTGCCTCGCTCACATCGGGTGGCAACCGTGTTAACGCGGGTAAAGGTGCCGATACGATTTTCGTTAACAAAAATGATCGCGTTTTTGGTGGCGAGGGCAACGATACTTTTGATGCCACCGATGGCAAGGGCGGCAACCGGATGTCTGGTGGCGCTGGTGACGATTTGTTCTTCTTAGGGAAGGGCGATCGCGCCTTAGGTGGTGACGGCAACGACAAGCTCTACGTTCAGTCTGGCGGCGATAACCTCCTCTCTGGCGGTGCAGGCAATGACCAATTTTGGGTTGTGAATGGAGAAATCGCGAGCGGCTCTAATACCGTCCTTGATTTCCAAATTGGGACAGATGTAGTTGGGTTCTTTGGCGCGACTAGCCTTGGTATCTCTGCAACAACGCTCAAACTCAATCAGGTTGGGGACGATACCGCCATTGTGTTTGGTACCCAAACCCTTGCCACTCTGACGGGAATTCAGGCTTCTAGTTTGAGTTTAACCAATGCAAACCAGTTTGTATTTGCCTAGCTTGAGATGAGTCCTAGCTCAAGGTTATGCAGCTTACTGTCGCCTTGATTTGACGAAATGGGTGAAGTTTAATACCTTCACCCATTTCTAGAATTTGAGTAGATCAAATATCTTTTCTAAAAGATCAACAGGACTAAACCATCCGCCTTCGCTTTGCAAAATTAATAGACAATTTCACCGCTACTTTTAAGGAGATTTAGGTGGCAACGTTAAACGGTACTTCTAAAGATGACATCTTGTTTATTCCAGTAGGCAGCAGCGGCAATGAACTGCTCGGCCTAGAAGGAAATGACTCACTGGATGCCACAACGGGAGGCGGCAAAAACATCCTCAGGGGTGGGGTAGGTGATGACGAGTTGTTTGCCTACACCAACGATCAGCTTTTTGGAGATGCCGGAAACGATAGCCTCTACTCCGACGGGAACGGTTTCAATACGTTGTCAGGGGGAGACGGCAACGACATTATTTTTGCGGATCGTAACGATACCGTTTTTGGGGATGCGGGTGACGACATCATCTTTGGCGGCTCAGGGGGCAATAAGCTAACGGGCGGCGCTGGCAAAGATACCTTCTACCCCACCGTCAATGGTGTGCCTGTCCTCGCCAATGATGTTTTAGACTTTAAGCCAGGTGAAGACAAACTCCTCTTTACAAACATTCCTGAGATTAAGACTTTTGCCGATTTGCAACGGGTGCAAACCGGCGCAGATACAACCCTCAGGGCCAATATTGGGGGCACAGTCACAACTTTAGGCACGCTCAAAAACTTCAATGCCAATTCGCTGACGCGGGTTGATTTCGGCTTTGCTCCAGCGCTGGTCAATACTGCGCCAGTTGCAAACGCTAACAAAACGCTAACACTTTTAGAAGATGCAACCCCCACATCGCTTGGCATTACAGCGCCCATAGATGTAGATGGCGATCCATTAGTGGTCGTCATTAACACTGTGCCTGACAGCACGAAAGGCGATGTACGGTTAACGGACGGAACCGTCGTTAAAGTAGGCGCGTCTCTAACCGTTGCCCAACTATCAACGCTTGTATTTGCACCTGTGCTGAACGCCAACGGCAGTGGCGGAAGCTTTAGCTACACCGTCAGCGATGGTCAAGGGGGAACCGCAGCTCAAACAGTAGCCATCAACATCACGCCTGTGAATGACGCACCTGTTGCAAACGCAAATAAAACATTGACTCTTTTGCAAGATGCAGCCCCTATTTCTCTAGGCATCACAGCCCCGACGGATGTAGATGGCGATCCACTAACGCTGACCGTAAATTCTGTAACTGATGGAGCGAAAGGACAACTTCGACTGAGTAATGGAACCGTTGTTAAAGTTGGCGATTCTCTCACGATTGCCCAACTGACGACTTTAGTATTTGCCCCCACCAGCAAAGCCAATGGAAGTGCAGGAAGCTTTAGCTATACCGTCAGTGATGGACAGGGTGGCAGCGCAACCCAAACCGTAGCGGTTAATATCACTCCGGTTAATAATGGTGGTTCTACAGGCGATCCTCATATTTATACCTTTGACGGGTTCCACTACGATTTTCAAGCCACAGGCGATTTTGTTTTGGTACGTGGGCTAGACAGCGATCTCGAAATTCAGGTACGGCAAACGCCTTGGGTTCTCAATCTAAACACAACCATTAATACAGGTTTAGCCACGGTTGTAGATGGCAATCGAGTGGAATTTTATACGGATCAGTCGATGCCCCTCATCAATAATCTTCCAATATTTCTAGAGGTTGGGCAATCACAGGCATTGGGGAAAGGAAGCATTACTCGATCGGTGGTTTCAGGTTATGGCCTAGACGCAAGCCTTTACACCATCACCTACCCCAATGGAGACAAGCTTAAAAACGCTGTATATAGTGGTTTTTTAATGGATCCAACCTTAGATCTTGCCGCTGATCGCAAAGTAGCAGGTTTATTGGGCAACAACAATGGCAATGCTGAGGATGACCTAGCGTTGAGAGATGGAACCATTCTTGCCGATCCACTCGCACCAGAAAATCTTTATGGATCATTTGCCGATAGTTGGAAGGTGAGTCAGGGTGAGTCTCTTTTTAGCCCCGCAGCGCAGGTGAGTGCGGCTCAAGCAGAAAATTCATCACCGTCTAGCGAGTTACAGGCTTTAGCCAATCAATATGTATTTGGTGGCAACGGTGATGATGTTTTGATTGGTGTAGACAACACGCTGGCAAATCCTGGCAAAGGCAAAGTAGACCTTTTCATGGGGAATAAGGGCGCTGACACGTTTGTTTTGGGAGATCAAATAAACGCTTACTATGTTGGGTCGGGGTTACAAGACTATGCTTTAATCACCGATCTTTGGGCCGAAGATTCCATTCAACTGCACGGTAGCGCAAGTGACTATGTGCTGGGAAGTTCGCCTGCTGGCTTGGCCAACGGGACAGGGATTTTTCTTGCCCAAGACCCAAATGAGCTAGTTGGAATTATTCAAGGTGGGACGATCGCCAACCTAAATCTATCCAACCCCAATATCTTCCACTATGTCTAAATCTCCTAGGCGTTAGTCTGGCTCTTCATAGAAGGGCTTGCTCTCGCTGCCTTCTACAGGCCAATCCTCGTTTTCACCACCAATAAACAGACGCTCTAGCTGCACAAAGTCTTTGCTGAACTGCACTAGAGTGTTGAGCAGGATATCTAGGGCGATCGCATCACTGGTACCCAAATCAAACCAGCAGCGTCCCCAGTAGCCTTCGTACTCGAAGTTGCCCATGTTGTGCATCAGCGCCATCATCGAGCCAGGGCTTTCGCTGTAGTCAAGGTAGCTCAGATCTAACCCTGCATCTTGTACCTGAAGGTTTTCGGCATTAAATGCGCCGAGCTTGCCCATGTAAAACCAAGACTCAAACACCTGCTCTAGGTAAAGCTTCTCTTGCTCGGAAGGGGTGGTTTCAAATTCAATCCAAATCCAAAGGTCAAAGGGATTAAATTCTCGAAATTCAACCTGCATAGTGAGTATTGGTTTCCCGTTGCGGACTCTTGGCGTGCGTCTTCACTGTACCAGCCGCTCATCCCTTTAGGCTAAA
>JANNDV010000294.1:0-7996 GCA_031387975.1 Acaryochloridaceae cyanobacterium OTE_75_metabat_521 | reverse complement strand
GCGGCGGTGATGGGCAAACGGCTGACGCTGGGCTACCGACAGGCTACGGCACTTCAGGATAGCTGCTTGGTGAAAAAAGGAGATCGCTTTTGGGGGCACGAATTCCATCGCTCTACGCTAGAGCAAGCGCCAGAGTCGCCGCTGATTGCACTCGAAGGATATGAGTCTCAGCAGCAATTTGCACCGGAGGGTTGGCGGAAGTATCAGGTGCATGCGGCCTATACACATCTACACTTTGGTGTGCAGCCTCAGTTAGCAGAGCGATTTTTAGATCACTGTGCTGCTGAGAATTTATGCCCTTCATAATTTCAACTATTGTGCAAAACCATTTCGTAGTGCTCTACGACTGGAAGTGGTTCATAAAAGTGGTGCAGTAAAGAACGCCATTCTTGATACTGAGGTGATTTTCTAAAACCAACGGTGTGATCCTCAATAGCTTGCCAGCGTACTAGCAAAATATAACGGTTTTCAGTTTCTATACATCGTTGAAGCTCATGAGAAATATATCCTGGCATATCAGAAATGATGTTTGAAGCTGTTTTGAAGGCGGCTTCAAAGTCAGTAGCTAGACCATGTTTAACTTCAAGAATTGCAGCTTCTAGAATCATGGATTAAAATTCCAAATTCAACACATCAGTGCATCTCGCAGAAAATCACTAATTCTGGGTTTTACTTAGCTGAACTCATTTGCCGGAGCTGTGACAGGAATGACCTCTTTCTCTGTTGAGGGGCTAGATGTGGCGAGGTAAATTCCGGTCAGAACGACGGCAAAACCAATCCAGGTCAAAGGGCTAAGCTGCTCTGCAAAAATAACCCAGGCCAGAATTGTGCTGAGGATTGGCTCTAGCAGCAAAAATAGGGCAATAAAGCTACAGGAAAAGTGGCTCATGCTGTCTGCCAACAACCGCTGCCCAAAGCCTTCACAGATAATGCCCAGGGCAATCACTGCACCCCACACTGGAGCGGTTGCAGGAAAGAGCTGATCTTCACTTAGCCAAGTGACAGGCAGCAACACCATACTCCCCACGATCGCCCGACTCAGCAAAATGGTCGTCGCTGAAAATCGGCTGCGAAGCTTTTCGACCATCATCAGGTAGGCTGCCAAAAAGACCGCCGAAAGTAGCGCACATCCATCCCCTAACAGGTTGTTGTCAACACCGTGGAGGTCTTCGGCACCTAAGGCGATCGCCCCCACCAGCGCAATCACCATGCCCACCAAAAACTTGGCATCAAACTGCTTTCTAAACAATAGCCAGCTCCCCAGCGTCGTAAAGATTGGGGTTAGGTTATTGAGCAGCATAGACTTGGCGACGCTAATGTACTCCAAAGAAGTCGCCCATAGCCCTAAAGAAAACACCGAAGTCATCCCCACCCCCAGCAGCAACCACCGGAATTGAGTCGTAATGGGTTCCGGTTCACTAGGCTTGGGTTGACGGGCAGATAGACCGATACGGGCAGACTGGATTGACCCAAATACCAGCACAAAAATCAAAAGACGATTAAAAACCGTCCCATTTGGCCCTAACCCCGTTTCGCTAAAGCGGATAAAAATGGGGGCGCTCGAGATCGCAAGGACGGCGCAGCAAAGCTTTAGGGTTGATATCAGATCGGCTCTGGGTTTGGGCTGCAACTGTGGCTCAGGCTGATTCATTGATACCAAAAACGTGAACAATTCTGTCGGATTCAACAATCACTTTAAACCTAAATCCGCGCCTTGGGTGGCGGCGTGATGCCGAGCTTTACGAGTCCTTGCTCTAGTTCTCTGAGCAGTTCAAAGTCTGCTTCTGGCAAAGTGCTGCTGTTGCCTGCACAGTCTTTATCTAAGGGCTGCTGTTTTAGAAACGAAAATGCACTGATAAACTGCTGCGGCCCTGCGGCAATGGGTGCATCAAAATGACAGGGGATAATCCGCTGAAAATTCCAGCTTGCGACTTGGTCTACCCAGGCGATCGTTTCTTGGGGTGCGCGGTTTAAAATCAGCGCCTGCAAAATGGGTGCCACAAACGGTCTTCCATTGCCTCGGAGTGCTTCAAACGAGCGCTGCCAGTCGGGTTTCCAAGCAAAAGGGTAAAGGCCAAAGTATGCCTTACGGGAGCGATCGCCAACCTTTCTCGCCGCTCTAATCGCCTGGGGCAGCTCCACAATCTTTAAGGCACTGGGGCGAAAATAAAACCCAAACAGCGCAATTCTCTGCCAGCCTTTAATACGCGCTGTGGCGCTATCTTCAACCACATCAGTCACATCGTCCTTGGCATGGAACAGCAGCGGATAGGGGTCAAGCTGCACAATCTCTGGTGGGGTTTCTGGAACCGAGACGAGGGTGTCTGTGAGCAGGAGGGTGTGCGATCGCCGATGAAACAGCGCCACTTCTTCAAATGGCCCTAGCCCTAACGGAATGGGTCCTAGAATGGCATAGTCAAACTCGTCGGCAAAGGGGACGCTGCGGCTGTCGGCAGGCAGAATATGCGTACGCCCCAACGGAAAGCCCAGCCAGCTCAAAGGTAAATTTAGCGGAAAGCTCCACTGGCTAGGAGCCACAAAGACCTGAGCCTTTGGGAACCGCCGTGCAAAAGGTCCCACAAACACCTTATGCTCAATGCCAGAAACCGTCGGCAAAATGATGTACTTCACCGTACCGTGAACCGTCACCAGTTCCTGCATCAGCCGCAGGCATTCGGGCGTAGGCGCAACGGGGGCATAGACCAGCAGTCCACCCGCCGCTAGCTTTACCACGGTCATGCGAATAGGCGCGACCACGTACAAAATGCCCTGGATCTGTTCAAACGTCCAGATCGTATCTTTCACCACTTCTTGACGGAGCGTGCGCCGCTGACCGTAGGGGTACAGCGGCACCACAGGCCAAAGCTTCCATGACCAATCCCTCGGATCAAAGGCTTGATGGGTTGGCTCCTGTACGGTCATGGCTGGCTTACTACTCCTGAATGGCCTGAATGGGGACAGGGCTGGGTGGGGACATTGGGCTGTGGAGCAGTTGTGCCTTGTAACAGAACCTGTAAACAGACCCGATTGAGGGCGACCTTAACTTCGACACTATAGGGTTTACATAGGTCTTGCAGGAGGATGGCGATCGCCTCCAAGTCGCCCTGTTTGGCACGCTCAAGAAAAGAGAGGGATAGGTTCATAGATAAGGTTGACTGGGGAGTGCGCCTGCCAAATTCAATATAGCTGTCCTCATGCCCCAACCTTGCAAAGCAGGTTGAATTTGTTGCTAGGTTTTGCAACGAGGACAAATCAGGTCACACGCCTAAGTTTAGCAACCAATTTCACCTATTTTTTATATTAAAGAAAGATATTCTTCAATAATCTATTGAGAAAAAGTATTTTTCAATCTCTATCAATTGATTGATTTATAAACTAAACCTAGACGGTAAAAACAGATATGTAAGTTACCGAAAGGAAACATCTTATGAAGGTTAAGCCGTTGGCATTAATTAGAGGACAGCTTCGTCGTTTGCTGACTGTAGGGGCACTTGTTTTGTGCTTTATGTCACTCAGCAGCGTCTACAGATTAAACCCCTCTGCTGTGGCTGCATCTCTGTCCAGTTCACCCATTCTGGCTGCCTCTAGCATGGCAAATCAAGTCAAAGATCAGGTTGACAGTGCAGACCAAGCCATGATGAGCGCCAAAGATAAGCTAGATGAAGCTGGCGAAAAGACCAGTAAGAAAGCCAAAGAGATGGCAGAAAAGGCGAAAGGTAAAGCCCAAAAAGATATTGCTAAAACCAAGGCCGCCGCAAAGGACGCTCAGGCATCTGCTGGAGCAAAAGCCAAACGTGATATTGCAAAAACGAAAGAAGCCGCTGACAAAACCAAGGCAACTGTGGTGAGCCGTGCCAAGCAGGATGCAGACAAGGCTGATAATGCCATTGAAAAAGCGGGCAATAAGGCTGAAGAGTTTGCATCTAATGCATTAGATGCTGCAAAAAATCTAATAGGCCAATAGTTTAGTTTTCGCCTAAATTAATTTAGGTCAATAATTTTCTAGCTTTTGTGACAAGTTCAAAACATTTTCTGGAGACACCGAGTATGAAATCCTCCATCGCTCAAAAATTCACCTTTCGACCTGTTCATTTAATTGTGACCTTATTCGCCAGTGCCTTCCTGCTCTTGTCTAGCAGCGCACCAGCATTTGCCTTTGGCGCAACGCCTAGCCGCCCTACCGATGGAACTGTTCAGCTTGATAAAATTGAACAGCGCGCTCAAGACGTTGCAGAATCGAAGGTTGCGCCTGGTTCTATAGAAGAAGCCGTAGAGCGAGCGAAAGGCGGAATTAATGAAGTTCAAGGTGCGGCAGACAAGGATCAAATGAGCCGTCCTAGCAATTCTCAGAATGCCACCACCGTTAAAGATCAAATTGGTAAGGCGTTAAAAAAAGCAGCGAATTAACGGCACGGCAATTGGATCGACTTTAGTGAAAGGGTTTTTGCAGTTAGATATAAGCACTCACTGATCTAAAAAAGTCCAAGAAAGAAGCAGTTTAGGCTCGATAAACTTTGATTTATCTGGCGTAGGCTGCTTTTTAGAATGTTTGTTTAAATGACGAATGGGCAAAACTTAAATGATGGCTTAGGACAGTTCTTTCTCAATTGAAAGCGGCACATCTTTGAGGTTAGACAATTCGATTAGCTCTCGTTCCTTTGTCTTAATTTTAAGTGGAATACTAAGCGGCTCTGGCTGCTCTAGCCAACAGCTTGCAATGGGCAGCGTCTGCTCTAGGTCTTCCAGCGGCCTAGGAATCACCATCACGGCATTTAGCTCACCAATGCGCTCAGCCTCATGCATCCCCGCTTCAATCGCCATTGCAACATTGGCAACCGACCCGCGAATAATGACGGTACATAACCCAGCACCAATGGTTTCATAGGCCGAAAGCTGCACCTCCGCAGACTTCAGCATCATGTCTGCTGCCCCCACCATTGCCGGAAATCCGCGCGTTTCTAATAAGCCGATCGCCAAGTTGCTGAGTTTACTCACGCCGCCATTTTGAGCCAACTGCATCATCCGGGCGCTGATGGGCAGCACTGCCTCTAGGTTTGGCAGCGGTCTTGCTAAGGTGAGGCTAGAAACATACTGACCAAACTTTCTGGCAGTTTCTTCGCCGACCTGTACTGCCAGTCGCACATCGGCAATGCCGCCTCGCACGATCGCCGTACAAAAACCACTGCCCGTCTTTTCATAGCCAACCAGCGTGACGCCAGCAGACTTTAGCATCATGTCTGCGGTGCCCACAATAGCCGGAAAGCTTTGGGTAGAAACTAAGCCCAGCGCAGTTTCCCGAAGGGGATTGCGGAGTGTTCGGGCTGCTCGCATTGGCGACCTCAATCGTTATATCTTCTCTATACTTTAGCCGCACATTCCTAAAACTGAATTGTCAAGAATCGGGAGATGGCGACACTGAACGGCTGCGATTGGGCAAAAGCGTAGACAGCAAATCATGGACGTAGGCTTGCCCATGCACAACGTTAGGGGTTTTCTCTAAAACATTTTCCGTTTCGTCAATGGCTGTATTCCCTTCTGTCACTGAGCTTAAGCTCAAGTTTGGACTGTCAGGATACTTAAAGGGATTAGAGCCAAGATGTGAATTTTCTGGATACTTGAAGGTATTAAAATCATTACCCTCGCTGACAGGCAGCGACGGCACAGAGAAATTGGCAGGTTCTGGCACAGGCTGGGCTACGGGCTGGGCCGCAGCAGAAATCCAGGGGTCAGGTAAAGGGTCTAAGGGTTTTGCTTCTGGCACTGCTGTACTGATGATCGGTGCCGGCGGGGCAACTGCTTCAGCTTCAGGCTGAACTTGACGGCTACCGTCGCCCAATACAGAACCCGATGGCACCAAAATCTTGGTCTCTACCGAAGTATTGAGCAGCGTACATTGCGACCCGATACAGGCATTCGTTCCAATGATTCCAGCGCCAACCATGAGCACCCCTGCGCCTAAACTTGCGCCCTCCTGAATCTCTAAAATGCCATCATAGGAATGCAAAACAGCACCCATCCCAATGCAAGCCCCAGCCGCAATGATAATGCTGCTTCCTGGCGAGGCTTGGAGCAGAACACCAGGGGCGATCGCCGCGTTCGGATGAATGGTGACATCACCACTGATGTAAACCTGAGAATCATGCATGGCCTGAAGCGGCGGCAAATACACAGATATCAAAACCTCTAGGGAGACTGTTCCAAAACAAAGGCATTACGCCTGATCCAGTTCAGAGAACAGCTTGAAAATTATGGTGCAGCGTAACGGATGGAGTAATCCGTAGAAAAATTCTGGAAGCAAACATTACACAATATTAGAAAGGGAGTGGGAGTAAAGCGGCAAGATAAGCACCGCTTTGTATGGCTGCTTTACTCCCACTCCATTCTATGAAGAGAACATCAGCTAGGGCGCTGAATCACAGCTTCAAGAACCCGTCGCTTCGCCTTGGTGTCAATCCCAATCACGCGAACATACTCACCAGTATGTTCAGCGAGGCAAGATTCAAGGGCGCGGAACACTTCCGCCTCACGGGTTGTCGAGATGGGCGCACAGCTATGCCAAGCATTGGCTCGAAAGCGTCGCTTATCGGCATGCTCGGTGGCAATTTGATGCCCTTGAGCCAGCAGTTGACGCACCTGACTCACCACTTCTGACGCCAAGGGGCCAGAACCGGATCGGGCTGCGGGAGCAGAAGAGGAATGCGCTGAGGCCGCTGGCGCTGAATAAGATGCAGGGGCTGCCTTAGCACCGTTGCTCTTGCCATCGGGTCGCTGTACGACTAGTTCCAACACGCGACGCTTTGCCTTGGCGTCAATACCCACCAGCCGAACATACTCACCAGGGTGTTGAGCAATAATGGCGTTAATTTCAGAAATAGCGTCACTGTCTCGACGAGCTGTTACAGTCTTGCCGCTCGTCCAAGCACTGGCGCGGAATCGTCGCTTATCAGCGTGTTCTGTCCCAATGTGAAAACCTTGAGCCAATAGGCTATGAACATGGCCTGCAACATCTGAACCTACCGCAGCACTTGTGCCGCCGCCAGCAGTAGGTCTATGAGCATTAGCAGACGCTGAGGAACCAGAACTAGCGACGGACGATAGACCGCCATTGCTGCCGTCAGCGCGCTGCACCACCAATTCTAAAACGCGACGCTTTGCTTTAGGGTCAATGCCCACCAGCCGAACGTATTCGCCTGGGTACTGCCCAATAATGGCGTTGATTTCAGAAATAGCGTCACTATCTCGACGAGCCGTTACAGATTTACCGCTGGTCCAGGCACCGGCACGGAATCGACGCTTATCAGCATGTTCTGTCCCAATGTGATAGCCCTGAGACAGGAGGTGACGGACGTGCCCAGCGACATCAGCACTGGCGGGGGCAGCACCTTGAGTCGCCTTTGGGGTTGACGCGGCGGAGCTGGCAACCCGACGAGGAGAAGGAGCGATGCTGCTCTTGCCGTTCGGTCTCTGAATCACCAGTTCGGCAACGCGACGTTTTGCCTTGGTGTCGATGCCCACAATGCGAACATAATCCCCTGCATGTTCTGCCATGCAGGCTTCTAATGCTGCCAATACCTCTGGTTCACGGCTGGCTGAAATGGGCTTACAGCTCGTCCAAGCACTAGCGCGAAACCGTCGTTGATCAGCGTGTTCTGTACCAATGCGATAGCCCTGAATGAGGAGCTGTCGCACCTGTTCTACGGCATCAGCACTGAGATAATTACTTCCTATTGCCACGGCGGCAGATCCTCCATTAACGTGAGTTCCATTTCCAGCAGCCTCATTCCGAATTGGGACTGGTTTAGCGGTGCCTTTTTCAGCAGGCGCTTCCCGAATTGGTCTGATGCACTCAATATCGTCGGCGCAGCGGTAGCCCGAGCGCAAAGACTGATTAATGCCAATCACATGACTGGCAAACTCTACATCAGCAGCCTGGACGTTGGGCAGACGATCTGCCTGCTGCTGTGTAGTAATAACTGCCCCAGAGGGCACGTACTTA
>JANNDV010000280.1:0-7478 GCA_031387975.1 Acaryochloridaceae cyanobacterium OTE_75_metabat_521 | reverse complement strand
AAGCTACCGGATGGAACGCCTGTGATTGGGTTGACGCTGCGGTATGACCGTTTGGATAATTTCTGGTTTTGTCTGTGCCATGAGTTAGCCCACGTTGCGTTACACATGCAGCAGGGGATGGATGAGGCGTTTTTTGACGATCTGAGCCTTGGGGATGTGGAGGGGATTGAAACCGATGATAAGGAGGCTGAAGCTGACCGATGGGCGCAGGAGGCGTTGATTCCGGCTGAGGTTTGGGCTGCGAGTTTGGTGAAGGAGCAAGCAACTCCGGCGGCGGTGGTTGAGTTGGCCCATGAGTTGGGGATTCATCCGGCGATCGTGGCTGGGCGGGTGAGGAAGGAGTTACATAATTATCGATTGTTGACGCATTATGTTGGCAATGGGGAGGTTAGGAAGTACTTGAGCAAAAACTAAGTTTTACATTGCCTAAATCTGTGATTTCTGATTCATTGAATAGCAACCTAAGATCAGAACATTATCTATACTATTGAAGGAATATTAGAATAGTTATCATGCGAGAAGATCAAATTATTGAAGAAGTTCGCCTGCATCAAGAACAACATGCCGCTCGGTTTAATTATGATTTATCAGCAATTTATCAAAACATAAAGGAGCAGAAAAATGAGAGCAAAAGACACTTTACTTCTTACCCAGAAAATCGTCTAAAGACAAATATAAAAATTAGAATAATTTATCAAGACTAAATTTTGTATTTCATGGTTATTTTTCTATATAAAAATGGAGATAGATTTTGGGAATTCAGAATCAAGGTGAGTTGGCAGGCAAAAAAATAGCGACTTATCAATCAACTTTAAATAATGTTAGACATGAAGACTTAACTACATATCTAAGAAAATTTGAGCTTTGCAGTGCACTGAAATTTATCGGCGATCTGGCATATAAAAATATTTTCTTAGATATTCAAACAGTAAATATAAATGGAGTACCTATTAGAAATAGCATTCTTGCTTATATAGCAATGCTTTTAATTATTTGGTCGAATGACTACAGAAGCAAAAAAATGACCACTTCTGAACTTCGTCATTCAATAGACTTATATTTTGGATTACCTGATCCATTCAAAAATGAAGAGACTAATATCATAAGTTTACTTACTAGGTATGGATTCAGTCAATTTGACTATGATAGGGATGTTAGGACTCATCAATTTTCAAGAACACTTATCATTTATAGAGATTTGTGGAAAGATTATAATAGTGAACAAATAGATATTGAAGCAAAAATCATAGAAATTACAGGTTTTGATATTGAACAAACACTTACTTTAGGTCAATATTTTTTTGCAGGTAGCAGAGAAGGATATTTCCATAAAATAGAAGACACAAGCATTTTCCCTGATTATCTGCGACAACTAACAAATTCAGAAAACCAGACAAGGTTTCTTGAATGGCTGTCATGTTCTTATACAGATTTCAGACACATTTATACAGAACAAACAACATCACTGCCATCTGATGAATATGAGAAATCGAGATTTAATCCCCTAATTAATAAGCCAGCAATAAAAATAGATCGCAATGTCAATCAAGGAGATGCTCAAATATATGTTGTGCCCATACCTCGGCTCATTTATGAAAAAGTAACAAATGGCCTTTACTATACGCTAACTCAAAGTTTTAGTAATACTCATGGAAATAAATTCCGTGCTGCCTTTGGAAATGTCTTCCAGCAGTATGTTGGTTTAATTCTAAGAAATGCGATTAGTGATGATCTCATTCAAGAAGAATTTAGATATAGATCTGATTCCAATCCAAAAGATACTCCAGACTGGATATTTAGACAAGGAAATACAGCTATCCTTATAGAAGTCAAACAATCGTGCTTATATTTAGATGCAAAACAGTGGGGAAATATAGATAAAATTAAGACTAATCTAAAGAAGACTATAGGGGCTGGTGTCAAGCAACTTTTTCAGTTCAAAGAGGATATTGATAGCAATATTTATGAAAATCTAAATGATTTTTTGCCTCTTGAAAGAATTGAATTCATGATAGTGACGTTTGATAGAGCTTACTTTCTTAACTCTTTTGTTAGAGAAATCATAAGAGAGTTATATCCAGATATTCCTTCTAATTTTCATTGGCATACTATTAATATAGATGAATTTGAGACTTTTGTGTCACTGGCTGGGTTTGATTTATTTGAGACTCTCCAAAAGAAACGATTAAATACAGAATTAGATAAAATAGATTTCCATGAATATTGTGCTCAAGAATTTCAAGAGCAAGATTTTTCTAATCCTTTTTTAACTAGCATTTATGAAGATTGGACTTTGAAGGTTGGTCTTGGTGAAAACTTGGATAAGAATAGAATAGAATAGATTGAAAACTATATGCTGCTTTGGTGATCACATCCTATCTATTAGCGCCAAATTAAGATTACAAGCAAATAGCAAACACTTTGGCAAAGTTGCACATTCTTTCCAATACTGGTTGGATATGAAGGCTAAAATATATTCTGAAATTCGATGATATAGAGGCATGGACAAATGGCTGTCATAACACGAGATAAAAGACCGGAGCATGACCATTCCCTCATCGGATTATGGCATATCTACGAAATGGAAATGTGGGATGAAGACTACTTCAACATGGAAACCCAAGCCTACATTGAAATCACCTCTACAAATGGTGGCGAATTCCAGTTCGGATTAGTCACAGGTTCAATCGATGGCTACCTAGAAGAGCACAATGGCAACGAACGTTTCGCCTTTACTTGGGATGGCGCTGACGAAATGGATGAAGCTAGCGGGAGCGGATGGCTTCAGCCCAGCAGCAAAGATGAAGTGGAGGGTTTATTCAAACTTCATGGGGGCGATCGATCTACATTTAAAGCTCGTAAACCCAGCTAAATCAAGTAACCCTTGCTTTATTAGCCGTACTTAAGGAAACTTATGTCGAGCTATAATTGAAGGCAAGTCATTTTAAGCTGAAAGCATGACTACAGTTGCAATTGTGCCCACCTTCGATACAAGTGGCGAGAAATCCTACCGTGCGATCGCAGGGGATAAGTCTTCTGTTGGCAAAACGGCAGGGCAAGCACTCGATGCCTTAGCAACGCAGTTAGGCGAGACTGAATTTAGTGCACTGCTTGTAATTCAAAGCTTTCGTCCCGATCTATTTTTCAGTGCCCAGCAACAGGAACGGCTCTCAGAATTAATGCATCTGTGGCGAACCGCACGAGATGAGGGAAAAGAATTTCCATCAGACCAACAGGCAGAGCTGGATTCCTTGGTTGAAGCTGAATTGAGAGCAGCCACGGCTCGTACAGCCGCATTCATCCAACAAGGGAGTGCATGAATCCGTATTACTCCATTGTCTCTGCACGAGCCAACCACCGCTGCGAATATTGTCAAGCGCCTGAACTCGTTTTTAATTTCCCCTTTGAGGTTGAGCACATCATCCCGCTCTCTCGACAAGGCGTAAACGATGAAATAAATTTAGCCCTTGCGTGTCGTTCTTGTAATCTTCGTAAAGGAACTCGTACCAGTGGGATAGTACCTGACGCTAGTACTGAAGTGCGGTTCTTTCATCCAAGAGAGGATCGGTGGAGCGAGCATTTTCAGATTGATTCTGATTCTGGCAAAGTGATAAGAACGAGTGCAGTGGGGAAAGTTACCGTAGAATTTTTGAAAATGAATAGTTCCTCTCAAGTAACAGCCCGACAATTGTGGATTCGCCTAGACTTGTTTCCCTAAATCGCGTGAGATGGAACTTACGAAATAGAGGAAGCGAGCGGGGGCGAATAGCTTCAGTTCAGCAGAAAAGGCCAAGCCGAGGGTCTAATCAAATTTCATGGGGGTGATCGATCTACATTTAACGCCCGTAGAACTAGCTAACGATGGATTATGGGTGGGTGGAGATCGCAGATATAATAAGCCCACAGGCTTGTGATGAGGCTGCCGAAAATGCTTGGAATACACGCGACCCAGACCGCGTAGCTTTAGCCTATACCGAAGATTCGCAGTGGCGGAACCGAGCGGAATTTTTTAGCGGTAGAGATGCCATTCGTGATTTCTTGCAGCGCAAATGGGCAAAGGAACAAGACTATCGCCTCAAGAAAGAGCTGTGGAGTTTTACCGAAAACCGAATTTCTGTACGGTTTGAGTACGAGTGGCATGATGACTCTGGCTTTTGGTACCGCGCCTACAGCAATAAGCAGTGGGAGTTTGCCCCCAACGGTCTAATGCAGCGCCGAGAAGCGAGCATTAATAACGACGTGCCTATTTTTGAGTCAGATCGAAAATTTCGCTGGGAGCGTTCTAACCCATAAACCCCAAAACCTCATTCGGCGCTAAGGTTCCGCCAGGATTGGTTTTCATTACGATCAAAACGTACGTCAGTTTTTATTTACGTTGATTTTAACGTACGTTAATCTTGACAGTATTGATAACTAAGATTTGGTGCATTCATGATCTCTACTACAGCAAATAATGAAGCCCTGGCAAGCCTGGATAATCGGTAACTGGACATGGCAAAGGGTCGTGCGGCTACCGCTGATTGTCTATGGCACCGTTGTGCTTTACGCCTATCTTTTTAGCGATCGCCAGCTTTTTCAGCCTCACCCTGCCAGCTACCGCGATACGCTCCTAGACCTTGTTAAGCTTACGATTCCCAACGGCGAGGTTATTTCTGCTCTATACCTCACTCATCCTGCCGCCCAATATACAATTTTGTACAGCCACGGGAATGCCCAAGACCTAGGCGATATTCGCCCAATCCTTGACGATCTTCGCGCCCTAAAATTTAATATTTTGGCCTATGATTATCGCGGCTACGGCACCAGTCAAGGCAAACCCTCAGAAGCCAATGCCTATCAAGATATCCAAACGGCCTACCGTTTTTTGACACAGCAGCAGCAGATTAAGGGCGATCGCATCATTCTGTTGGGGCAATCTATTGGCAGTGGGCCATCGGTTTATCTCGCAACGCGGCAGCCCATTGCTGGCTTAATCATCCAAAGTGGATTTGTGAGCGCCTTTCGGATTGTGGTGCCCTTTCCATTGCTGCCCTTTGACAAATTCCCGAACCGCGATCGCCTTGCCCAAGTTCATGCCCCTGTGCTGGTGGTTCATGGCACTGAAGATCGGCTCATTCCCTTTTGGCACGCTCAGGCACTGTTTGCAGCGGCAAATCAGCCCAAAGCATTATGGCCTATCCAAGGGGCAGGCCATAATGACGTCAATGAAATCGGCGGTCAGCAGTATCTGCAAAAGCTTCAGACCTTTGCACAATCTTTATCTTTACCCTGATGTAAATTAGCTCGTAAGATAGAACGCCACGGTAGATTTTTGGAGTCAAATTAAGCATCACCCATTAATTGCAGCGATGCTCCGGTAACGCGGCAAATTCGCCAGTCGGGGAGTACATCTGCACCCATTCTGCGGTAAAAGGCGATCGCAGTCTCATTCCAGTCCAGCACACTCCACTCGAGCCGACCATAGCCGCGATTTTGGGCAATCTGAGCAACCGCTTTGAGCAGCGCCTTGCCAATCCCCTTGCCTCGATAGGCTTCTTGCACAAACAGATCTTCTAAATACAAACCAGGCTTCGTCAAAAAAGTGGAGTAGTTTTTAAAGAATAGGGCAAACCCAATGAGCTGCCCTTCGAGTTCCACCACCAGCGCTTCTGCATAGGGCACATCGCCAAACAGATGTTCGCCCAGATCCTCTGGCGTTCCCGTCACCTGATGCATCAGATTTTCATAAACAGCCAGTTCTTGAATCAGGTGAAAGATGGCATTCGTATCTGCGGGGAGTGCTGGGCGGATGTTGTGCTGAGTCATAGATTCTAATTCATAGCTTTAATGGCGCGAGAGGTTAAACATCGTTAGCCTTTGGTTTGCAGTGACAAAAACTTTGCCAAAGCATCTGCGATCGCCGGAGGCCAACGGCGAATGGTTTCGACCCATTCTAAATTCCGGTAGCGTGAGTCTAGTCCTACCACTGCAACCCACTGACTTTCTGCTTCACCGCGCTGTCCCTGAGTCCAGAGTGCTGCTGCCAAAGCTGCCCGCATATCGGCAAACTGCGGATACTTTCGCACCAAATTCCGAAACTGATGGATGGCTTCTTCGGATTGACCCAACTGGTACAGCGCTAGGGCGCAGTTTGCCCGCGCCATCGCAAAGCCAGGGTTAAGCTGAGTCGCCTGTTGAAAATCGACTAAGGCAGCTTGCCAATCGCCTGTACCGGACTTGGCATTGCCTCGGTTGTTGTAGGCCGCTGCGTCATTGGGTTCTATTTCTAGGACGTGGTTGTAGTCTGCGATCGCCGCGTCCCACTGCTGCAACCCTACCAACGCCGTCCCGCGATTCAGGTAAGGGTCGGGCTGATCGGGGGCTAGGGCGATCGATTGGTTGTAGTCTGCTAGGGCTTCTTCAAGTTTATGCTGGCTCACACGGGCATTGCCGCGATTGCTCCAGACGGCTGCGTTGTTGGGGTAGGTTTCTAAAATTGAAGTCCAGTAGGTTTCTGCGGTAGCAAAGTCGTTGCGGCTGGTGGCTTCAAAGGCTTGTTCAAAGAGGGCATTGACGGTTTCTTGATCTGTTTCGCTGGTGGTGGGCAATGTGGATGATGCGAGAACGCTCGTGGTAAATGCGACCCCAAATGTTAAGCCCAAGCAGAGACAAAGGAGAAGGAGTGGTTGGGCGATCGCGGTGGCTAAAATTTTTCTCATGTGTTGAGGGAGCGATTGAACCCAAGCCCCTGCTCTGAACAGTAAATGAAGCATCCTTAGCGATCCAGAACAGTTTTATCTATTACTGTGGCATATTCTAGCGGGGGGGGTGGTCTGAGGGGCTGATGGATGAAGCTGAAGGGGGCGATCTCTACGCAGCAAGAGTCCGCATTTCCTCAGCAAAACCATCCAAAGCGTCGATCGCATTGCAAAACTGGTGACGCTTTCCAAAGTGAGCGATAGCTACGCACCAAGAGTCCGCATGGCCTCTGCAAGGTCATGCCCTAAGGGGCGATCACTCACCAAAACCTTAGACCGATCGGGTGAAGCTGAGTGCCCATGCCCTAAGGCTTTGCGCTAGGCTAGAGCTATGTGCGGACGTTTTACTTTAGCGCGATCGCCGGAGGATGTGGCTAGGGCTTTCGACCTTGATGAGGTGCCCAATTTCCCGTCTCGGTACAATATTGCCCCTTCGCAGCCTGTGGGGGTGGTTGTGCGTGGTCAAAATACGGCTAAACCAGAGTTTCGCTTGATGGGTTGGGGGTTGATTCCATTCTGGGCTAAGGATCCTTCGATTGGGGCAAAGTTGATCAATGCGCGATCAGAGACGGTGGCGGAAAAGCCTTCTTTTCGGGCTGCGTTTAAGTACCGTCGTTGCCTGATTCCGGCGGATGGGTTTTATGAGTGGCAGAAGACGCAACGGGGTGCAAAGCAGCCATTTTATTTTTCGATGGCGGGTAATGCTGTATTTGCGTTTGCGGGTCTGTGGGAATCTTGGAA
>JANNDV010000258.1:0-4367 GCA_031387975.1 Acaryochloridaceae cyanobacterium OTE_75_metabat_521 | reverse complement strand
TTGACTGGGGCGATCGCCTTTCAGTGGCTGACGGGTTTACCCCCTGTCCCAAGCTGTCGCAAACTTTTCAAAGCCACGCTCTCTGATTCTGGACAGCTCTACTGCGCCGATCAGTCTGCGCGAAAGGGGGATGAAGCGTCTCTTTCAGCAGCGCTTCAGTTGGCGGGTTCTATTACAGAATCTGATCCATTATTTGAGCAATCTAGACAGCTCTCCGATCATTGGTCTGAGTCTATTTTGGTGTTAGCCCGTAAAAAAGTAGAAACGGGAGACCTCAAAAAAGGAATTGCTTTAGCCCAAAAAGTGCCTAAAACCAGCGGCGTGCATGCAGATGCTCAAGCCATGATTCAAGATTGGCAGGGCAACTGGCAAAAAGGGGACGCAACCTTTAAGAAGGCAAAAGTTTCGATTCAAGATCAAAATTGGGGCTTGGCGATGGAGCAAGTCCGAGATTTGATGCAGCTTGGCAGCAGCTACTGGCAAGGGCAAGCGGACAAAGTGGTGAAAGAAATGTCCGTTGAGCAAGAGGCATTCTATAAAATTTCGGCGGCGCAATCCATTGCGGATGGGGGCAGACCCGATGATTTTGCCAAGGCGATTCAGACGGTTAGCAAAATTGACCCCAAGCGTTTGGCGCGTAAGCGTGTGGGTGAAAAAATTGAGGAGTGGAGTGAAAAACTCGTTGCCCTGGCTAAGTCTGCTCAATCCAATGGCGACTATACACAGATGGTAAATGCGGCACAGAAGGTGCCGCCAACCGCTAAGGTGGCGAATGTGGCTGCGTCTTACCTACAATTGGGGCGTGCTGGGACGGCAGCGAAGGATGAAACGCTGTGGTCTGCAATTCAGGCTCATGCATTTTCGGCACAAATTGATGCCAATACGCCTGTCTATGACCTGAGTAAAACCCAGCGTCAGAAATGGGAAGGGCAAATTCAGACTTGGGGACAGTTGGCGATCGCCAAGTGGTTTGCAGGGGTAGATCAGGTTTCGGCCTACAGCCTAGCGGCGGAGCAGGCTGCGATGATTACCCCCGACCAGCCCCGCCGTGTGGAGGCTCAAACCTTAATAGCCTCTTGGACAAAGCAGATAAGTTCGTTGCAAGATCGGCAGTTTATCGCCCGTGCCCAGCAGATGGCAGTAGATAACACCATTGGCAGCCTTCAGACTGCGATGACGGAGGCGGGTAAGGTTTTGTCGGGGCAGCCGCTGCGAGCTGCGGCTCAAACCCTGGTTGCTCAGTGGGAAGGTGCCATTCAGCGCATTGAAGACCAGCCCATTCTAGACCAGGCGATCGCCCTTGCCAAGAAAGGCGACCTCACGGCGGCGATTCAGACGGCTGACAAAATTGGCTCCAATCGAGCACTCCGTCAAGATGCGCAGGCGCGGGTGGGTGAGTGGATAGCCCAGACCCAGGCCGCAGAAGATCGTCCTATTCTCAATGATGCTGACGCGCTGGCCAGTGAAGGAAGACTCTCAGAGGCGATCGCCCGTGCCTCCGATATTAGATCTAACCGTGCCGTTTATGGGGAAGCACAAGCTAGGATTTCGGATTGGGCTGAGCGCCGTCGTCAAATTCGTGCTCAGAATGAGCCGAGACCCTCTGATTCGCCTTCTCCTAGCAGCAGCCGAAGTGCCGCGCCGGAAGAAAATATTAGTGAACCACCGCCTCAACGCAGGTCAGAGCCACCCCCGTTGGGAAATGAACCTCCTTTACAGAATGGCTCGCCGCCACCCCTAGAGCCACTGCCTAGAAATCGGTAGTTTTAGGTTGTTTTGCTGCGTTGCGGTCGCCGCTGATTTGAAGGCGTTCTGTGACAACGTGATAGGATGAACAGTTGACTGAACCAATGGTTCACTACTTATCCGCGCGTCTATAACCCCTGAAAACATGCGCTTCTCCAAAATTTTGATTGCCAATCGTGGTGAAATTGCGCTCCGAATTCTGCGAACCTGTGAAGAATTGGGTATTGCGACGGTAGCCGTTCACTCTACGGTGGATCAGTCCGCTTTACACGTACAGTTAGCCGATGAAGCCGTCTGTATTGGAGAAGCGCCCAGCGCAAAAAGCTATCTCAATATTCCCAATATTATTTCGGCGGCGCTCACGCGCAATGCGACAGCTATCCATCCTGGCTACGGCTTTTTGGCTGAAAATGCCAAGTTTGCTGAAATTTGTGCCGATCACCAAATTCAATTTATTGGCCCCTCGCCCGATTCCATTCGTCGCATGGGGGATAAGTCCACTGCCAAGGAAACGATGCAGAAGGCGGGGGTGCCAACGGTGCCTGGAAGCGACGGCATTGTGGCCGATGAAGACGTGGCAAAGGCGATCGCCGAGCACATCGGCTTTCCGCTGATGGTGAAGGCCACCGCAGGGGGTGGCGGTCGCGGGATGCGCCTGGTGCGAGAGCCAGAAGACCTCGTTAAGCTCTTTTTGGCAGCCCAAGGCGAAGCGGAAGCGGCCTTTGGTAATGGCGATGTTTATCTCGAAAAATTTATTGAAAAGCCCCGCCACATTGAGTTTCAAATTTTGGCAGATAGCCATGGCAATGTGGTGCATCTGGGTGAGCGCGACTGCTCCATTCAGCGCCGTCACCAAAAGCTGCTTGAAGAAGCCCCCAGTGCGGCATTAACGCCCGAACTGCGCCAAAAAATGGGAGATGCAGCGGTTAAAGCAGCTCAGTCGATTGGCTATGTGGGCGCAGGCACCGTCGAGTTTTTGCTGGATATCTCTGGCAATTTCTATTTTATGGAGATGAATACCCGCATCCAGGTCGAGCATCCTGTGACGGAAATGATTACGGGGCTAGATTTAATTGCCGAGCAAATCAAAATCGCCCAAGGCGACCCGCTTAGCTTTACCCAAGAGCAGGTTGTGCTGCGGGGACACGCCATTGAGTGCCGCATTAACGCCGAAGACCCTGACCATAACTTTCGCCCCGCCCCAGGCCGGATCTTGGCCTACCTGCCCCCAGGCGGCCCTGGTGTGCGGATGGATTCTCATGTTTATCAAGACTATGAAATTCCACCCTACTACGACTCTTTGATTGGCAAGCTGATTGTGTGGGGACCCGATAGACCGACGGCGATCGCCCGAATGCAGCGCGCCCTTCAAGAATGCGCCATTACGGGCGTTCCGACCACCATAGGGTTTCACCAAAAGATTTTGGCAAATGCCGAATTTCAGGCAGGGCTGGTGTACACCAACTTTGTCGAGCAGATGCAGGCTCAAGCGGCTAAATCATCCTAAGTAGCCCCTGCTGGCCTAGCAACATTTCACGGGCTAGGCTGACCAAGCCAAACCAGATAATCGGCGTAATATCTACGCCACCGATGGGCGGAATGACTTTGCGTGTGGCAACCAGCAGCGGCTCTGTGGGCCAATAGATCAAAATCCACGGGAATTTGCCGAATGGAACCTCAGGGTACCAGGTCAATACAATCCGAAACACGAACAAAATGCTCATGATGCCTAGCAGCGGCCCAATCGTCCAAATTAATAGCGTTGCGGTATCCATCGTTTCAAGATTCTGGGGTGAACGGCTGTTTTTAGTCTAAAACTTTGATGCCCTCAATGGTTCTTTCGGGATCAAGTTTAGGTGTCACTTTAAATTAGTGCTTCTCAAGCAGCAGGCAACCCTCTAAGATTAGAGTAATGTTTTGATAGAAAACGTTTATGATGCCTGTTTTAATGACAATCACCCCTTCTCTGAATGGGTTCTTTATTGGTCTAGCGGCTGGCGGCGTTGTGTTGGCTGGTATTACTGTTGGCGTGATCGTAGTGAGCCAGTTGGATAAAGTCCAGCGCTCTTAAGGCTGAATCTAGGTCAAAACCCAGGCAACTCTAGACTTGGGGTGCAAGGCAATATCTATTTGCTCCTTAAAGTCTACGGTTGAAAACAATCAATCGTAGGCTTTTTTGATGAAGAGTAGGTGGCGCTAAGGATCGTAAATTAAATAACCTAGAGCATTGGATAAGAGACTTTACACCTTGCACGCCCTCATCCCCTAGCCCCTTCTCCCTAGGGAGAAGGGGGATCGGATTCTTGCTCCCTCTCCCTAGGGAGAGGGTTGGGGTGAAGGTCAAAAGTTGAGGTTACTTGTCCATGATCCTGAGCCACGACAAAACCTACAAAGACCGCTAGGATTAGACTGATAGAAAGCCAGCAGTGGCGGATACAAGCTTTTGTTTGACTCTATACTGCTACACCCATTACGGCTCTTTCATTTCAACCGAGTCGTCATCCTGAGAGGAATCCACCGTGAACTTTGGTACTCCTGTTCCGCTACTGGTTGGAATCGTTTTGATTCTCATCGCGGTCGGTTTATTCTTTTTGGAGAAGTTTAAACCAGGCTATCGGCGA
>JANNDV010000163.1:0-6840 GCA_031387975.1 Acaryochloridaceae cyanobacterium OTE_75_metabat_521 | reverse complement strand
CCCCAGACTTGAACAAGATTGAGAATTGGTGGTTTGTGCTCAAGAACTGGATGAAGCAACGATGGGATGAATTCGACTGCTTCCGCGATTGTGTTGATGCAGCCTTCAAGCAATGTCCTAACGTATTTGCGTAGGGCTATATCAACCAGCACTGTAATTTAAAACGCCAATTTTAGCCGAAATGAACTCGTAGAAACCGTCCGTTCAGGCTGAGGCGTAATAGACTAAATGCGATCGCACCCTCATCAGGCAATCCACCCATGCTAAGGCGAACGTTCCCGACCCCTGAAGCTCTGCGACGGTTTCCGTTTGGTCTGGCGGATATTACCGTCATTCTAGGCATTCTGGGTTTGATTGCCCTCATTGCTCGTGTCGGCGCAGGCACCCTCGTAAGCTTCGTGCCGCCCAACGTCATGCCTGAGATTAGCCTAGATCCGCGCAATTTGCCCTACTATGCGGCACGTTCAACCCTGCGAATGTTTATTGCGCTGTTTTGCTCTACACTTTTTACGTTTGCCTACGGCTACATTGCGGCGCATAACCGCCGCGCAGAGAAAATCTTAATTCCGCTGCTCGATATTTTGCAGTCTGTTCCGGTGTTGGGCTTTTTATCGATTACGGTGACGGGCTTTATTGCGCTATTTCCGGGCAGCTTATTGGGGTTAGAAGCGGCCTCAATTTTTGCCATTTTTACCAGTCAAGTCTGGAACATGACCTTCTCGTTTTACCAGTCCCTGCGGATGGTGCCCCACGAACTCGATGAAGCAGTGACGCTCTATCGACTGTCTGGCTGGCAGCGATTTACAAAGCTGGAAGTGCCCTCTGCCATGATTGGCCTGATCTGGAACGCCATGATGAGCTTTGGCGGGGGGTGGTTTTTTGTAGCCGCCAGTGAGGCGATTAGCGTATTAAACCAGCAGTATACGCTTCCGGGCATTGGCTCCTATGTTGCTGCTGCCGTTAAAGCACAGGATCTTGCGGCGCTGGGCTGGACCTTTGTGGCGATCGCCATTGTCATTTTTCTGACCAATCAGCTTTTTTGGCAACCCCTGGTCGCCTGGGCAGACAAATTTCGCATGGAGCAAAGTGCCGCCACAGAAGCGCCCAATTCCTGGCTGTTTAATTTGCTGACTGCCGCGCGGATTCCTCGGCTGATGGGGCAAGCGATTAGGCCGTTGGGAGAAGGCATTAGTCAGATTTTGTCTCGCCTGACCCCACTGCGATCGCCTTACAAAGCCGTAGGGGCTTCATTGGCTTGGGGCGATCGAATTTATAGTCTGGTGCTGCTGGTGGTGATTGGTGCCCTGCTGGTCAGCGGGATTCACTTTATTCTGACAACAGTGGGTTTTGTAGAAGTTGGCAAGGCATTTCTGCTAGGTCTACTGACCTTGGGACGGGTTTTATTGCTGCTAGTGGGAGCCAGCCTGATTTGGACGCCCATCGGCGTTGCGATTGGGTTTAACCCCCGTCTTGCAAGATTGCTACAGCCCGTTGTGCAGTTTCTAGCCTCCTTTCCGGCTAACTTTATCTTTCCCTTTGCTACGCTCTTCTTTATCAAGTTTCAGATTAGCCTGGACTGGGGCAGTATTTTGCTGATGTCTTTGGGTTCTCAGTGGTACATCTTGTTTAACTCGATTGCCGGGGCGCAGAGTATTCCTACCGATCTGCGGGAGATGGCGAAGGATCTCAATTTACGGGGGTGGCATTTATGGCGGAGACTTATTATCCCTGGCATTTTTTCGGCCTGGGTGACGGGGGGTATTACGGCCAGCGGCGGCGCATGGAATGCCAGCATTATCTCTGAAGTGGTGGTTTGGGGGCAAACCACTTTATCTGCAACGGGTCTAGGAGCCTATATTTCTAGCGCCACTGCCGTGGGCGATTGGCCTCGCATTACCTTAGGCATTAGCATGATGAGCTTATTTGTGGTGGGGTTTAATCGACTGTTTTGGCGACGACTCTACCAGCTTTCTGAAACCAAGTATCATCTCTAGCAGCCCTGTGGAAAAAGAAACCCAAAAAGAAACCCTATGACAAACTTACAGGCTAACCCCGCACTCATTACCGTTGAGCAGGTCAACAAAAGCTTCTCAACCCAAGAGGGCAAAGGGGAGTTTACGGTTCTGAGCGGTGTCAACCTCACGGTGTCTGCGGGGGAAGTGGTCGCGTTACTGGGGCGCAGCGGCAGCGGCAAAAGTACCTTGCTGCGGATTATGGCGGGCTTAATTCCGCCGAGTCAGGGTCAGGTGGTGAGCAATGGCAAGATGTTGCGGGGTGCCAATCAAGATGTTGCAATGGTGTTTCAAAGTTTTGCCCTGCTGCCCTGGCTGACAGTGCAAGAAAACGTGGAGCTAGGGCTTGAGGCTCAAGGCGTTGCGCGAGCTGATCGCCGCCGCCGAGCGCTAAAGGCGATCGATTTGGTGGGGTTAGATGGCTTTGAAAGCGCCTATCCTAAGGAGCTATCGGGCGGCATGAAGCAGCGGGTGGGGTTTGCCCGTGCCTTTGTGCTAGAGCCAAAGGTGCTGTTTATGGATGAGCCGTTTAGCGCCCTTGATGTGCTGACCTCAGAAAACCTGCGGGGTGAAATCGACGACCTCTGGAATGCAGGAACCTTCCCGTCTCAAAGCATTTTGATCGTGACCCACAATATTGAAGAGGCGGTATTTTTGGCAGATCGCGTTATTATTTTGGGCGCAAATCCAGGCTGTGTGCGAGGCGAGGTATTAATTGATTTGCCCAGACCCCATGATCGGGGTGGCGATCGCTTTAAGGCTCTCGTAGACTACATCTATGCCGTTATGACCAACCCCGATGCTGAGGTAACGGGTTCTGTCGAAGTGGCACATTCCGTTGTGGAGGTCTACCCTTCTGTGGAATTGCCGCGCTCGCTCTATGCCACTCCCCTTCCCCATGCGCGGGTGGGCAGCATCAGCGGTCTGCTGGAGCTGATTGTAGAACAGCCAGAAGGAACCGTGGATATTCCGAGACTGGCGGAGCGGATTCAGCTTGAGGTAGATGACCTGCTGCCTATTTTAGATGCAGCGGTGCTGTTGGACTTTGCTGAAGTAACCCAGGGGGATGTAAAACTGACTGAAATTGGTCAAGATTTTGCGACGACGACTATCTTACGCAGTAAGGATTTATTCCGGCAGCAGGTGCTGGCAAATGTGCCTGTGTTGGTGAGCATGATTCAGACTCTACGCGAAAAACGCAATCGCTCGATGCGGGCAGGTTTCTTCATTGATTTACTGAATGAATATTTCTCTGATAAAGAATCTGAACGCCAGTTTGCCACTGCGGTTGACTGGGGACGCTACGCAGAACTGTTTGAGTATGATGCGAGTGAAGAGCGGCTGTACTTACCAGAGCCTATGCTGGCGGCTAGCCATGAAGCGATTGATTAGAGCAGGACATTCATAAATCGCTAGTTCAAGCCTAAAGAGTCACAGTTTAGAAGGTGTTCGCAGGGCTGCAATAAGGGCAATGGTGCCGCCTAGCAAACCAATCCAAATCCAGCGCCGAAAGCTTAGGCCACGCTGCTGAGCGACGATTGCCGCCATAACGCCGATAATACAGTGCAAGGTCATTAAGCCGATGCCAAGGGGCATCAGCGGTAAATTTAGAAGCATGTTGCTAGTCAAAATAGAGTTTACTTAATCACGATATCCTTGTAGTTAAGCCTACACAGTAAATGTCCCCTGTCATTGCGGTGATTGAGTGTTGATAGAGTCCCCTCCCAAACTCGTCGGTGAGAAGCGTCTGACCTTTCGCAATCTGGATTGGCACGCCTTTAAGCAAATTCAAGGTTTGCTCACAGAGCGTACCCGCGCCCGCTTCACCTACGACAACGGAGTGCTGGAAATCACTATGCCCCTGGAAGGACACGAACGCTCAGCAAGATTAATTGAGCGGTTTATCTTGATTCTTGTCATGGAACTGGGCATGAAGATCAAGACGATGGGTTCGACCACGTTAGACCGTGAAGATTTACTCAAAAGTGCTGAGCCAGATAATGGGTATTACATTCAAAACTACGCTTTGGTTGCCAGTCACGAAGTAAACCTAAGCGTCGATCCAGCGCCTGATTTGGTTGTAGAGGTAGACATTACCAACACAGACCTCAATAAAAATGCGCTCTATGCCAGCATGGGCGTGCAGGAGTTTTGGCGCTTTAACGGTCGCGTGTGGAAGATTTTGCAACTAGTGGATGGGGCGTATGTGGAGTGCGATCGCCCTCCCACCTTCCCCGCCATTGAAAAAACGGATCTATACCAGTTTCTTGAAGCGGCGTTACTCGATGAAGTTGCCGCAGAAATCGACTTTCGCCAATGGGTGCGGCAGCAGGTCAGTGCTTAACTATGCTGCCGAGTGACCTTCTGATGCATCGCCATAGCGGCGAAACGCTGATTCCCAAACGACTGCCGCTAGAGCAAGGGTATGGGGTTATTGCAACAGAACTCATCACGCTCTTTCGTGATGCCCAAGGCAGCACACGGGGCGAAGTAAACCGTCAACTACTGGAACTAGAGGGCGAAGATACCGACTACCGGACGAAGCGTGGTTTAGCTCACCTGCTGGCTCAAAACTACAGCACCTTTGAAACCCGCAGCCCCTTAGATCCGCAGTTGCTGCGTCAGAGGGCGTTTAGTTTGGCTGCCCTGCAAGCCCCTACGCCGCTAAGAGCAACTCAAACGCTACAGACTTTAGCGCAACAGCTCACCCAAGAGTTAGGGCAGGAGATTTTGCCGATACAGCTTACCCAAGGGCTATATGCTGACCTCAACGAAAATCAAATTCTGACTCAGTTTGAAGAACCCACCCCCGAGGCTTTACTGCACCGCTATAACCTGTCCCAAGTGCAGGGTGTGTTTTATCGTGCCAGCGATATTGTGATTAACGCCCACCGTAACGATCCTGGGGAATATAAGCTGCTGTTTCGGTACCTAAAGCTCTTTGGCCTCATGACCTACATCGAGGGCGATGCCGAACATGGGTTTACCCTCACCATTGATGGCCCCGCCAGTTTATTTCAGACGAGTACCCGCTATGGTCTTGCCTTGGCGAAGCTTTTGCCAGCGCTGCTGCACGTCACCAAGTGGAGTTTGACCGCAACCCTAAAGGTGGAGGATAGCTATACAGGCACCACCAACCTTCGCCGCTTTACCCTAGATGCCGATTGTGGATTGGTGAGCCATTACCCGCCAGGAAAGGAGTTTGACAGCCTGATTGAGGCAGGTTTTGCCGAGCGATGGGCAAAGACAAAGACGGAGTGGCGGCTGGAGCGAGAGGTGGACTTAATCCCGATTCCTGGGAGCGTGATGATTCCAGATTTTCGCCTAGTGCATCCTGATGGGCGAACGGCACTGCTAGAAATTGTGGGCTATTGGCGACCGGAGTACCTGAAGAAAAAGTTTTCTCAGGTGCGTCAAGCTGGGCGTAGCGATTTGATTTTAGCGATTTCGGAGCGGCTGAATCTTGAGAAGGCGGGGGTTGATTTTAGAGATACGCCTGCTCCGCTCGTCTGGTTTAAGGATAAGCTTTTGCCGAAAGCGGTGCTGAGTGTTTTGGATAAAACAGATGATGGCGGCGGCGTTTGAAGGTGCCAAACGATCGGAAAATCGACTAACCGTTAACCCAAGCAAAGAGTGCCTTTTGGGGTGAACTGATTTCTTCTACAGAGGTGTAGAAAAAATCTTGCCATGTGTCTTGGGGAAGCCCTGCAAAAATCATCAGGTTAAGAGGGTATTCTTCGCTATCGGTGCAGCGGCGGAAGTCATCTCGAAACAGAAAGATGGCCTTGTGGAGGGCGATCGCCATGCCTAGTTCCACCATTACGCCTTCATCGGGCGGTGTGCCATTGACGATTGCAAATAGGCCATCACAGGCTTTGACATCTCGACAGTCTGCTTGAGCAACCTGATAAGCCCACCCTGCTTGAGAAAAGTCAATTTGATTATTGCGCTCAAAGGGTTCCCATACCTGAACTCCCACTTCCTGTAATGATTGAATAATGGGGGGCAACAATAAAGACCGCTGCTGTTTTGAGAAGCCATAAGGGTTTGCTAAGTATAGATTCTTTTTCAAAGCGTATGCCCCTCATATTACTCAAATCTCATAAGATTATAGATATTAATAAGTAGGTAGGTGTAGTCAAATTTATCGCAGATTTTAAATACCGCAAGAACTTCAAGTGAATTCATCTTGTGTTTAATTTAGTCAACCTACTTATGAATAAAATAAAAAATTCTTGATTTAAATTTATTGAAGCTAAGATATAATTTATATATTTTTGTAATTGATTTGACTAAATGGGTTGATTTATGCGTCTAGATAATTTTTCGGAATGGTTAGAGAAGAGCTATCAGAAAAGAGACGGTAAGCAGCTTGGTTTGGGTGCTCGTGCCGATGCAAAGTCTCGTTGTAGACGTATTGAACAGTTTGAAGGAGATTTGGATTTGCATTTTGTTCGAGACAAAATGCAGAGTCTTTTGGAATCTTTGACCTATTCTCAACAAGATGCAAATAATGGAATATCACCTCGACACCGTATATTAATAGATGGTGATTTGGTAAGCGGAACAGCTTCTTTACGAAGTGCAATAAGGTTATATAGATTGTTTTGCCTTTCATATATGAATTAGCCTGCTTCATTGAAAAGATCTATTAAATAAGTTTTGGTGATCTTTTGTTTGTTAAATCTTTGGGGAGCATCCCACTTTGGCAAAAAGCTTGAGGAATATAGCTTTTGCGAGAAAGGGTAGGATAGTCAATACAGAGTTGAATGGACAGCCCCATCATGAATGCTCAACAGACCAAACGCCTTCAAGCTTGTGTTCAAGA
>JANNDV010000150.1:0-2424 GCA_031387975.1 Acaryochloridaceae cyanobacterium OTE_75_metabat_521 | reverse complement strand
TAGCTCATTCATAAGACTTGCAGTCATAACTTAACCAAGCCACTCCAATGTAATCAATCTTCTGTTTGATACAGTAAGTCTTGAGGGCTTCGGTGGCAAGTCAGCGCGACTGATATAAAGATTAATCGAGCAGGTGCTCTGATCGATGGGTAGACGGCGATGGTGTAGACGGGCGATCTGTAGAATGCGATCGCAGGGGACTTTCGACACTTTCTGCAAAAACTTCTAGGGCAGCCAGCCGTTGCTCAATCATGGTCAATCGCTGCGTAAACGGCATGATGCCCAGATAAGACTTGAGTGATTCAATCACCACATCCGACTTGGACTGACCCGTTTCCTGCATTCGTTCGGCGATCGCCGCATCCAGTTCGGGGGTAATTCTCACCGCAATAAAGGGATTTGCCATAACCTCAAATTGATTCCCTATGCTGATTGCGCCAACAAAGCGCAGGCAAGATCTCCTTAATGCGTTTGCAATAAGGTGACATCTACGCGCTCATCGCTTGAGCCATTGGATAATACCAGCTCGGTCTAACGCCTCAACCCGCAACGAAACCGAAATTAATAGAACTGCCACAAGCCTTAACAATTGCTGCCCTTCAAAATTGCAATGGAGCTAGGGTGAAATCCTTGCAGGATGTCTGTTATCATTTGTTATCAGGACGCTTTGCAACTTTTCAATTTATCTGTCGCGCTGTACAGCGCTGAGGCGGCAGAGTGTTGAGCTGTTCGTCTATGGGCAGCAATCAAATATAAATTTAACAACTCATTTAAGCAAAAGTGGGGCCATCCGGTGAGTCGTAAAAAGAAAATTTTAATTGTCGATGATGAAGCCATGATTCGGCGCATTTTAACGACGCGCTTAACGATGGTGGGGTATGAGGTGGCTGTGGCCTGTGATGGCGCTGAAGCCCTTGAGGTTTTTGAAAAAGAAAAGCCTGACCTTGTGGTGCTAGACGTAATGATGCCCAAGCTGAATGGCCTAGAAGTTTGCCAGACGCTGCGCAAGTCGACAGGCATCCCCATTATTATGCTGACCGCCCTTGGAGACGTTGCAGACCGCATTACGGGTCTTCAGATGGGTGCAGATGACTATTTGCCCAAGCCATTTTCGCCGAAAGAGCTGGAGGAGCGGATTAACGTCATTTTGCGGCGGGTGCATGGCAGCGGCATGGCTGCATCATCCGATAACCCAGTGGCAGGGGTTTTGTTGGCAGGCCCTCTACGGATTGAAACCTATAAGCGCCAAGTGTTCCTCAATGGCGATCGCATTCAGCTCACGGGGATGGAGTTTGACCTACTAGAGCTATTGGCGGGTAACGCGGGTAAAACCGTCTCCCGTTCTGACATTTTGCAAAAGGTGTGGGGCTACAGCCCTCGTCACTATGCCGATATGCGCGTGGTGGATGTGCATGTTTCGCGGCTGCGCTCTAAGATTGGCGACAATCCTAAAAATCCTGAGTTTATCCACACGGATTGGGGTACGGGCTATTTCTTTCAGGGCGTAACGACTGCGCCTTCTTCTGAGGTGGCGATCGCGTAAGAAATCAAAAATTAGGCCACTTTATGGCGGTGAAGGCATATGCGCCTTCACCGCCATTTTTGTTTAAGATCGCAGTGAAGAACGCCTTGCCCTATCCGCACACCTGCCATGACCGCAAACCTTAGTCAACCCTATGCTGTGTCTGATGTTTTATCGCTAAGGCGACCGGAATTACTGGCTCCCGCTGGGTACTGGGATTGCGCCAAGGCTGCGGTAGAGAACGGTGCTGATGCGATTTACTTTGGGCTAGATCGCTTTAATGCACGAATGCGATCGCAGAATTTCACCGAGGCTGACCTCCCCGCGCTCATGGATTTTCTCCATCGCCGGGGCGTCAAAGGGTATGTCACCTTCAACACCCTCATTTTCCCCAGTGAGCTAGAAGCGGCAGAGCAGTATCTGCGGACTATCATTGCCGCTGGGGTAGATGCTGCTATTGTGCAGGACATGGGGATTTGTCGACTGATTCGTCACCTGTCCCCAGACTTTCCGATCCACGCTTCAACCCAGATGACCGTAACCAGTGCGGCAGGGGTTCAGTTTGCCCAAAACTTAGGCTGTCAGTTGGTGGTACTAGCGCGGGAATGTTCTTTACAAGAAATTAATAAAATTCAGGCACAGCTTGGGGATCAACACCTCACGCTGCCGCTGGAGGTATTTGTACATGGGGCGCTTTGTGTGGCGTATTCCGGTCAATGCCTCACCAGTGAGTCTTTGGGGGGGCGCTCTGCCAACCGAGGCGAGTGCGCCCAAGCCTGCCGGATGCCCTATGAGCTGGTTTCCGACGGCAAGCTCGTCCCGCTCGGCGACAAGCGTTACCTGCTGTCACCGCAAGACCTCGCCGGCCTGGAAGTGCTGCCGGATTTGATCAAAGCAGGTGT
>JANNDV010000125.1:0-12038 GCA_031387975.1 Acaryochloridaceae cyanobacterium OTE_75_metabat_521 | reverse complement strand
CCTCATCCCCCAAATTATTGACACCCCCGAAAAACTCACGCAGCTCGTCAAAACGCTCCAGGGCTGCACCAACCCTCAATCCCCCGTGGCTTGGGATACAGAAACCACTAGCCTCACCCCCCGCGATGCCCAACTGGTGGGGATTGGCTGCTGCTGGGCAACCGAGGAAGTTGACGGCGATATGCCAGTGGCCTATATCCCTATTGGTCATGCCAGCGGCACTAATCTGCCGCTAGCTGACGTTTTAGCGGCACTGCGCCCCATTCTTGAAAGCGACACTTACCCGAAAGCACTGCAAAACGCCAAGTTTGATCGCCTTGTGCTGCAATTTCAGGGCATTCAGCTTGCAGGGGTGATGTTTGATACCATGCTGGCAAGCTATGTGCTGAACCCTGACAGCACCCATAACCTGACGGATCTCTCCCGTCGCTACCTCAATATCACCGCCCAAAGCTTTACAGATCTGGTGCCAAAGGGCAAAACCATTGCCGATATTGCCATCCCTAGGGTGGCAGAGTATTGCGGCCTAGATGTCTTGACCACCTATCAGCTCGTCGAAAAACTTCAGGCAGAACTGGTGGCGCGTCCTAAGCTGCTAAAGCTATTTACTGAGGTTGAGATTCCCCTAGAGGCTGTCTTGGCGGCAATGGAAACCCACGGCATTCGCATTGACCAAGCCTACCTCCACACCTTTTCAGGTCAGCTTGAGCGCGATCTTCAGCGTCTCGAAGTTCAGGCTTATGACCTTGCTGGCGAAACCTTTAATCTGGGTTCCCCCAAGCAGTTGAGCGATATTCTGTTCCAAAAGCTGTCTCTAGATGCCAAAAAATCTCGCAAAACCAAGCTGGGCTACTCCACCGATGCCGCGACCCTCGAAAAACTCCAGGGCGATCATCCCCTCGTAGATATTTTGCTAGAGTACCGCACCCTCGCCAAGCTCAAGTCTACCTACGTGGATGCCCTGCCGCTCCTGGTGCGTGCCGACACCCAGCGCGTCCACACGGACTTTAACCAGGCTGTTACCGCAACGGGTAGGCTGTCTTCTTCTAACCCAAACCTGCAAAACATCCCCATTCGCACTGCTTTCAGCCGCCAGATTCGAGCCGCGTTTATTCCAGAAGCGGACTGGATGCTTGTCACGGCAGACTACTCTCAAATTGAGCTACGAATTTTAGCGCACCTTAGCGAAGAACCCCGCTTGGTCGAAGCCTATCGCCAAAACCAGGATGTTCACACCCTGACGGCGCAGCTTTTACTCGAAAAAGACGACATTAGCCTCGATGAACGTCGCCTTGCAAAAATCATTAACTTTGGCGTGATCTATGGCATGGGTGCCCAGCGCTTTTCCCGTGAGGCAGGCGTTAGCTACAGCGAAGCCAAAACCTTTATTGATCGCTTTTATGAGCGTTATCCTGGCGTATTTGGCTATTTGCAGCGCATGGAGCAAGAGGCGATCGCCCAGGGCTATGTCGAAACCCTTCTCGGTCGCCGCCGCTACTTTGAGTTTGAGAGCAGCAGCCTTAAACAGCTCCACGGCAAACCCGTCGAAGACCTTGCTGCGGTAGACCTTGCCAAGCTTAAAATGACCACCTATGAGCGCGGGATGTTGAGGGCAGCAGCCAATGCACCCATCCAGGGTTCAAGTGCCGATCTGATTAAAATTGCGATGGTGCGACTGCAAAAGGCGATCGCCCCGTATCAAGCGCACCTACTGCTCCAGGTTCACGATGAGCTGGTGCTAGAAGTGCATCCACAGCATCTCGAGGCAGTCAAATCCATCATCCAAACCGTAATGGAAGAAGCTTTGCCCTTGAGCGTCCCGCTTTTGGCAGAAGTCCATACCGGACTAAACTGGATGACTGCCAAGTAAAATATGGGCGCATTAAAAAGCGGCACTCTAACAGAGGTGCCGCCTATTGCAAGGTCTAAAGCCTTACCTTAAAAGTGGTTTCTATTGAGGCTTAGACCCAGATCTAAACCTTGATTTTTTAAATTGAGTTGTGGAATTTACAGTCTTGCTTAATGTCAAACGCTCTTTTGTCGATTAGCTAGCCTAAAGATTACGCGTTGGTTTGTGCCAACAGCATTTCTTTGAGCTTCTCTAAATCCTGTGCCCAACGAGGATCGGGCTGGAATGACTCAGACTGGCTGCTGCCGCTAGCCGCACTTTGAGATTGACGGCCTTTTCCTTTACTTGCGCCGCTGCCGCTGTTACTGCTGCCACCATTCCGTTTAACGGCTGGAGTAGGAGGCTCAACAGTGCTGACAGCGCCAGTGGATTCCTTTGCTTTAGGCAGCGCCTTCTCAATCTTAAGAATGCTGTCCATCAGGGAGAAACCATTCAATTTCTCGATGACGATATCGGCTTGTTCCTCGGTTTCAACCGTGACAAACCCGAAACCTCGGCATTTGCCCGTTTTGCGATCGGTCACAACCTTTGTAGACGAGAGTTCTCCGGCTGCTTCGGCAAACAGTTTTTCAAGCTCTGTACGCTCAATTTCTTTCGGTAGATTACCAACATAGAGACGAATAGACATTAAGACAACCTCCAATTTGAAAACGAGAAAATCGAGTGCTCCCACCCGCTCATGCGCTGATGGCGCAGTAGCAATATTGACTGAATGAATTCAGCATTTGGGACACAATAATGTTACAAAAAATCAAAATTGATCCTGATGGGTAGCCTTTGGTACGGGCAGAGTCTTAACCCATGACCTATATTTTCTTATGTAGATAACGGCTTCTCATTAAAAATGCCTCGGCCAAGCACAATATCTTAAGACGCTGTACCGAAGCGAGGGATTGCAGAGAAATAAAGCGCCATCATCGGCAAAAGATTTTACTAAATGTGATATCTCGTAGGCGTTGAGTTTTTATACGCTTTGTACGGCACTCTTTAAGGTATCACGGTCTTTGGCAACAATGTACCTTAAGCTCAGAATCAAAGGATTGCGCTTAATCTTTAAGATTCAAAATGTCAGCGACAGCTCAAGGGCTAAAAAAAACAGCCGCTGCTAAGCGGCTGAAAGAACTTGCTGTGTTGGGAGGAGGAAACTCTGATACTAAAGACTTTGAAAGAAGTGATGGCACCAGTTGTCTTCCACTTGTTAAGAAGTGTAACGCATTGACAGAGAAATTGCAATATTTCTTTGCTTTCATGGCGATCGCCTACAGCGTATTTTCAGCATTTTTAGCCTAAGGGACTGGTAGGGTTGAGGATGACATTCATCACGCATACGGACTGCATAGCCCATGGATGATCGACAAACTGTTCGCGACGCAAAGCTAGATGAGCTAGTGCGCGCTATTCCTTTTTTTGACGGTCTACCCCTAGAGACGGCTAGAGCAGCGCTGGCTCACGTTGTGACGCGGGAGCACCCAGCCCACCGAGTGGTTTTGCTCGAAAATGATTGGGGCAGCTCGGTATACTTTATTTTGAGCGGTTGGGTTAAAATCCGCACCTATAATATTGACGGCAAAGAAGTAACCCTCAATATTGTGGGCAAAGGGGAGGTCTTTGGTGAAATGGCTCCCCTCGACGAAGTGCCGCGCTCAACGGATGTGTTGACGCTAACGCCCACCGTCGTGGCTAATATGCCCGCCAACGATTTTGTTCACTTTTTGAATACAGAGCCGCAGGGTGGCATTCGGTTGGCAAAGCTGATGGCGCGGCGGCTGCGACAGGTGAATCGACGACTGCGGCTGCGAGAGTCTGACAGCACGTCTCGCATTGCCGATATTTTGCTATTTTTGGCGGAGGGTCAAGGCACCCAGAAGGGAACCAGTATCGAAATTCCTAACTTACCCCACCGTGAGTTGAGCAGTTTGAGCGGTATGGCACGGGAAACCGTGACGCGGGTATTGGGAAAGCTTGAGAGAAAAGGACTGATTAAGAGAACCCCTGAGTCTTTTCAGATCGTTAATGTGGATGCACTGGACGATTTGCTGGTTTAGCTTTTAGATGGGAAGCCCTGCGCTGTACCTATACTCAGGTCACCGTCGGGATGAGAGGCGCGTGAGTTGAGGTACGTTGCCTGACCGCGTTGCGTAGTAACAGGGAAGGCAACAGTGCTAAAACGAACAAATTATGCCTAAGCGAAGCCATCTTAGGGAGTTCAATCCCCTCCCTAGAATGAGCTATCATAGCATTATGATAAACCTCACTTACGAGTACCGACTCTATCCTGATGCTCAACAGACGGAGTTGATGACGCAGTGGCTGGAAACCTGCCGCAAAGTCTACAACTACGCCCTTCGTGAACGTCGTGATTGGATTAAGTCTCGCAAGTGCGATATTAACGCCTGTAGCTTGCGCGGGGAATACATTATTGCGGTTGATGCTCCAAAGCCTACTTACTATCAACAAAAGCGGAATCTGACCGCAGCGCGTAAAGTCATCCCGACCCTTGGCGCTGTTCATTCTCAGGTTCTCCAAGATGTGATGGGACGTTTGGAGAAGGCGTTCAATGGGTTGTGGAACTCTGGTCATGGATTTCCACGATTCAAAAAGCGCTTTCGCAGCTTTACTTTTCCGCAATTGGGAAAAGACCCTATTGGGAAAAGGACAATCAAGCTGCCTTCTATCGGGGAAGTAGCTGCTACATTGCACCGTCCCATTCCTGAGGGGTTTGAAGCGAAGCAAGCCAGAGTGGTACTTCGTCCATCTGGATGGTATGTTCAGCTTGTTTTGGAGGCAAAAATTGAGGTGCCAGAGGTTATTCCTAGCGGTTACGCCATTGGGATTGATGTCGGACTCAATCATTTTGTGGCGACCTCTGAAGGCGAGTTTATTGCGCGACCCAGATTCTTTGTTGAGGCTCAACACAGGCTTAAAGGGCTGAAAAGAGCGGTATCGAGAAAGAAGAACGGGTCTAAGAATCAGCAAAAGGCTCGACAGAAGGGGGCACGTTTTTACGAACAAATTGCGAATCGCCGTAAAGACTTTCACCGCAAGACGGCTCATCATCTTTGCAACCAAGCGGGGATGGTGTTTGCTGAGGACTTGAACCTGAAAGGTTTGGCTAAAGGAATGCTGGGCAAGCATTGCCTGGATGCTGGGTGGGGTGAATTTCTGGATACCTTGGGATGGGTTGCATGGAAACGTGGAGTATATTTCTCTAAGGTGAGAGCATCTGGCACTAGCCAGGAATGCCCTGCTTGCGGTGCATCTGTTAAAAAGGACTTGTCTGTTCGGTTCCATCATTGCCCTGAGTGTGGGTATCAAACGGATAGGGATGTCGCCAGTGGTCAAGTCATTCGTAATCGTGGTCTAACAACGGTGGGACACATCGTTGATGCCTGTGGAGCCGAACCCGTTGGGGTGGCAATGAAGCAGGAAAACTCAAGAGCGATCTTGGGAAGCCCACGCTCTACCCGCTAGGGTGAGCGTCGGGAGTATGTCACGATGAGAGACTGCACTACCTGCTCAATCTATGCAAGATCCAGCCATTTCGCCGTCTCGGCCTAAATCTCCGATGCCAGGAGATCTCAAGGTAGACCCCCGCCATCCTCGCATCATGGTAGAGACGGCATTTTTAGCGAGTACCAGCGCCCTTCTCTGGATTCTGAATTTTTACTTCCCGATTGGCCCCATTTTTCGGATGATGTTTGCGCTGCCCACGGCGATCGCCTATCTGCGGTGGGGCAAACGCGCTGCCTGGATGACGGCGATTGTGGCGTCTCTATTGCTAGGGGTGCTGATGGGACCTCCCCGTGGCCTTCAGTTTTTGATTCCCTTTGGCTTTTTGGGCGTGTTGTTAGGGGGGCTGTGGCGAGCCAAGGCAAGTTGGGCTGCTTCTCTAGGATGGGGTGGGCTGCTGACCACCATTGGCGTTTTCTTTCAGACGTTTCTGGTCTCGCTATTGCTGGGGACAAACCTCTGGCTTTACCTGAACCAACAGGTGCGGGGTCTTTTAGCCTGGGTATTTGAAAAGCTTGGGGTGTTAATTGACCCTACCTTAGCAGCGGTTCAGGTTGTAGCGGTTGCACTGGTTGCCGTTCAGTCTTTGGGCTACGTGCTGCTGGTACATTTGGTGGCGCTGCTGCTGACGGAGCGCTTGGGGCATCCTATCCCTGACCCACCGCCTTGGCTTCAGGCACTGATTGATGAAGGCTGATGTACACCAGGGTGTGTCTGAATGTCGATGATTCAGGTCTATACACAACCCGCTCTGGCTGCGCAGTGGATGAGTCGCTATCGCGGCAAGAAACCTGTTTATGCCTGCGTTTTAGGCTTTACCGAGACAGGCTTAATTCCAGGCATTTCCGCAGCGGGAGCCACCCCTGAGTCGAGACGATTTACGGCAATCGCCGATGCCGAGTTTTTGCTCAACGGCGCTAATATTGCCGCTCAATACCCCCTTCCGCCATTACACCAAGGGGCTTCCCCCGTTTTCATCACACGAGCAGTCTTGCAAGGGCAGAGCATCCCAGCCTGGATTATGAATGCAGGTTTACCCATTGCACCGTCGGTTCCTGTGATTGCGCTGGGGGGGCAGCCTGCCCAATGTCTGAGTACAGGGGCTGCTCAGAATGGGGAAGTGGTGAGGCATCTCTTTGAGCAGGGCTTACGCTGGGGGCAAACTTTAGCGGCGGAGGCTCTAGATGGGTACCTGATTTTGGCGGAGTGTGTGGTGGGCGGTACCACCACGGCTTTAGCGGTGTTAGCGGGGCTGGGGTTTGATGCCCAAGGCAAGATCAACAGCAGCCACCCCGTTTGCAATCACGACCAAAAATGGCAGTTAGTGCAGCAGGGGCTATCAGCACTGCCCCCTAACCCCAATCCGTGGCAGGTCTTAGCGGCAGTCGGCGACCCGATGCAGGCGGTTGCCGCAGGACTCATGTTGTCAGCCAGCCGTACCTGCGGCGTTCTGCTGGCGGGGGGCACACAAATGCTGGCGGTGTATGCGCTTGCACGAGCGATAGCCTTCCAAGACCAAATTCTCTGGAACCCTGTACAGGTGGTAGTGGGCACGACGCGCTGGGTAGCAGAAGACCCCACGGGGGATACGGTAGGGTTAGCCCAAGAGATTGGTCAAGTCCCTCTGCTGGCGACTCAGCTTAGTTTTGCAGCCTCTCGCTATGCTCAACTGCGTGCCTATGAGCAGGGCTTTGTGAAAGAGGGCGTAGGGGCAGGAGGGAGTGCGATCGCCGCTCATCTCTATCAAAATTGGGATCAGCCTCAGTTCTTGAATGCAGTTGAGAATCAGCTTGCTGACTTTCAACTGCATTACCTGCCTTAAAACTGCTCTAGATCAGTTTTAAGGCAGGTAATGCCTACATTGCCTCTAGCTCTATCCCCTTGGTTTCTTTAATAAAAAAGACCACAAAAAAGAATGAGGTGGCGGCGGCAATGGTGTACAGACCGTAGGCGGCACCCAATCCAAAATATTGCAGCAAGGGGGGAAAGGTCGTGGAGACGATAAAGTTTGCAATCCACTGTATTGCAGCCGCAATCGACAGGGCTGAGGCTCGAATATTGTTATTAAACATTTCGCCGAGCAGCACCCAAACCACCGGTCCCCACGAGAACCCGAAGCAAAAGACGTAAAGGTTAGCCGCCAAAAGTGCGACTGTACCCGCAGCACCCGCTAAGGCTGGGTTGCCCGCCGCATCTAAGGGCGCATTGCTAAAAATGGTGGTTAAAGTACCTAAGGTAACGGTCATCCCCAATGAACCCAGAATGAGCAGTGGCTTGCGCCCAAATTTATCGACAAAGGCGATCGCAACCAGCGTTGTCACAATATTTACGGCACCCGTAATCACCGTGAGCTTAAGAGAATCTTGCTCAGAAAAGCCTACGGCTCTCCACAGCACGCTGCTGTAGTAGAAAATTACGTTGATGCCTACAAACTGCTGAAGCACCGATAATCCAATCCCAATCCACACAATTCGCAAGGGCTTACCATTTTTGCCCAAGAGGTCAGAGAAATTAGGCTTACGCTCTCGAAAAACAGTTTGTCGAATTTCCTCAATTTTGCCAGAGACGTTACCTCCCAAAATTTTAGATAGAACAGAAGACGCTTCTTGTTCTCGTCCTTGAGACATCAAATAGCGAGGAGATTCAGGAATTGTGAGCGCCGCCATACCGTAAAGCACCGCCGGAAAAGCCGCTGTCCAAAACATCCAGCGCCAAGCCGCCACGCCAAACAAGAATGGTAGCTCTGCTGAACCCGCCGATACCGCAATAAAGTAATCGCTGAGCAGCGCAATAAAAATGCCTGAAACAATTGCCAACTGCTGAAGTGAGCCAAGTCTGCCCCGCATCTCGGAGGGAGAGCATTCTGCAATGTAAGCAGGGGCAATGACGCTGGCAACGCCCACCGCAAGGCCACCCAATAGCCGCCAAAAGATAAAGTCCCAAATGCTGAAGGCAAATCCAGACCCAAGAGCGCTTAGGGTAAACAACACTGCGGCAACCACCATTGCCTTTACGCGACCGTATCGATCCGCAATCTGACCCGCCCAAAACGCACCTACCGCAGAGCCTAATAATGCTAAAGACACTGCAAACCCCGTCAGCCAACTGCTGGCCTGAAAAGTCTTTGCCAGCGCTAAGATTGCGCCATTAATCACGGCAGTATCAAAGCCAAACAAAAAGCCGCCCAATGCTGCCGCACCCGTAATCAAAATGACGTAGTAGGTTCTGGCCTGACGCGTCGTAGTAGACATAGCGATACCTTGCTGTCATTAAGGTCTGTAATCAAGGTGACGCCCCTTGAGAGAAACCTAAAACGCAGTGAAGTGAAACGGTTGATCTCATGACGCCTTTGCCAGTATTTGCTCTAAGCAATCAGAGACTTAGAACCCTACTGCATGATGCCTTTTTAGAGCTTTTTTCGCTTATATGCATCTGTAACAATGCAGATGTCTATTTGAGGGCAAAATGTATCTTGAAATACAGAAAGTGAAATTAGCAGCAAATGCAAAACGCGCCCTTAATTAAGGGCGCGTTTTGAAGAATAGTTAGATTTTAGATATAGGTGCATTGCCTTAACAGGCGCTGCGTTAGATATAGGCTTTAGCAAGAGCGCTAAAGATTTGTTTCTGTATACTGCACAATCAACTTAGTCCAGTTTTTGAGAGAAGTCTGTGTCCTAGATCACCGAAGGCTGGTTGGTAGCGCTAAATGCATTTGCTAACGTTCACGATCACCAGACACCAATAACCTTTGCAACTCAACCGACCATGTTGGTTCGTTCCAGTGCAGCGAATGGTTAGCCACCATCTTCATGTGTCTCGCCTCACTATCTGTGCAACGTGCTGAGTGAGCAACTGCTCGAACGCCTGCTGCTGCTCGACGCTCTGGAAAACTCGCTTCGGTATCACGGTGAACTGACGCGAGCTGTAGTAAAGGACATAGGAGTAATCATCAATTAATGCCCGTGAATACATGCTCCACTGAAGCTGAGAATCAATGTGTGCTGTGCTGAAGTGAATGCCCTTTGGTGAAAACGTGAGTGAATAATCGTCACGAAACTTCGGCTCACGACGAAAGGCTAGCGGCGGGATGATGGTGAACGCGGCGACAAGCATGAGGCCGAACGCAACTGCAACGACGATGCAGGCAAGGCCAAGCCAATGCCCACGCGGTGAGTGCCAGAGATAAGTACCGATGCCAGCAAGGACGAAGGTGACGACAATATCGAGGCGTAAACGAAGGCGCGAAGCGTAATGCGCTCTTAGTGCCCGAACGTAGTCGATCTCGGCGTATCGGAACGAAAGATTGATTGTCGAATTCACGGGGGTGCTTGATGTTGGCTGACGGGATACATAGCTGCTTGCTCTAGGTAGAGCTAGCCTCAGCCTTTTTCTTCGTGGTTTTAGCGCGAGTTGTTTTAGTAGCCGAAGCTTTGGCCTTAGTTTTAGTTGTCGCAGCTTTGGTTGTTGTTTTTGCAGCGGTTTTTTTTGCACCTTTCTTTGTTCCGGCTTTCTCTAAAACCAGCTTCAGAGCTTCCTCTAGAGAGATATTTTCAACCGTTGTTTCTTCCGGTAGGCTGGCGTTAATTTTGCCGTATTTGATATAGGGGCCATAAGGGCCATCATAAATATTGATGGGTTCCCCGTCTTCAGGATGCTTGCCCAGCTCTCGCAGTGCCTGCTTCGCCGAAGCCCGTTTGCCGCGACCCGTTTTTGGAATCGCCAGTAGCTCTAGCGCACGTTCTAGAGAGACGGTAAATAGGCTATCTTCAGCCTTAAGAGAGCGGAAATCTTGACCCTCTTTACCTTGGTCATGCACGATATAAGGCCCAAAGCGACCTAACCCCACCTTCACAGGCCGTTCTGTCTCGGGATGGCTACCCAGAAGCCGAGGCAATGCCAAGAGCGCCAGCGCCATTTCAAGGGTCACGTTTTCCATCGTGACGCCCTTAGGCAGAGACGTGCGTTTGGGGTTCTTTTGTCCAGGCTGAGGTGCATCCCCAAGCTGTACATAAGGGCCATAGGTGCCCAACATCATATAGATGGGTTCGCCCGTCTCTGGATGGAACCCCACTTTTTCAGGGCCTTCAATTTTTTGTTTTAGAATCAGCTCTACCTGATCGGGGTTCAGATCGGCAGGGGTCATGTCTTTGGGCAAAGATGCGGTGACGGCAGTGCCTTCGCGTTCGGCCTCAACGTAGGGGCCAAACCGACCAATACGGACTTTCGCCTCTAACCCAGAAAGTTCAATGGTGCGGGCTTCCAGGGCATCAATGGCTTCTTCTCGGTCTTTGACCTGATGCTCTAGCCCTTCATCGCCGAGATAAAAGGATTGTAGGTAGGGCAGCCACTCAGCCTCACCCCTGGAGATATCGTCTAGGGTTTGCTCCATACGGGCGGTAAAGCCGACGTCTACCAGGTCAGGGAAATACTTTTCTAAGAGCGCTGTAACAGCAAAGGCGGTAAAGGTGGGCACAAGGCTGGTATTGCCCTGACGTTGAACGTAGCCTCGGTCAATGATGGTACCAATGACAGAAGCATAGGTGCTGGGTCGCCCAATCCCTTCGCTTTCCAAGGTTTTAACCAGGGATGCATCGGTATAGCGTGCAGGCGGCTGGGTTTCGTGACCGATCGCCTCTAGGGTTTTGCAGGTGGGGCGATCGCCCTTCTTCAGATCTGGCAAAATCACTTCCTGATCATCAAGGGCAGCATCTGGATCGTCTGATCCTTCAACATAGGCACGGAAGAACCCTGGGAAATCAATGCGCTTGCCAGATGCCCTAAAGCCAGCATCTTCGACGTTAATCTGAACGGTGACAAAGGTTTGACGCGCTTCTGCCATTTGGGTGGCGACCGTGCGCTTCCAGACCATTTCGTAAATCGCTAACTCCAGCGCCTTTAGACCCGTTTCTTTGGGGGTTCGGAAGGGGCTACCTGCCGGACGAATGGCTTCGTGGGCTTCTTGGGCACCTTTAGACTTGGTGGTGAACTGGCGCGGTTCAGGGCTGAGGTAGGGGGTGCCGTAGAGGGTTTCGACCGAGGCACGGGCAGCGGCGATCGCCTGTTCTGACAAATGCACCGAGTCGGTTCGCATATAGGTGATGTAGCCCTGCTCATAGAGACTTTGGGCAATTCGCATGGTTTCACGGGCAGAGAGGCGCAGTTTACGGCTGGCCTCTTGCTGAAGCGTGGAGGTGATAAATGGCGGTGCGGGTTTGCGCGTAACGGGGCGTTCTTCAATGCCGCTGACCTGCCACTGCTTTTGGTCTAGGCGCTGCCGCAACGCCGTGGCTTCGGCCTCGTTGAGCAAAACAACTTGACGACCTTCAATCACCTGACCCGTGTTTTCATCAAAGTCGCTGCCTGTGGCAAGGCGCTGCCCATTTAGCGTCACAAGCTTGGCAGAAAACGGCGTTTTGTCTTTTTCTAAACTTGCCTTGAGATCCCAATAGCTGCCCTGACGGAAGGCGCGGCGCTCTCGCTCTCGCTGCACGAGTACGCGTACCGCCACAGACTGCACCCGTCCGGCAGAGAGACTGGGGGCAATTTTTTTCCACAGCAGTGGCGAGAGCGTATAGCCCACCAATCGATCAAGGATCCGGCGCGTTTCTTGGGCGCGG
>JANNDV010000100.1:0-3047 GCA_031387975.1 Acaryochloridaceae cyanobacterium OTE_75_metabat_521 | reverse complement strand
AAGAATGCATTCCCGCTGAGTTTAGTGGTGGTCGAAAACTGCTGCGCTTCAAGGGTCTTGGTTCGAGCTTCGAGTCCATCGACGCGGCCTTTGAGGGTGGCAAGTTCTGTCTTAAACTCTTCTTGCAGGGCTTTAACCGTGACAAGGTCTTCTTTGGTAGCAAAGCGATCGCTCACCTGATCTAAGCAAGCATTCAGCGCAGCAGCCAATTCATAGCGGGTTGCGGCTCGATTGCCCTTAAAGGTACCGTCTGGGTACCCTGCAATACAGCCGTAGCGTTCAACTAAAGATTGTAAAGCCTGAAATGCCCAGTCTGTAGGCTGTACGTCAGACAGTTGAGAAACAGAAGTAACCTGAGCTTCGCTATTCTCCGTTGCCTGAATCAGCGGAGCGTTTGAGGTAAAAGCAGGGACGGGCGCAGTAGCGGGGCTATCGGAATTAACCTGCTGAACAATTTGTGAAACGGACTGAAGAGGTTTTAGGCCTTTGGCTTGGGCGGTTTGCGACGTCCCTCCAACCGTCATGCCAACCGCACTAAAAAGCACCGTCCATATCCACAACCGCACGGCAAATCGGGCGTTCCAATTTGCTTGAAAAGCATTGAGCATTAAATTTTCCTCACACACTAAAAAGAGAGTCTGCTGAAATAAATGCTTTGTTTAACCTTTATTGAAATCATCCCAATAGAACGGTTCCAATAATTCATACTGGCTCTACAAAACTTACAAAATTAGCAGAAGCAAGACCTTTGTATACAATATGCAGCGTATGATGCTCAATCTTCTAAAAATGTATAAGGTGACACATTTAATCCGTCATGTTTTGAAGAGATGACAGAACCATGAAGTTACGATTTCAATATTTTTGTTGCAAAAAAGGTTGTAAAAAACAGGGTGTTTTGCTTACTAATATAGCTGTACTCCAATCGATCTAGAGATTTCACGTCATGCTGCTCTACGGCTAGCTCACGTCTGTTCAGCTTTAATTCTGATTCCTGTGAGCAGGCAATCTGAATATGTGATCTCTTATACCATTTCTCTCAAAAATACTCTATAGATTGTACTCTGTATACAATCTATGCCTTCTTGAAATCAATATTTAGTAATTCTAAGACGAGAAAAGCCCGATGATTTTTACTACGAGTTATTTGTTTGTTTAAGATGTCTTGAGAAATTTTTGTTCATCGAATATCTATTTTCAAGAAAGTGTAAGGAGCAGAATCTCAGTGTCTACAAGACAATCTCTTTATTTGCCTCGCCGCCAGGTGCTTCGAGGGCTTTTAGCCACCACAGCGTTTGGCGTAACTTCTCGATTGGTAGGCTGTAGCGCTACGCCAGAATCAGATTCTGGCAAGACGGGTGCAGAAAAAGCGGGCGGCGGCGGAGATAAGCCGCTGGTGGTTGGGTTTATTTATGTCGGCTCTAAAGATGACTTTGGCTTTAACCAGGCTCATGCAGAAGGTGCAGCGGAGATCGCTAAGTTACCAGGGGTCAAAATTGTAGAGCAGGCCAACGTGCCAGAAACCACCGAAGTGCAAGAAGCCATGCGCAACATGATTGAGCAAGATGGCGCAACGGTATTGTTTCCCACATCCTTTGGATATTTTGACCCCCATATTGTGAAAATCGCGGGGGAATTTCCAGCGGTGCAGTTCTTCCACTTTGGTGCCCTCTACCAAGAAGGCAAAACCCCTAAAAACATCGGCAGCTTTTTTGGGGATGTAGACGAAGGTCAATATGTAGCAGGTAGAGTCGCCGCTCAAACTTCAAAAAAAGGGAAGCTTGGTTTTGTGGCTGCCAAGCCGATCACCCCTGTCTTGCGTAACCTCAATAGCTTTATTTTGGGCGCACGCAGCGTCAAGCCTGATATCAAAGTCCAGGTTATTTTTACAGGGGATTGGTCACTCCCTGTCAAAGAAGCGGAAGCCACCAATAGCCTGGCAGATCAGGGCGTTGACGTAATTAGTATGCACGTTGATAGCCCCAAGGTCGTCATTGAAACTGCCGAAAAGCGTGGCATCTACTCCAGTGGGTTCCATGCGGTGCAGTCTAGTCTGGCACCCAAGGGCTACCTGACAGGGACAGCCTGGGATTTTCCGAGCATCTATACCCAATATGTTGAGCAAATCAAATCGGGCAAAAAACTAATGGATGGAGGCATCCCCCACCTGATCCGAGGTGGACTGAAAGAGAAATTTGTAAAGCTGGCTCCCTACGGAGCCGCCGTCAGTGATGCGACCAAGAAAGATGCCGATGCAACGCAGGCAAAGCTGATTGATGGCAGCCTGTACGTCTATAAGGGCGAAGTGAAAGACAACGCGGGTAAAGCCATTATTGCAGCGGGTAAAAATCTTAAGATTACGGATCCAGCCCTCGACAAGATGGATTGGCTGGTGGCGGGTGCTTTGGGAAAAGTAGGAGGATAACTCGTATGCAGTCACTCCACCGTCAACACTGGGGCAAAACCCTTGAGTCTATTTGTTTGCCAGTCGGAGCCATTTTATTCTCACTCGTTTTGTTTGGCATATTTTGTGCGGCGGTGGGTTCAAACCCGTTTGATATTTATGCCTCTATTCATAAGGCCGCTTTTGGCAATTGGCGATCGTTTCAAAATACCCTCATTCGTGCAGCGCCGCTGATGTTGACGGCGCTCTGTACTGCTTTACCTGCTCGGTTGGGTCTGGTCATTATTGGCAATGAAGGGGCGCTGGTGATGGGTGGGATTGGCGCAATTATTGTGGGCTTGGGCTTAGGCGGCAACGCTCCCCCGCTGGTGGTGCAGATGGGGATGGCCTTGGCGGGGCTACTGTTTGGAGGGCTTTGGATTGGGGCGGTGGGTGCCCTCAGGCACTATCGCGGCGTGAATGAAACCATCAGCAGTTTGTTGATGAACTACATTGCGATCGCCCTCCTCAATCACCTGGTCAACGGCCCCATGAAAGACCCCAGCTCTCTCAATAAGCCCTCGAGTTTCCCCATCCCTGCCGTCGATATGTTGGGGGTGTTGCCTGGAACGCGCATTCATTACGGCTTAATTTACGGCATTGT
>JANNDV010000089.1:0-5217 GCA_031387975.1 Acaryochloridaceae cyanobacterium OTE_75_metabat_521 | reverse complement strand
CGCCTTAATGAAGGTGGTCTATGTCGTGCTAGAGCCTCAGTATCAAAGTTCTCTGACGGCTGCGGCAACCTCTATTAACCAATTCAACCCCAATCTGGCGATCGAGCTAAACGGATATTTAATTGAAGAACTGCGATCGCCGGAAAACTACGCCGCCTTTGAGCGCGACATTGCCGAGGCCAATATCTTCATCGGGTCGCTGATTTTTCTAGAAGATATGGCAGACAAGCTCGTGGCGGCGGTAGAACCTCACCGCGATCGCCTGGATGCGGCGATCGTCTTCCCCTCCATGCCTCAGGTGATGCGCCTCAACAAAATGGGCAGCTTCTCGCTGTCTCAGATTGGGCAATCCAAAAGCATGATTTCCCAGTTCATGAAGAAGCGCAAAGAAAACTCAGGCGCAGGCTTCCAAGACGCCATGCTAAAGCTGCTGCGGACGCTGCCCACAGTGCTGAAGTACCTGCCGATGGATAAGGCACGGGATGCCCGTAACTTTATGCTCAGCTTTCAGTATTGGCTCGGCGGCTCCCCCGAAAACCTCGAAAATTTCTTTTTGATGCTGGCCGATAAGTACGTCTTTAAAGACGACGGCATCCGCAAGCACTCCAATGGAGACGCGACGCTTGCCTACCAAGAACCCGTCACCTACCCCGATATGGGTATCTGGCACCCCCTTGCCCCCGAAATGTTTGAGGACGTGCGGGAATACCTGAACTGGTTTAGCTCTCGTCGTGATATTGATGATGACCTTAAAGATCCTCTCGCGCCTACGATTGGCATCATTCTTCAGCGCACCCACCTCGTCACAGGGGATGATGCCCACTATGTAGCAATGGTGCAGGAACTGGAGTCCCAAGGCGCACGGGTGATTCCTGTGTTTGCAGGGGGTCTAGATTTCTCCAAACCCGTAGAAGCGTTCTTTTTTGACCCTGTCAAGGGCAACGGCAACGAAGTTCCTATTATTGATGCAGCCGTCTCTCTGACGGGGTTTGCGATGGTGGGTGGCCCTGCACGGCAAGATCATCCCAAGGCGATCGAAACCCTGAAAAAGCTAAACCGTCCCTACATGGTGGCGCTGCCGCTGGTGTTCCAAACCACGGAAGAGTGGGAAAACAGCGATTTGGGTCTGCACCCGATTCAGGTGGCTCTTCAGATTGCAATTCCTGAGTTGGATGGAGCCATTGAGCCGATTATCCTCTCCGGTCGAGATGGCAATACGGGTAAATCGATCGCGCTCCAAGACCGGATTGAAACCGTGGCACAGCGCGCTATCAAATGGGCTAACCTGCGCCGCAAACCCAAAATTGACAAGAAGGTTGCCATCACCGTTTTTAGCTTCCCGCCGGATAAGGGCAACATTGGAACTGCCGCCTACCTAGACGTATTTGGCTCGATCTACAAGGTGCTTGAAGCCCTCAAGCGCAATGGCTATGACTTGGGTGAACTGCCTGAAAACGCTGAAGTGCTGATGCAGGATATCTTGCACGATGCCCAAGCGCAGTACAACAGCCCTGAGCTAAACATTGCCTACCGGATGCCCATACGGGAATACGAGGCACTTACCCCCTACTCCAAGCGCCTCGAAGAAAACTGGGGACCACCTCCTGGACAGCTCAACACCGACGGGCAAAATATGCTGGTGTTTGGGAAGCACTACGGCAATGTCTTCATCGGCGTACAGCCCACTTTTGGTTACGAAGGCGACCCCATGCGCCTACTGTTTTCACGCTCAGCCAGCCCTCACCACGGCTTTGCGGCTTACTACACCTACCTCAATCAGGTCTGGGGTGCGGATGCGGTGCTTCACTTCGGCACTCACGGCTCTCTGGAGTTTATGCCTGGTAAGCAAATGGGCATGTCTGGCGACTGCTACCCCGATAATCTCATTGGCAATATCCCTAACCTTTACTACTACGCTGCCAACAACCCTTCTGAGGCGACCATTGCCAAGCGCCGCAGCTATGCCAACACCATCAGCTATCTCACTCCACCTGCTGAAAATGCAGGCTTGTATAAGGGTCTAAAGGAGCTGGGTGAACTTATTGCTTCATATCAAACTCTGAAAGACAGCGGACGAGGGGCGGCGATCGCCAATTCCATTATTGACCAAGCCCGCATCGTCAACCTCGACAAAGACATTGACTTGCCAGAGGGTGATACCAAAGACATGTCCTCAGAGGATCGCGACAACCTCGTGGGTAAGGTCTACATCAAGATCATGGAGATTGAGGCGCGGCTATTGCCCTGTGGTTTGCATGTGGTCGGCAAGCCACCGACCGCAGATGAGGCGATCGCCACCCTCGTCAATATCGCCAGCCTTGACCGTGCGGAAGAAGGCATCGTGAGCCTGCCCCGCATTTTGGCAGAGAGCTTGGGACGGAACATGGATGAGGTTTTCCAGAATAGCGATAACGGCATTCTGGATGATGTGCAGTTGCTCAAAGACATCACCATGGCAACCCGCGCGGCGGTTTCGGCCTTAGTGCAGGAGCAGGCCAACGCCGAAGGCAGGATTGAAAAGGTTTCGATTCTGAACTTTTTTAACATGGGGCGCAAAGAACCCTGGGTTGAGGCGCTTCACGGGTTGGGCTATAAGGCCGTCACGGCTGAAACCCTTAAGCCCGTGGTGGAATACCTCGAATTCTGCCTTAAGCAGATTGTGGCGGACAACGAACTCGGTGCGCTGCTTCAGGCATTAGAAGGCGAATACGTTTTGCCTGGGCCTGGCGGCGACCCGATCCGTAACCCCGATGTGCTGCCCACAGGCAAGAATATTCATGCCCTAGATCCGCAGTCGATTCCGACTACGGCGGCGATCGCCTCAGCCAAGGTTGTGGTAGATCGTCTGTTGGCGCGTCAGCAGCGCGATAACGGGGGTGCCTGGCCCGAAACCATTTCGATGGTGCTGTGGGGAACCGACAACATCAAAACCTATGGCGAATCTCTCGCCCAAGTGATGTGGATGGTAGGTGTGCTGCCAAAGGCCGACTCGTTGGGACGCATCAATAAGGTTGAGCTAATCCCCCTCGAAGAACTGGGTCGCCCTCGTATTGACGTGGTGGTCAACTGTTCTGGCGTATTCCGTGACCTGTTTATTAACCAGATGGCGCTGCTCGATCAGGCCGTCAAAATGGCGGCAGAAGCCGATGAGCCTTTAGAGATGAACTTTGTGCGTAAGCATGCCCTCAAGCAAGCCGAAGACTTAGGCATCGAACTGCGGCAGGCCGCCACCCGCGTTTTTTCCAATGCCTCAGGTTCTTACTCTTCTAACGTCAGTCTGGCAGTAGAAAATGGCACCTGGGAAAACGAAGCTGAACTGCAAGAGATGTACCTCACCCGTAAATCTTTTGCCTTCTCTGCCGATTCCCCTGGCACGATGGATCAGTCCCGCGCCATCTTTGAAACCACACTTAAAACGGTAGAAGTCACATTCCAGAATCTAGATTCCTCGGAAATTAGCCTAACGGACGTGAGCCACTACTTTGACTCCGACCCCACTAAGATCGTGGCGAAACTGCGGGATGATGGCAAACAGCCCACCTCTTTCATTGTCGATACCACCACAGCCAACGCTCAGGTGCGGACACTCTCGGAAACGGTGCGTTTAGATGCCCGTACCAAAATGCTCAACCCCAAGTGGTATGAGGGTATGCTTAGCCACGGCTACGAAGGCGTTCGGGAAATCTCCAAGCGCTTGGTGAATACTAGCGGTTGGTCAGCCACAGCAGGTGCGGTAGACAACTGGGTTTACGAGGATGTGAACACGACCTTCATTGAAGATGAGGCCATGCGCGATCGGCTTAAGAACCTGAATCCGCACTCGTTCCGTAAAATGGTGGCGACGTTGCTTGAGGTGAATGGTCGCGGCTACTGGGAAACCAGTGAAGAAAACCTGCAAATGCTGCGAGATCTCTATCAAGAGATTGAAGACCGGATTGAGGGCGTTGATTAGATAAGACTTACGTAGAAGAGAACCCCGAACCCCCTAATTCTTTCAGAGCGGCTACGTTCAGCAAAAGGGGGTTTTAGGGTTCTTTCTTTTTTTGGGAACTATCGGAAAGGAGTGCGAGGGTGGTTGACTGGCAAAACTTTAAGACCCTTACCCCCAACCCCTCTCCCAGAGCGGGCTACGGTGTACACACAAGTCTGAAAAAATCCCCTCCTCGGAGGGGTGCCCGTAGGGCGGGGTGGGTTAGTCAGTTGCGCCATGACTAACCCACCCCTGCCCCTCCCAAGAGGGGATTGATGAATCGGCTTATGTCAAAAACCTTTATGGAAGGAAAGGAGTGCGAGGTTGGTTGACTGACAAAAATTTAAGACCCTCACCCCCTTTCTTATAGCCAAAGGCTTTACCCCTCTCCCAGAACGGGAGAGGGGAGCCGGAATTAGCCCTTAGGGTTGGGATGAGGGGGCTAGGATTGATGCAATAGGTCTAATGCTGATAGCCTGTAGCAAAATATAGAGAGTGGCGGCTGAGCAAAAATCAGGAACCTTATCTTTAATGCCATCTCTTACGTTTGATGCTTATCTAAAATCAATTCAAAAGAATCTGCAAAAAGGGAGTGAGCGCAGCCATTATCCAGCGCTGAAGAATTTACTGGATGATCCGGCGCAGGAGATTGATGCGGTCATTGAAGAGAAGGGTAATAAGGCTGGGATTCCTGACTTTACGGTGACGCGGCGCGAGATGCTGGTGGGCTATGTGGAAGCCAAGGATGTGGGGCTAGATCTCGATCAAATTGAAAAAACAGATCAGCTCAAACGCTATCTAGAGGCGTTCCCGAATTTGGTGCTGACGAATTATCTAGAGTTTCGTTGGTATGTGGACGGTAAGCGCAGGCAGAAGGAGACGCTTGCAGACCGTCATGAGAATAAGCTCCAGGTTACGGGGGCTGAGAAGGTTGCGGCGCTGTTAGATCAGTTTTTGAACTACAAGGGCGAAATAATCAGCAGCCCTGAGGCGTTGGCGAAACAGATGGCGCGGTTGACGAAGGCGATTCGGTTGGCGACGACGACGGCGCTGGAGCTGGAGGCGACCGATGGTGAACTGCATCAGCTCAAGCAGGGTTTTAGTGAGGTGCTGCTGCCGGATCTTAATGATGTTGATTTTGCGGATATGTACGCGCAGACGATTTCTTATGGGCTGTTTGCGGCGCGGGTGGGTCATGCTCAAAACCCTGGGGGTGAGACGTTTACGCGGCGGACGGCTGGCACGTA
>JANNDV010000045.1:0-24277 GCA_031387975.1 Acaryochloridaceae cyanobacterium OTE_75_metabat_521 | reverse complement strand
GAACTTGCTAAACGCGGTCAAACGCGATGATAGGATTCGGCTAGAGCTAAAACACTGCATTTAGCTGCATGTAGAGTCTTGTACTCTGCCATTCAGCGCAGTGCAATTCTATAAAGAAACCTTGCTACGTTAACGAAAAAGTGCTTTTGTGCTAAAGGTTAAGTCAGCTTTTGGGCTGTTCTTACCCATTACAGAAAAGTGTTTATTAAACTTGTGCCGTTTTGGGAGAAGAATGAATGGCAGAACAACTGACTGGACAAACCCCGCTCTTTGGCGGCAGCACCGGCGGCTTACTCAGCAAGGCCGATGTTGAAGAAAAGTACGCCATCACCTGGACTAGCTCGAAGGAGCAGGTTTTTGAGATGCCCACGGGCGGCGCTGCGGTGATGCGCTCCGGTGAAAATTTGCTGTACTTATCTCGTAAAGAGCAGTGCCTTGCCCTAGGCTTACGTCAGCTCCGCGCCAAAAAAATTACCGATTATAAAATCTATCGAATTTTGCCCAGTGGTGAAACTTCATTGCTGCACCCCAGCGATGGTGTCTTCCCTGAAAAGGTGAATGAAGGCCGTGAAGCGGTCAACAGTGTGCCTCGTTCGATTGGGGAAAATCCTAACCCCATCAACGTTAAGTTCTCTGGTAAAAAGACAACCGACCCCTAGATAAGGAAGGTTTAATCTAAAAAGCGGCTTGAGTTATGCTCAGGCCGCTTTTTTGTGAGCAACGGTCAATGACAGAAAGTCCCTTAATGTGCGGATAATTAGGCATACTGGAGTCATTAGACCGATCTACAACTGGCGAGCCTTGGCAACCGCTCCGCCCTCCATTGGGTCATCGACCAATATCAAGTCAGCACCGACAAACGCAGCGGCATCACCAACGATCCTAACCGCTTAGATGATGAAGAATACATCGTGCGATTAATTAAACAAGTCATTACTGTTAGTCTAGAAACCGTCCAAATTGTAAAAGACCTGCCAGATTTAGGCTTGCCAAACGATTAAAAATAAAAAAGGAATATATCCATGCAAATTATATTACAACCAGAACAAGAACAATTTATTCTCAAGAAACTTCAACAAGGCAAGTATAAAAGCGTTGATGAATTAGTGAAAACTGCATTTCAACTCTTGGCAGAAAATGAATATAAAGAGCAAAAAATAGTTGAGCTAAGACACAAAATTTCAGAAGGGACACAACAAATTAAGCAAGGCAAGATTGTGGATGGAGAAACTGTTTTTCAGCAGCTACAAGACAAGTTGAATCGAATGGAACAAGATTGACAATGGGTCGCTATGTTTTCTCAGAACTGGCAGTCCAAGACCTTAATCAAATTTGTGACTATATTGCCCAAAGCAATGTAAAAGCTGCTAGCCAGTTATTTGATTCCATCCGACAAAAATGCAAATTGGTTGCAGATTTCCCTAACATGGGGAAAACCTATATCTGGATTACACCAAATTTACGCGGCTTTATCATTAATGATTACATCGTGTTTTACTATCCGCAGGAAAATGGAATTGATGTTGTCCGGGTAGTTGATGGACGACGAGACCTTACAGCATTACTGGAAGATGTTGGAGATGAAGGCTAAAAAGAGACAAGTCAGCTAGATACAGAGTGGTCAATGATAGAACCTGATTTATTTGATGTTGTAGAGCTATTAGTTGATGTGCCTAAATCTAATCTTAAGGCAGGCGATCGCGGTGCTGTTGTAGAAAAATATAATGATCGAGTTTGCGAGATTGAGTTTACGAATTCTAAAGGAGAAACACTAGCGCTCTGTACCCTTTCTGCTGAAAAGATGCTAGTAATTTGGCAGGTAAAAACAAAATCCTGGATATCTTTATTTGATCGCATTACTGCTGCTATTGAGTCACTTTCTGAAGACAGACAGCAAGAGGTATTAACCTTTGCTCGCTCACTTTACAAAAGCCAATAAGTAGATGAGCATAATTAAATTTCCGATTGGGATTGGGTTAAAACCCGTTCAAAACTGTTTGTAAAATTAGCCAAATATTTAAACTCATAATAACAATGGCAACTGACCAGGCAAGACGCTTGAGCCATCGTGGATTTACAAACTCACCCATCAAGCGGCGATCGCTGGTAAACATTACCAAAGGCACCACCGCAAACGAAAGCTGTAGGCTCAAAATAACCTGACTAAACACAAGCAGCTTACCCGTACTTTGCTCACCAAAGAAAATAATGGCGACGAGAGCAGGCACAATGGCAAGCAATCGCGTCGCCAGTCGCCGGAGCCAGGGCGCTAAGCGAATTTGCAAAAAGCCTTCCATTACAATTTGCCCCGCCAAAGTCGCCGTCAGCGTAGAGCTTTGCCCTGAGGCCAGTAGGGCTAACCCAAAAATAGCGCTAGCAGCACTTACGCCCAACACCGGAGACAGCAGCTTATAGGCATCCTGAATTTCTGCTACATCTTGATAGCCAGAAAAATGAAAGGTGGCAGCCGCAACAATCAAAATTGCCGAATTGATAAATAGCGCAAATGACAGCGCGACGGTTGAATCTATGGTGCCAAACTTAATGGCTTCCCAACGCTTTTTTGCCGTGGGTTCCCAGGCACGAGTTTGCACAATGGAGGAATGCAGGTAGAGGTTATGGGGCATCACGGTTGCGCCTAAAATGCCGATGGCAATGTAGAGCATATCTGGGTTCTGAAGAATCTCAGATTTAGGCAGATAGCCTATCAAAATGCCCCCCGTATCCGGTCGAGAGAATAAAATTTCGGCAGTAAAGCAAACCCCAACCGTTGCCACCAGCATAATGACTAGGGCTTCGACATAGCGAAAGCCTTTATTCTGGAGAAAGAGCAGTACCAGTACGTCTAGGGCGGTAATACAGACCCCCGCAACTAAGGGCAGGCCGAACAAAAGCTGAAGGGCGATCGCACTCCCCAGCAGCTCAGCTAAGTCACAGGCGGCGATCGCAATTTCGCACAGCACCCACAGCACAAAGTTCACACGGGGGCTAAAGGTCTCTCGACACAGTTGCGCCAAGTCTCGACCCGTTGCGACGCCTAGGCGCACACAAAGTGACTGGAGCAGAATAGCCATTAAATTAGAGAGTAAGATAACGCTGAGGAGCGCGTACCCAAACTTAGCCCCCCCTGCAATGTCGGTCGCCCAGTTTCCTGGGTCCATGTACCCGACAGAAACCAAGTATCCTGGCCCTCCATAGGCCAGCATCTTGCGCCAAAACCCTTTCCCCTTAGGGATTGAAATAGTGCGATACCCCTCAGGTAAGCTGGGTCTGTGATGAGAGAGTGCCATACTCTTGTGCTTTCATAATCGTTTCATAATTCATGGTAACACTGTTCCCAGGTCCCCTTGTAAAGATGAATTAAAGGACTATCAGAAGTCCGTGAGGGCTAGCGCAGAGCTGCTTCAATGGTTTCTACAGAGCGTGTGCCTTGAATAGCCTGTGGAACCGCCACAACCGTCAGGTAGCCAGAGAAGTTTTTGCCACCTGTGGCGGTAAGGGCGTTCAAAATTCTAGGCATATCAGCCTGCTGGAGCCTTCCGGTTCCGTCATAAATCTCCAAGGCCGAAAGACAGCCGATGGTCGGATTCCAGGGGGTAGCAGCCCCATCTCGTGGGAGCTTGTTAAAAAAGTTAGGGTCTTCACCGCTGCCGTGGATCCGGAACATGCCGCGCCCCATATACCCAGCCCAGTAGGTTTGCTGAATCGGCAGATAGTTATGCCAAGAAGGGGGCAGCATCGACTCGTAAGTTTTTAGATTTCCTGAAAATGCTCCAGCTCGACCTGGCAGAAACGCTTTAGCCCCAGGCTCGAAGGGGACATACAGGTTGACCAGCGAAAACCGCCCAAAAGCACGAAAGAACTCACTATCGGGTTGCGGCACGGTGCCCTCGATGCGGTAGATGCCCTGAGGGGTTTCGCCTCGCGTGAAGTTCCAGCCCAATCCATGCAGCGATCGCAGCAGCAGTGGCGTAGACCACAGCCGTCCTCCCTCGCGCACAAACTGACCCTGGCGATCTTTAAGGATGGCGGTGCAAAGGGTATTGCGATCGCGTCCACAAATTACAAACATCTGGAGTTGCCCTGGCGCAATAGTCCAGTTCAGCAAATCTCGCAGGGGCGGAACGGGCGCGGGCGCAATTTTCTCGTTCACATCCATCAGCGTTGTGCGAAGCGCAATATGTTGAGACCACTGCGGAAAACGCTGACGGGTAAGATTGCTCAAGGACTGGAGCTGAGCAGATGGCAGCGAGGTTTTGGCTAACCCTGAAAGCGCCACGGCGACAAAGCCAGGGTTAGGGCTAGCGCTGACGGTTTCAACAAACTGCTGACCGAGAGCACCGTAAACATTGGGATGATTTAAATAAAGCTGTGTCCCAATCTGAAAGGCCATATTGATGGTGCGACGCTGAGATACCGAAAGGCCAGGACTCCGCCCATAGGCAAGAATATTGCTCAGAGACTGAGCTACAAAGGGTTGTTGAGGTTCAACAATCGCTGTTGTCCACAAAATATTGCGCCAGTGTTTTTCGTTGGCATCGGTTACTGGGTGTTGGGTCAGGTCGTAGTTTTCTGGGCGGATTTGATTGACCTGTGCCTGTTTCTGCGACATCCGTGCCGCTTGGGTGGCCTGAGGTTCTGCAATACTGGCTTGACTCACGACCAGCGGTATCCCATCAGCCCAAGCAGGCAGATTTTGAAGGACAGTCCCAAGTCCCATAAGGCTAACTGCTACACCAGCGATGAATTTAAAAGTTTGGGTACGGTTGAAAGCATCCATACGTATTGCGTTTCTACTGTGCATTCGGCAGATTGGGTTCAGAGACACTGAGAGGCTGTGGCTTACTGGGATCGATTGGGGTAGCGGGGCAGGATTGAGACGTGGGGGGCGGCACCAACGCGACAACGTGGGGCACTGGACGAGGGGTATAGGCGACCAAAGATTCTGTTTTATAGGCGAGAGACGTACTCGCACCGGAATCTAGCATCACGGCATCTTGATACCCTAGCTTAGCAAGCGCTTTGCCTAAATTGACCGAGCCAATGGGTTCTGTAGAAACGCCGATTTGAGGTCGTCCGGCCTGATTGATGCCCCAAAAGGCCCGGTGACGCTCAGCGTTAAAGTCAAACAGATCCCCAAAGGCTTCAGGCGGTTGAGCCTCTGCATTTTTGACGAGCCATGCCGCTGCCACAAAGGCATCTGTCACCAAAGGCATCTCGCCCTGAACCCCTTCGAGGGTATTATATTTGTCCCGATCAAAGGGTATAAATTTAACGCTAAAGGGGCTGATCATCACCAACGGACGACCCAAGAGCTTAGACATTTCGCCCCGCTTGCCTGGAATAAATTTGCCCGTAAATTGACTGAACACAGGACCAATCATTTTATTCGAGTCTAGAGACTCTAACGAGAAAAAGCCCCCGTCGACTGCTGCGATCGCCCCCGTCCCTACCAACATCTCTGGCACCTGGTAGCGGGTTTTCGCATGGATGGTCATGGGGCGACCTCCCGCCAGCATCCTAAAGGGGGTTTGGTTCATCGTGGTGTCAATACGATGTACCGGAGCCGAGAAATCAAACCCCAGCCGCCACTTTTGCCCCTCCGGTCCACCCCAGGCTTTAGGCAGCACCTGAGGGAGGGTTGATTGCCCAAAGCGCTTAATGGCAAGCAAGCTTTCAGACTGGCCTGCAAACCCTTCGTTGTTGTCATCCATGGTAAAAGCGCCCCAGTAGCCAGCCGCCTCTATAAACTTGGTGACACGAGCGTCGTAGTTGCCTTCTGGATAGGTGAAGACGTGGATCTCAACCCCAAGGCGCTCTTCTAGAATTTTTTTAGATTGTTCAACTTCATACTGGAGCTTATCGTCAGGGAGTTTACTGACATCTTTGGGATGGGTGACGCTGTGGGCGGAGATGGTGACGAGGGGATCTGCCGCCATTTCCTTAAGCTGCTCCCACGTTATGCCGGGTCTGCCCAGCTTTTTATCGAGCTTATCGGTATAAATCGAAAACATGCCAGGGTACTGATATTTTTTCAGTAGGCGATAGACGAATTCATATTGCCCCGCATAGCCATCGTCAAAGGTGAGCAAGATAGGCTTTTCGGGGAGGGGTAAGCCCGTTCGCAGATGCGTTAAGAGCTGATCGACGCTGATGGGGGTTAACCCCTGCTGCTGGATATTTTGGAGTGCCGCTTCAAACTCTTGGGGTGTCACGTCAAAAAACACCTCTTTCTTAGCTCTAATGTCGTGATACATGATCACGGGCACTCTGGCCTGTTTTGCGCGATCGCTCAGCTTAGGCCAGACGGTTGGGGTAAAGTAAGCGCCGATGTTTCCGGCAAAATAGCTGACAAATTCATCAACGCCTAGGGACGGCTGCTCAATCCAGGCGGCGACTTTGCCTAGGTTGTAGTTAAACAGAGAAGGCGGAATCGGCTTATTAATTTTTGGGGGTAGATTAGAATCTGCGCTAGAAGGATTGGCGATGGGTGTAGAGTCTGCGCCAAGAGGTTTGTCAGTATTGGTCAAAGGGGCTGACGGATCGGTGCTTGAAGCCAAAGCAGGGGAGATTGATTTTAGCGGGTTAGCCGCTGGCGCGACGGGATCGGGGGCTAATGTTAAGGGTTCTGAGGTGGCAGCCCAAGGTTCAACAGCGGAGCAGTCGGTTGGCTTTTGGGGGAGTTCGGCGATCGCCATCCCTGGCGAAGCTAGGCTCATTAAAAAGAGTAAAGACAGTGCTGTTGTCCGACTGCTAAAAAACATTTGGCCCATTGCACAAACTACGCAGCAATCTTAGCCGATGTTTGAGGGTAATGGGTTAAAGCACATTACCCAGATCGTCCGAGGCTGCCAACAATGAGGCAAGAAACCTGTACTGCTTCGGAAGATGCGGATGTTGTCAGCATAACGGCCTGCGCTTCACCGGACGGCAATGGAGTTTGCTACACAACTAATAGCGGGTCATGTTCTAAATCTGTTGGATTGGAATTAAACGGAACAACCAAACTCAAAGCGATTAATGAATAATCCAATCACAACATCATGCATCAAAACGGATTTGGAGAAACAAATGGTTTTGCGAGCTAATCGCTTAATGCGAGTGCGCAAAGTCAAATGCTTCCGCTCAATTTTCTGGGTATTGCGCTTGCCTACTGTATGTTCATCAGGGTCTAGATGGCGTTCATAGGCTCCCCAGCCATCGGTATAAAATTGAGTAATCCCAAAGGGTTCTAATAAGCCTTTGAGCTTCACAAATGCCTCATCTTCATGAGTTGCTAAGACGTAGGCCAAGATTTCTCCTGAATGATGATCGATGGCGTGCCATAACCATTTTTGTTGGGATTTATGACCGACAAAACTCCACATTTCATCTGCCTCTACTTCCACATCCTCCCACTGACAAATCCTTACGATGGTTTGAGTCGGCTCCAGTTGAGACAGTCGGCACTCGTTGACCACCTTTAGCTCTGGGGCTTTTTTTTTAATTCTGCAATCACGGTTGATGGACTAATCTGGAGTACACGAGCTGTATCCCGAACACCACTACCATTAACAGCCATATCAAGAATCTGTTGTTTGACTTCAGGCAAACAACCTTGATAAGAGTAATTCAAGATGAAGGTGCACCTTTGACAGTCTGGGTTGTAGCATCTATAACGAGGCTTTCCCTCCCCAGTGTGCCCATGTCTACCCACATCAATGCTTTGACAACTTGGACAGAGAACAGGTTCGAGTACCATTGCTATTCTGACTTATGAATTTCTATTCATTATCTTCCAATCCAACAGATTCAGAACATGACCCATGCTCCATTGGTTCTTTAAATCATCGTCGCCAGATTGATCTATAGAAAGGTCTATAACCCTGATAAAATGTGGTCTGGTATACGTTGTTGGAGAACACAACTGTCATGGAAGTCGGTCAAAAAGTTCGCGTCTGCCGCATCCGCGATCGCGTGAACGGCGATATTGCTCAAAAGCTCGGTCAGGTTGGCACCATTCATAGTTATAAAATGACCGATGGCAGCGGCGTGGGCGTTCGCGTTACATTTGAAGACCGTTTCCAAACTTGGTTTTTTGAAGATGAACTTGAACCAGTGCAATAGGCGCTGAAATTATGGCTTTTATTCTCACGTTTTTAGGCAAAGGCGGCACAGGACGCACCACAGCGGCGATCGCAGCCGCGAAGGCGCTCTCTGGTCAAGGTTCTCGGGTGCTGCTTCTGGGTCATGAGGCAGAACTAGGGCTAGGGCTGCTGCTCAACGAAACGGGCTTAAACACCCAACCCCGAGAAATTGTGCCAAAGCTATCGGTGGCAATTCTCTCGGCCTCAGTGCTGCTCGAGAACAGTTGGGATCAAGTTAAGCAGCTCGAAGCCCAGTACCTCCGCACACCGTTTTTTAAGAATGTGTTTGGTCAAGAGCTAGGCGTTTTGCCTGGGCTAGATTCTGCACTGGCGCTTTATTCGCTCAAAAACTTTGACAGCAGCGGTCTTTACGACGTCATTATCTATGACGGCTATAGCAGCGCTGCAACCCTGCGTATGTTTGGGATGCCAGAGGTTTTGAGCTGGTATCTTCGGCGATTCCGTCAGGTTTTTGTAGAGTCTGATCTTGGCAAGGCCGTCACGCCATTCTTGCAGCCCCTAGCGGCAACCGTCTTAAACAACGCAGACTGGACGAGCGGCAATTTTTCTCAGCCGTTTTCGATGGCAGATGGGGAATTGGGCGAGGGCATAAGGGCGATCGCAGACCCTAGCCGAGTTGCGGCTTACCTCATCACCACAGAAGATATTGTCGCCATTAAGACCGCCGAATATTTATGGGGCAGCGCCCAGCAAGCCAACCTCACCGTAGGCGGCGTACTGGTCAATCAATCGGCGGTGCTGAGTGATGTAGAACAGTGTTTTGCGCCATTGTCGGTTCATTCTCTCCCCAGCCGTACTGAAGATGGCTGGCAATCTTTAACTCAGCATCTGCCCAATTTTCAGCAAGAAGCAATCAAGGCACCTAATCCGATGACGGTAGATGTTGCCCAGCGCCAGGTGAAGCTCTTTCTGCCAGGGTTTGCCAAAAACCAGGTGCAGTTAACGCAATCTGGCCCTGAACTCACCATTGCCGCTGGCGATCAGCGCCGAAATTTATTTTTGCCTAATGAACTCAAAGGGCAAAAGGTAACGGGCGCTAAGTTTCAAGACGGATATTTGATCATTTCGCTTTAGGCCGTATTTCAAACAATTCCACAAAGATGAGGGGAAGCAATGTACTGCTTCCCCTCATCTTTTGGCTATAAAAATTGGCTTACCAAGTTACATAAGACCAATTTGGGTCAAAATACCTTGTCCGGTGATGACTTCGGTAGCTAAACCAATCACAAAGCCCAACATGGCTAGGCGACCATTCCAGTTTTCTGCAAACTTTGTAAATCCGATCTTTCCTTCTTGATTAGACATGGACTTGCAAGCTCCGCTAAATATCAACCTTCTGTAATTAAAGTTAACACAACTTCACCTTGTGTTGCAATTTGTTTGTTGCAATGGGCTGCGATCGCAACCTATGAGGGATCCTCTAGCTCAAGATTCTCGTGAGTGTTGTGGTTGGCGATCGCGCAGCCTCTCCCACACCCAGCCCATCGGAAAAAGCCGTCGATCAACCTTTGCCTTTGCCTTTGCCTTTGCCTTTGCAAAGGCAAAGGCAAAGGGTTTTTCATGAGAATCCATTTGAGCCTGCTATCCCTGCGCAAAACTGGAAAGTCTTGCAATAGTTCTGTGGAGTTACGCCGCCAGACCCATAACTGAGTTCAAAAATGGCGGTTTCTAAGCTGTGGCTGCTAGAGTTTAGAGAATAAAGCGACGGATTTCTAAAATGCAAGCTATTGAGGAAATTAAGTTTCAGGCTTACTTAGAATCTGTCCTCAACGATAATGCTTATAGCGACTGTCGGCATTTCTACACACCTACAGATGGTGTGGTTCGACCCAAGCTTGATCTAAGGGTAAAGCGATACCAGTCGCAAAGAACTGAAGCAGGCCAAGAACCAAAAACCAAAGAGGTTCTATCGGTTCTAGATGGGTTGCGCAAATATCAGGCTGAGCACGTTTTGTTGGTGGGTAAGCCAGGTTCAGGTAAATCGACCGCTTTAGAGAAATTGCTGTTAGAGGAAGCGCAAAAGGCTAAGAGCGATTCTCAAGTCAAAATTCCAGTGCTGGTTAGGTTGAGACAGTATCAAACCTCTGTGTTGGATTTAGTAAGAGATTTCTTGATGGGACATGGGTTCCCTGAGATAGGTCAGCTTGAGCAATTGCTAACCAAAGGGCGATTCTTACTGTTGCTAGATGGAGTGAATGAGTTACCTAGCCAGACTGCCAGAACTGATTTGGAGAACTTTCGGGTCAGATACCGTAGATTTACCCCGATGATTTTGACAACGCGAGATTTGAGTTTGGGGGGAACAACAGGGATTGAATACAAGCTAGAGATGGAACCCCTGACTGTCCTTCAGATGAATGAGTTTGTTAAGGGGTATCTTCCTGATCAACACCAACAGATGTTGCAGCAGATGGGCGATCGCCTCCGCAAGTTAGCAGGAACACCGCTAATGCTCGTGATGCTATGCGATGTCTTTGCTCAAAATGGCAATATGCCGTCGAATTTAGGGGGAGCATTTCGAGATTTTGTCCATATTTACGATACTGAGTTGAAGGTAAATGTTCAAACTCATCAAAATTCTCAGGTAGTTTGGCCTAAGTTATTGCAGAATCTTGCCTTTAATATGATGCAAGGTAGCTCTCCTACGGAATTTAGTCTGAGGATAACGAAGCAAAAAGCAACGGAACTAATTCAACAACGATTTAATAAACCTTATGATCAAGCTTCATTATGGTTAGAAGATTTACTGAAATACCATCTTATTCAGCTAATTAATGATTATGAAATTGAGTTCCGTCACCAGTTGATTCAGGAATACTATGCTGCCAGTTGGTGCATAAACAATGATAATGGTCTCGTTGAACTCACTAAATATGTTACCGATTCTCGCTGGAGAGAAGTATTTCTGTTTGCAACCGAGATAACAAATAGTGCGGATCACCTTCTACTTTTAATGAGATCTCAGATAGATCAAATTTTGAGTGAGGACGAAAAACTTCAGAAATTTCTGACTTGGTTACATGAAAAATCAAAATCTATAGAAACAAAGTATAAGCCTGTTCCAATTAGAGCTTTTTATTATGACTTTTCTGGAAATTTTTTAGTTGAAAAATTTGGATGGAAAAAAACAACAAATAAATTTAATGATCTAATTTCTTCCCTATGGTTCACACAAAGGTTTGAGATTTCCCAAAGTATAGATAAATCTCTCTGCATCGCTTTTGAGCGTGAATATGAACTTGACCATATAAATGATCGCTGTCAAGATCTATGGATCTGGGAGGAAGAACATCGCCATTGGCTTAAATGTGAAGGATACAATCATGACTTTCAACCTAATTATGAAAAAATTAAAAATGAAGAAATTGAATTAGAAATTGAAGCCTTAGTTAAAGAGTACAATAATTCCGAAGATCAATTAGATTCAGAGTTGCATTATGATTTAATGATTGCTGATACGATTCAGAAAAGCTTAGTTACATCATATTTTAATTTTTCTGAAATTCTACCTCCTACGTCCTATCATTATCCATCAACGCCTAGAATTGATCTTGGTTCAGATCTAAAAAAGTCTATGCAGACCCTTCTTGACTCTATGGAAGTCTTGGTTATTCAGGCAAATACATTCACCGATCAAAAATCTGAAGAATATATTGCTTGGTGGCGATCAGTTGGGTATCAATGGTTGAAGGAATTTATCTCAATAATGCGAGAGCATCGGAATATTGGACATAACTGGGAATTTTCTGAAACTCAGAAACAGCTACTTCGTTCTCATTGTCATGCAAATCAACTACTGATTGATTGCCTCAACAGTAATATCCATATCAGTGCTAAAACACGGCGAGAAATTGAAGATACATTACTTCTCCCAATTGCAGAGGTTGAAAAGCGATGTACTAATCAAAGTAGGTTAATTCCTGAAACTCTTGACAATTCGTCAAGCAATCAGATCATAAACTATTATTTACAAGGATCAACAATTGGCAATCTTGCTCATAATGTCCAAGGCAGCCAGCACAGCATCTAATGGAAAACATCATCTACCCAAAAATCTCGCAATACAGCCTCAAAGAAGGTTAACCCATGATTCAAAATCTGGCACACAAGCAAATGGCAATAGAAACCTTCAGCAGCACGCTTAGAGACAATAGCCCTGAAATTCGCGCCCAATCCGCTGAAGTGTTGGGGGTTATTGGTAGCTATACAGAAGTTCCCGAACTGATTAATGCCCTAAAAGACAGCAATGCTCAGGTTCGTCTAAACGCCACCAAAGCGTTAGCCAAAATTGGTGATGAAAATGCCATCCCAGCCCTCTGTCAGCTCTTATCAGAAGACCCAGACGATGAAGTACGCTCCAGTGCAGCTAGCGCCTTGGGAAGGATTGGCAACGACACCGCTCAAAACATCGCTGATGACTCAGATATCGAAGCCAGCAAATCCATTGCTGTATTCACCTCAAAAATTCAGCAGCTATTAATTCAATTTGAGCAACATCAACCTCAAAACCCTGAAGTTCACCAGTCCATTGCTCAGATTCTTCAGCAACAGCCAGACCTTAAACAAAAATTGCATCAATTTCTAAGCCCCTCCTCCATTCCGCTAATCAGAGCCTTAATTCAGAATTCTCTGGGGCAAACAATGCTAGATGCCATCTGCCAAGAAGTCGCAGACTAGCGCGAGGAATAGTCTAGATGCCTATTTCCAATGAGTTCAGAGAAATGCGCTTTCGTTCTCTCTGTCACAGCCTCTTGAACGATCCAAGCATAACCGTTAGAGCTGAATCTGCATTAGCCCTCGGTAGGCTCAGAGACGAAAAAGCCATCCCCAATCTCTGCCAAGCCCTCACCGATGAAAACGAACAAGTTCGCATCAATGCCGTCACTGCATTATCTATACTTGACGAGTCGCTGACTTCCAGCGATATTGTGACCCTTTTAATCTTGCTCTTTCGAGTTCCAAAAGCAATGTCAGAGACCCCAAAATACGATTTTCGCGGAGCCAACATCGGCAACTTTGCCGAAACTGTTCAAGGCGACCAGATCTCCACTCAACAAAACTATGCAGCGTCCCAAAACTTAGCAGAAGCCGCAGCAGAGATTCAAAAGCTCCTAGAGCAACTGGCTCAAAACAACCCAGCCATTTTTGCAGAGCAGGATCAGGCTGTAGCAATTGAAAGTTTACATCAAGAACTCAAACGCAATCCCACCCTCAAATCCCGTTTGCTCAGCGCCCTCAAATCAGGCGGAACCGAAGCCCTCAAAATTGCATTAGAAACAATCCTCAAAAATCCGCTCGTAGCTATTCCAGTCGAAACCATCAAAGGTTGGATCGAAGCGGAGTAGAGGCTTATTCGTGCCAGCAAACGCTGCGATTTCACCGTAGCTACTTGGATAAAACCATCATTTATTCCCAGTAAATCGCAAATATTATGAGTTGGCAGGTAACAAAATCTTCCGCTTGGGCGGAAACAGTTTTTCAACTGCCTGAGAAATAAACTCCAGCAAAGCCTTGAGGAGAAATAAGTTTTGAAAGACCCGTCACCCCTCAATGTGTAGTACTCACTCACCTAACACAGGCACACAGAAAGACTTGAGCGAATATTTCTTGAATCCTGACTGTCTCGTCAGCGAGATGGGTGAACAGCAGTTACTCCATCGACTCCAGCGGTTTTGTCCTGCCCATTTGGTCGGGGATGATGCGGCAGTTTTGCCAACGCGGAGCGATCGCCACTTAGTCGTCACCGCTGACATGCTGGTAGATGGTGTTCATTTCAGCATAGGGTTAGCCAACCCAACAGTTCGCACAACCTCCCCCGCAGATGTAGGCTGGCGAGCAGCGGCGGCAAATTTATCTGACCTCGCCGCAATGGGCGCAGAACCGCTGGGCATTACCGTAAGTTTAGGGCTACCACCCGAAACGCCAGTCCGCTGGCTGGATGAACTTTATAAAGGCATGACCGAGTGCCTAAACAGCTATCAAACCCCCATCTTGGGCGGCGACCTCTGCCGATCGCCCATCCTGACCCTAGGGATTACGGCACTAGGGGAAGTGCTGCCCACCCGAAAAATTCTGCGCTCAGCCGCACAGCCTGGAGATGTCATTATTGCTACAGGAATCCATGGTGCCTCCCGTGCGGGACTAGAACTATTGCTGAATCCCCAATGGGGACAAGACTTAGACACAGAAGCGCGTGCTGCTCTCCAATGCGCCCATCAGCGACCCATCCCGCGCCTAGATGTACCGCCGCTGATCTGGCAAATTGCCCCAACCTGTCGGGTGGCTGGTATGGATAGCAGCGATGGCTTAGCGGATGCGGTGCTTCAGATTTGTCGCGCCAGTGGCGTTGGAGCCTGTCTATGGCAAGATCGTTTACCGATCCCTGAAGCGTTTAGGCAAACCCAGGCGCTCTCAGACCAAGAATGCCTAGATTGGGTGCTGTATGGGGGAGAAGACTTTGAACTGGTGCTGTGTTTATCAGAGGCGATCGCCCTCCAACTCCTGCCCCAACTGGGGCAACATGCCGCCATCATCGGGCAAATTACAGCAGAGCCTTCTGTGATTCTCAAAGACCCTAACGGTTTGTCCCCCGATCAGGTGCTTAATCTTGAGCGAGGGTTTCAGCACTTTGGCGATCACGGCGCTGCCTAATCCAGTTGGCATCATCAGACCCTTGGTGGTGCAGAAAACTCATAAAACCCTTATGAATAAAGGATTGTAGGAAAAATGAAAATTTTGGGATTTTCCCAAGATTTGAACAAGAGCAATGGGCTTCAGCCTCTATTTTGATCGTTTATACTGTTTGTCATTGAGAATCAAAAAAGTTTTCTGCACCACTAAGCCTTTGTACAAGTTAATACAACGGTAGGTGCTGAACCTTTATCGCCTTAAACTTAATCTTTTTTACCCAATAATTAAAGTCGCTGGGTATTTTTACTAGACAAGAATGGTTGTCAAACCAAAGATTGATCCATTCTTAAGCCATTGAGCGAAGAAGAAAAGAGAACGTGAACGCTTTATGAAGAGAATCTAAATATACAGTAGCTATTGAGGAGATGACGCTATGATGAGCTGCATGCGGGGAATCACAAATAGATAAAAGTTATATCTACATCAAATTTGCGTGAAAAGTCCTCACTTAACATTGTAACGGAGTTCGATTTATCTTTTTGAAAAAAAGTACACCGAACTCAATTTATTTATAACAGTCAGAAACTCACCAATCTGACGGACTCAGTTTATTCATGCTCAACAGCAGTGCCGTCGGAGTTTGTGCTGTTTCCCCTAAGGCATTACTGTCCTTTACTTCATAGAAGTTTAATAAATGCTAGGGAAGTAGTACGTACAAATGATATTAACACCTTCTTTAATACCCACTGTTAACATTATTGGTTCACCTGTCGCCGCGCTTTCATTTCAACAGCAGATCGACACTATTTTAAACTGGGCTGCTGCTCGTCAGAGCCGCTTTGTTTGCGTTGCAAATACTCACATGCTCATTGAGGCACATAAAAAACTCGCCTTTTGGAGTATTTTACAATCAGCAGACTTAATGACCCCCGATGGAATGCCGCTCGTGTGGATGATGAAGCTGATGGGCGTTCGTCGCCCAGAGCGGGTGGCGGGGATGGATATCTTGCTAGCGCTTTGCCATCGAGCGGTGCAGCAAAATGTCTCTGTTTTTTTTGTAGGGTCTCAGGCAAAAATTCTAGGGCGAATGCAGCGCCGACTAGAAAAAGAGTTTCCTGGACTCAATCTTGCGGGCATGGAACCCTTACCTTTTGGTGAAACAGCACCAGAAGAAAGTGCAGCATTAATTCAGCAAATTAACGAAAGCGGGGCTGGCATCGTGTTTGTCTCTCTCGGGTGCCCCAAGCAAGAATACTGGATGGCTAAACACAAAAGTAAAATTAATGCTGTGATGATTGGGTTGGGGGGCGTTTTCCCGATTTATGCAGGCATTCAGAAGCATGCACCCAAAATATTGCGCAAGTCTGGCCTAGAGTGGCTGTATAGACTTTTGCGAGAGCCTAGACGCTTATGGAAACGATATTCTTCTACGATTCCTGTTTTTGTGTGGCTAGCGCTTAATCAGGTCTATAAAGACGTGTTGTGGGCATCTAAGCCTCAAGACCCAATCATTAACAATCAACACTGGGACGGTTAGTTGCTACAACTAATCATCTCAGTTTCTCACAGGCCGAGTGGGCTAAGCAAAGCAAGTTTTGCAATCCACATGTCTGGGGTGCCATCGCAGTAATAATCAATCTCTAAGATCTTGTACGTTTTTAATCCAGATGCGTACTGGATTGATATGTAATCGCCAAGCTTAACTTTAGCCCGCTGAGATGTCATCGTGTAAAGGTTTAAGCGCTCATCAAACGGATCTATAACAAACTCTTGCCCGTGGTGAGCTTCAACATATTTATGCGTTTTAAGCTGTTGATCGCCTAGACCTATAGAGGCATCCTCATTCCAAAACTTAGAGGAAATAATTTTACGTAAGAAATTCATGCTTGAAATCAACCTGATTGATTTGAAAGGCTGCTGTAGATGAATAGATGAGGTGACAGACAACCTTCATCTGAGAGAATACTATTCCATCCTCTGCGCATAGGGCTTCCGCAAAAACACTGGACTTTGTTTTTGCGCATTACCTAAAGACTCCGTAATCTTAATTGTATTTGTACCAATCGTGTTAAGTCGGTGCGAGGAAGCAACTATCTCAACAACCCTATAGACCTTGATAGCATTAGGGTTGATAGATTTGCTGAATTTGCTGAATCAATATCAGGGTTTGTTGATATCCCGTTGGGTTATCCTGTTTCGAGAAAATATTAGCGGCCTGCCGGAGATCTTGTAGCCCTGCATTTTTTTCGCCTAACTGGGCGCGCAGGCTACCTCGACTACCGTAGGCTTCGGCGAGTCCAGGGTTGAGCACAATTGCTCGGGTGTAGTCTGCGACGGCTCCTCTAAATTTGCCTTGATCTGAGAGCGCTTTGCCACGGTTGTAATAAGCATCTGCATAGGCAGGCTTAAGCCGAATGGCTTTGTTAAGATCAGAAAGTGCCCGCTTTAGATCTCCCTTAAATTCACCGTACAGCATGGCACGGTGGTTATAGGCTTCGGCACATCTGGGGTTGATCTGAATGGCTCGATTAATATCTGAAAATGCACCCTGAAAGTCTTCTGTATCTGTGCGTGCTTCTCCTCTTCTATACAGTGCCCTATCGTTTCTGGGGTCAAGGATGAGCGCTTGGCTAAAGTCGGCGATCGCCTTGTTAAAGTCTTCTAGATCGTGGTGCGCTAACCCTCGGCTAATATAGGCTTCTGTAGATTTAGGGTTGACTTGAATCGCCCGGGTGAAGTCGGCGATCGCCCCTTTATAGTCTCTCTTACGAACTTTTGCCTGACCCTGCTGAAGATGATTGACTGTGTGTAGACTGACCGTGTTAACCTTTAATCGCGCTATGGCTGGCATAGGAACAGCGCCCAACAGCAATAGTAAAGCGCAGGGTACAACGACTGTCTTGAGCACAGATTTCATAAATCTCAAAGCCTGTGGAGTTGTTTATCGTATCTAGCTCAACTGAAATTTGAGCCTGAGGATTAATTTCTAAACCACTTTTTAGCAATCCTAGTATTGCTTACATTAATGTAAACCGAAGCATACAGGTATACCGTTAAGAGAGATTTAATACTCTGATGCATCGCTTAGCTGCCGCTACGTTAAGGTTCGCGCTAAAATGTTAAGGAATTTATCGCAATCCCATGTTTTATGAGCCAGGTTGCAGACTGCCGTTTTAATGTGACACTTTATGCAATGTATTATTAACCGTCGGGCTGAATTTTCTGCCAGCCACAGATATTGGTTGCCCGAGCTATCGGAATTGAGCAATTATGAGCAGTTTGGCGCTTGTGCTCGGTCTCCAGGCCATGGACACAACTACGAGCTTTTCGTATCAATGCTCGGAGAGATTGACCAGCACGGCATGGTGCTAAATCTGTCAGACGTTAAACATGTGATCAAGCGAGAAGTGACAAGTCAGCTTGATTTTTCGTTTCTGAATGATGCTTGGCCCGAGTTTAAAGACACTTTACCGACAACCGAAAATATTGCGCGGCTGATTTGGCATCGCTTAGCGCCGTATTTACCCCTTGCCAATATTAAACTTTACGAACATCCTCGCCTGTGGGCAGAGTATAAAGGAGCTGGAATGCAAGCCTATCTCACTGTCGGAACTCACTTTAGCGCCGCCCATCGGTTGGCATTACCCAGCCTCAGTTTTGAGGAAAATTCTGAAATCTATGGCAAATGTGCCAGACCCAACGGTCATGGTCATAACTACCACCTGGAAGTCTCCATCAAGGGTGAGGTGGATGCCCGTACCGGAATGCTGGTGGACTTAGTGCAACTGCATAAAGCGATTGATGAGGTGGTGATTGAGCCACTAGACCACACGTTTTTGAATAAGGACATTCCTTATTTTGAAGCGGTGGTGCCAACCGCTGAAAATATTGCAGTTTATATTGCGCGATTGCTGAAAACCCGTATTCAAGATTTGGGCGCAACGCTTGAGCGCATTAAGCTGATCGAAAGCCCCAACAATTCTTGTGAAATTGATTGCAGTTGGCTCAATGATGAAGTCAATGCGGTAGCGCAGAATCAAATGGCGCTTGTGTCTTAGGATCGTGGATTAAATAACTTACAGAATTGTTTAGAAGCGATACGCTCTGCATTCCCTCATCCCCTAACCTCTTCTCCCAGAGCGGGAGAAGGGGAACAAGAAACTCCGGCTCCCCTCTCCCGCGCTGGGAGAGGGGCTGGGGGTGAGGGTCAAAAGTTGAGGTTATTTAATCCACGATCCTTACCTGCCAGAATGGAATTACACAGCCAAACCGCAAAAAGCTTAATTCTGGAGGTTATTTAATCCACGATCCTGAGAACCTGGTTGATGAATCCCCTCTCTAATGATAGCCCCGCGAGAATCCCAGCAGAGGCTGCAACATTACTCTGAACCCGTAGTTCTGGGATGGCATCGACTTTAGCTGCAACTTGTCTAAGGGTTTGGGCTTTGTCTGGTGTCTGCGTCAACACTGCCAAAGGCAATAACCCCGTTAACTCGAGAAAAGGTTGAGTGGGTTGTTCCCAAAGGCGGATCACTTCAAACTCGCCGCGAAGCCCTGGAATTTCAAAGACCTTCTGATACACGAGTTCAGAACCCGTAGGTTTCAGATAGATCACGATTTGCCTGATTTCTTTATTGGGAAAACGGCGATGAATTCTTAAGCGGTAGTCTGCCATCCGAAACCCCATTGTCGGGTCTGGTTCAGTTTGAAACTCAATCTGCAAAACTACACGATCCGAACTCAGTAAAATTAGCGAATCTGCCCGAATCGGTTCTAGAGATAGTTCGGTAGGACTGAGTTTGGTGAGAGCAATGGGTTCACCCAGTAACCAAGTGGCGAAATCGACTGGAAAGCTTTCTGCTAGAAATTTACAGGTCGGGTCAAACATGAGGGGATTGTAGCAGATGCATCAGGCTCAAACTGGGCTGAAGCTTTAGCTGGGAGATGGCGATTTCATTGGGGTAACTGAGCAGATATTAGGCGATCATGTTGAGGCTGTATTGGGAAAAGGAGATCGCAGTCACAAGCCAAATGACACTAGGCCAAATACTGAAGCCATTCAGCAACAATTTCTGGAGATCCATACCAACAGTGGCTTTTCGCTTGTTCAACAGATGCCGAAGGCCGAGGTGAATGCTGAACACGTTCATAAATTAGATTCGTGGCACCCTCTAAGTGCGCTGCCTCAATGGGCGTAATGCCATCTCCCCAACATTGGCCTATGCCCCCTGTAATTTGATAACTCTGGTAGGTAAACCATTCCCCCAGCCGCAGACTAGGTTTACCGTAAATAGACTTCCCTGCAATGCAGATGTATTTAACCCCAGTATGAAACGCGCCTGGATAGGCGGTATTCACAAAATCTATGTTCCGACGCGTCCAGCGTTCTTGGCTGGTGTGGGGGGTGCCCAGGGTAATGAGGGTATTGACCAAAGGCTGACCATCCCAACTGCGATCGCAGTACATCTCCTTCCCCAAATAAATCCGAGAAATCCAGCCGCCAGCAGAATGACCAACTAAATTAACCCGGGTCGCCTGATGCTGGGCTAACGTTTGCCGAATGGTCTGATCGAGAATATTTAAAATTGGGGTAACAGGCCGTCCCCCCAACGTAACGCACCAGCTTTGACGGGTCAGAGGCACCGTCACCGTAGGGAATCCAGCCTGATTGAGGGACTGTTCTAGCCCCAAATAGTCACGGGCAGCGGCAAGATATCCTGGCAAAATAACAGTCGGCAGCGGCATAAATATGATCCCGTAGCGGCAAACGCGATAATAATGAGAAAATAACAGCAGTCTATCAAGCGTCTTTGACTTGTGAATACCGTCCGAACCGTCTCTGATACAAAACGAGCCTTCTATACCTTACATACCCGTCCCGTTTCGTCGGTGTATCGACGGGTGGTAGAAGAGCTGATGGTGGAAATCCATCTGCTTCGCGTCAATGAAGATTTCCGTAATGACCCCATCTTTGCCCTCGGAGTGGTTGGTACCTTTGATCGCTTTATGGCAGGCTATGAGCCAGCGACCGATCGAGATTCCATTTTTAAGGCGCTCTGTGGTGCTGAAGAACTAGATCCCAACCAGTTCCGTGGGTCTGCTGAGTCTGCTAAAGCTGCTGCTACGGGGCACAGTTCAGAAGATTTCTTGGCCTGGGTGACACAATCTGCGGCCTCTGGTGGCGAAGGGATGGCGGGGACGCTTCATGCGATCGCCACGAACCCTAAGTTCAAGTACAGCCGTCTGTTTGCCATTGGTCTGTATAACCTACTAGACGCTGCCGATCCGGCCTTAGTGGCGGAAACAGAGAAGCTCAATGAGTACATCGACAAATTGGCGGTGCCCTTAAACCTCTCGGCGACTAAAATCCAGCGCGATCTTGAGTTATATCGGGGCAATCTAGATAAGCTCGTCCAAGCCCAAAAAGCAATGGCTGAGTTTATCGAAGGGGAGCGCCGCCGTCAGCAAAAGCGGGCTGAGGAACTTCAGCAGAAGGCCGATGCCGCAGAGGGCGCACCCGTAACACCAGAGCCTGATTCGGCTGCACCCTCTGCCTAAGGATCTATATAAGCAAACGTTTAGCAGGAGCGATTCCGATGTCCACGGTGCCTGTTTCGTTGGTGCGTGCTACTGGCTATGGCGAAAGCTCCATCCTACGCTCTGCCATTGAAAAGCTGCTCGAACCCTTAGGCGGCATGAGTGCCTTTGTGAAAAAGGGCGATCGCGTGTTGCTAAAGCCCAACCTGCTGACGGGCGCACGACCCACCAAAGAATGTACCACTCGCCCTGAAGTGGTGTATTGCGTGGCGCAGTTGGTCAAAGAAGCAGGGGGCAAGCCTTTTTTAGGCGATGGCCCTGCGTTTGGGTCAGCCTATGGGGTGGCAAAAGCCAACGGCTACCTGCCAATGCTGCAAGAATTAGATATTCCCGTCGTGGAATTTCACGGGGCGCGGTATGAGGCCGTGGGCGAGGCGTTTGATCATCTGCGGCTTTCTAAAGAAGTAATGGATGCAGACGTGGTGATTAACCTACCCAAGGTGAAGTCTCACATGCAGCTCACGCTGACTTTGGGGGTCAAAAATCTGTTTGGCTGCGTCCCTGGCAAAATGAAGGCGTGGTGGCATCTAGAAGCAGGTAAAGATGCAGAGCGGTTTGGCGAAATGCTGGTGGAAACCGCTCGCACTATTAATCCAGACTTGACCATCTTAGATGGCATTGTTGGGCATGAAGGCAATGGCCCAAGTGGCGGTGAACCCAGAGATTTAGGGGTGTTGGCAGCTTCTGCCAATGTGTTTGCTCTAGACCGTGCTTTGGTTGAAATTTTGAAGGTCGATCCGTGTTTGATGCCGACCCAAAGAGCAGCTAATCGTCTGGGTTTAAATGATGTTGAGATCACCTATCCGCTGTTGATGCCTCAGGATTTAGCGATTGATAACTGGCTTCTGCCTGAAAAAATGATGCCCATTGACTTTGGCGCGCCCCGTGTTCTGCGCTCTACGTTTAAGCATCTCTACATCCGCTGGATTAAAGAGCCAATGACCGCTTATGCAGGTCGGTAATGGTTGCATATTCGCTACACGCTCTTGCTAGGTTCGCCTTTGCCAAGCCTTTGGATTCCTGCGATTGTGAAAAATTGCTGTCACAATAACCCGACTTGATACGACTCGGTAATACACAGTATAAGGAAAGCGCTGCACGACCGATCTCCGAATATCCTGATGAACAGCAGCATACAATTCAGGCATTTGACAAATTTGATTCAGCGATTTATCAATGTAGTCCAAAAAATCATCACCAAGACCTAATTTCTGACTTTCGTACCAAACATACGCATCATTTAGCTCTTCACGGACTTCTGGACGAAATACCAATACATAGTCCATTATTGTCCTTTGATCGAAGCCTTAACAGCTTCCCATGTCATCACATTATCTGGATTGGCTTCATAGTCAGCAGTGCGACGCTCAAGCTCTTGTTTTTGTCCGTCCGTTAGATCGGCACAAGCTTGATCTGCTGCGATACTATCCCAAATGTCTTGGACAAGATTAATCCGCTCTTCAATGCTCAGAGCTACAATCTCATTCAAGGTGTTTGTGATGTTCATAGCATTAACCCGAACAAAAGAAAAATTATTTGGCCTATACCAAGTGTATCAAATAAAGATTTTGAAATCTTCTGAATGAGAGAAACTACGTCAGCTCTCTAGAGAAGTTCAGCTCAAGTTAAATATTCAATCAACGGTTAATTCAGAGATTTTAATGGGGTTTGTCAATGCTCGTTTACATCCTTAGGTCTTTGCAGCGCAGAAGTGACTGAATAAAGTGCTAAAGCAGCCCAAATTAGGCCAAAAGTCACAAGATGCGCCTGGGTAAATGGCTCATGGTAGATCAGTATGCCTAACCCGAGCTGTAAACTGGGGGCAATGTACTGGAAAAACCCTAACGTTGAAAGCCGCAGTCGCTGTGCCGCATTGTTAAACCACAGCAGCGGTAGAGATGTGATCACACCAGCTCCTATAAACAGCACGGTGAGTGTAGGGTTTTGAGCAAAGTGACTGGTGTGTTGGGTGTTGAGGAATGTGAGATAGGCGATCGCCACCGGACTTAACAAACACGTCTCCATCGTCAGCCCCACCAAAGGACTCACCGGAATCAGCTTTCGCAATAGGCCGTAAGAGCCAAAAGAAACCGCCAGCGTTAACCCCAGCCAAGGCACCTGCCCCAGTGCCACCACAGAATTTAAGACCCCTAGCGCTGCCAAAAATACCGCACCGCTTTGCCCCCAAGTCAGCCTCTCCTTTAAGATGAAAACGCCTAACAAAACATTGATGAGGGGGGTAATAAAATAACCCAGACTGGTTTCAACAATCCTCCCTGTGCCAACGCCATAGATATAAAGCCCCCAATTAAGAGACAAAATAGAGGACGTGAGCAATAGCGGCAGCCAGCGCCGAGGCGAAACCAGCAGCTTTGTCAGCTCCGACAGGTTTTTCTGCACCGCCAACGCCATTAGCAGCAATAAGCTAGACCACACCATTCTGTGACCTAGAATTTCAAGCGCTGGAACTGTACCAAAATGCTTCCAGTACAGCGGCACAAGCCCCCAAGATCCGTAGGCCAGCGTGGCGTATAGCATCCCAAGACGATTGGGCGTAAGCGGTTTCACAATTGAAGAATATCCGATTCAAAACGTCTAGCGGTAGGGGCAGGTTTAGCTAAAACCCTTTGAAACAAAACACTTAGGATCGTGGATTTAATAACCACACTATGACCCTCACCCCCTTTCTTATAGCCAAAGGCTTTACCCCTCTCCCGTTCTGGGAGAGGGGAGGAAGAATCTTGTTCCCCTTCTCCCACAAGGGGAGAAGCGATTATCTTGAAAGTCAAGCAAATCATGTCAATTGCGGATCACAAAGCTGGGGTGGTTGCCAGTCTGTGCCCTTCTTAATCATGGCATTGAGAATGGTTAATAGCTTGTGCATGCAAGCCACTAACGCCACC